>CABUGI010000022.1 GCA_902491055.1 uncultured Collinsella sp. | reverse complement strand
TTGGGGCCAGGCCCGATTTTGCCTCTTGACAATGTCCTGCTCATATTAAAAGGAACGTCCCCAAGTGCCGGCCCGGCAACGCCGATGTTTTGGCGCGGACAGCGAAAGCCCGCCAGAGCGAGCAAGGTGCCTTGAAACAAGGCGGCATTGACCTTCTGGTCATGCCGCCGAAGTTGAAAGGCAGATTGCCGCTCTGGCGGGCTTACAGCGTCGAGCCGTTGCGCGGTTTGGAAAACCGCGCAACTAGAGCTACATCACCATGACGTAGCGGCTACCCACGTAGTACTGTTTGCCGAGCAAAACCGGCTCGTCATCGGGACCGGTAAAGCCGGCACGCAGGTTGAGCAGCGGATCGTGCGGAGCAATGCCCAGCTCGGCCGCCTGCTCGGCGTTAGCTCGAACGGCCTCGACCGTACGGTAGCCAACCGAGACAATCGGCGTTCCGCCAACACGCTCGACCTCGGCAAAAATCGACTTGTCCTCAAGATCGGCCGTCAACAGCTCACGGCAGGCGTCAAACGGCACAAAGATGTTCTCCTCAAAGATGGGCTCGCCGTCGGCCGTACGCACGCGCTTGATATGCAGCAGCAGCGCATCCTTCTGCAGGCCAAAGAACTCCATCTCGTTTTGGCGCGCCGGAACGATCTGGCGATCGATCACGTGCGCACCGGCCTTCATGCCGTTGCCGGCACACAGCGCGGTAAACGTCTGCAGCGTCGAGGCGTGAAACTGGCGGTTGATGTGCGGCGTGGAGACAAAGGTGCCGCGGCCCTGCTGCTTAACCAGGTAACCATCGGAGCACAGCTCCTCGACAGCGCGGCGCACCGTAATACGGCTCACCTCGTACTGCTCGGCTAGTTCAAGCTCGGACGGAATACGCTCCTTGGGTGCATAAACACCTTTCTCGATCGCATCCTTGATTTCGTCATAAATCTGCTGGTAAAGCGGTGCATTTTTGGGCGCAGGCATATCTGATCACTCTTATCAAAATAGCTAAATTTCTAATACGTATATAACGTCTAGTTTCATGTTACCTCATATTGATAAAACGATACACCCTCCCTACCAAAAAGCGACAGCTTCATTTTGGTAGGTTTTATCTGGGCAAACGAGAGCCCTCGAAAGCAACGGGGCTTTCGGGGGGCTCGTTCGGATGGGTTGCGCAGGACCGGCAAAATGCCAATACCCTACTTGCCGTCGTCCTGCTGCAGGCTGTCCTGTTCGCTGAGGCGCGCCTGCCTGCTGGCCATGCGTGCGGGCTTGTCGGGATCGGGAACGGCCGTGGGCATGGGCTCGTCGACATGACCGCCCCACCAGCCGCCCACAAAGTTGAGCGTGTGGAACACGTTGATCACGGCGCCGGGATCAACGTCGCACACCAACTTGATAATGTCCTGGCTCTCGTAGGTCGAAACAACGGTGTTCAGCAGGTACATCTTTTCGCGGCTGTATCCGCCGACGACCTCGGCGCAGCTAATGCCGTGCTGAAAATGGTTTACGTAGGCAGTCATGACCTCGTCTGCCTTACGCGTCGTGATCTGCAGCGTCACGCGATCGTAGCGACGATAGAAACTGTCGATGGTCTTGGTCGAAATAAACTGGAACACGATGGAATACGCCGCCTTGTCCCAGCCAAACATAAAGCCAAAGATCGCCAGGATAAAGCAGTTGAAACCAAAGATGACGCCCCAGATGGTCTTGCCCGTGTGGTTGGAAACCCACAGCGCGATAAAGTCGGTGCCGCCGGTGGATGCGCCGGATTTAAGTGCGATGGCAGCGCCCAGACCCGAGACCACGCCGCCAAAAATGATGAGCATGATCTTGTCGCCCAAAAATGGAGCGAAGTGAAAGACGTTGAGGAACAGCGACGAGAGCACGACCTGCATCATCGAGAAGATGACGAAGCGCTTGCTAATGCCGCTCCAACATAGGAGCGCCACGGGGATGTTGAGCGCGAGCATGCCGAGCGAGATGTCGATATGAACGCCACCCAGCGAGGTAACGCGATCGAGCAGGACCGCGACGCCGGTAAGACCGCTCGGAAGCAGGTCGGCGGGCTGAATGAACGCCTGGATCAGAAATGTCTGGAGAACGGCGGAAATGGTGACCGCCACAGCAGTAATGGCGCGGCGGACGATGGTGAGGCGGCCGAGCACGAGCACTCGGTCCGTGAGCCGATCGATGGCGTTCGCCACGCAGGCTCCTTTCGAAGGCAGATGTAGTTGTGGGATATGTCCGCGATTGTAACATGGAGCGTGCGGGGACGCTTCAATTCACCCTCTCTCGACAACCAAAGCGGGACCAGCAACCCCACGACCAAAGGCCCAAATTACAAGTGAGTAGACTTTAAGCGACCTGCAGAGCACACCCAAAACCGCCACCCCTGTGACCTGCGGTTTTACTAGAGCAGATGCGCTTTGTGCTCGTCCTGCACCAAAAAGTCTACTCACTTAGTCCGAATCGAAGCCAAACGGATCCAAATAGATGACAAATTAAGCCAATCCGCAGCAAAAGACGCGTGAATCAGTGCTTCTCGCGGCGGATTGACACTACAAAGCGGCCAAAATATCGGTCAGATTATCAATAACGGCATCGGCTCGCGATTGATCGAGGTTGACGCCCTCGTGCGGACGCAGTGCCAGGACGCGGGCGCCGGAACGTTTGCCAGCCTCGATCCCCAAAGGCGAATCCTCGATAACCAGGCACTCGGCAGGCTCCACCCCCAGCGCCTCCATGGCACGCAGGTAGATCTCGGGGTCGGGCTTAAACGCACTGCACTCGTGACCGCTGATGGTGTAGTCCAGCACGTCGGGGATACCGGCAATCTCCACCAGCTCGTCGATCAACTCGCGATAGGACGAGCTCGCGATGGCACACTTCACGCCGCGCTCGTGCAGTGCGCGCATCACCGGCTCCGTCTGCTCGTTGAGCAGCTCGGCATACGGAACGGGATGGTCCGGGCTATAGACCTGCTTGTACTCCACGCGCAGACGCTCGCGCAGCTCAACATCGTCGGGCACCAGCGCCTCCCAAATGGCAGGCTCGTTAGACCCCGAAAGATCGGGGATCTCGTCAAAGTGGAAGCCCTTCTCCTCCATAAACGCCACGCGACGACGGTTGTAGAACCACTCGGTATCGACCAGCACGCCGTCCATATCAAACAGCACTGCCTTGATCATACGCATCTCCTCCCACCTGCCAAAAAGGGTCAGGTTTATTTTGGTAGGTTTTATCTGGGATTTGCGACGCGACAGACACGCCCTCCCCAGAGAAAAAAAGGGGACGGGGCGCAAACCCCATCCCCTCTCAATCAACCCGTAAGGTCTACTTACTTGTGATTAGTAGGAAAGCTTCCACATGTAGCGACGCATGGTCAGCGGATGCTGACGGGCCTCGGCGATCTGGTTGCCGTACTCGCGCATAACGGCGAGGTGCAGCAGCGGGTTGAAGTAGGTGACGACGCTCGCGGGCACGGCGTCAGCCAGGCCGTAGTCCTTGGAGTCGATCAGAGCGACCTTGGCGCCCATGCGCTCAAGGAAGGTGAGGGCGCGGGCGTCCATCGGACGGGTAGCGCCATCGGACATGAAGAAGACGTAGGGCTTACCCTCGGTGGAAACCTCGAACGGGCCGTGGAAGTACTCGCCGGTGTTGTAGGCGGCGGCGTCGATCCACTGCATCTCGGTGAACAGGAAGGCAGCGTGAGAATAAGCCATCTTCTCGGAGGCACCGGAAGCCATGAAGTAGATCATCTTGTCGTCCTTGAAGTCCTCGGCGAACTTCTTGGCGAGTTTCTTGCAGGACTGAGCGGCGTTCTCGCAGAGCTCGAAGACGTTGGTGAGGCCGGTGATCATGTCCTCGTAGTGGTCATAACCCTCGGTCTGCTGAAGGATCTCGAGAGCAAGAGCGATGGCATAGCCGGGCTTCTCGCACTTGGCAGCGAAGTTGGCGTGGAAGCCGTGAACGATGACGTAGTCAGCGTCGACGGTCAGAGCGGAGCCAGCCTTGTTGGTAAGGGAGACGACCGGGCAGTTGTGCTTCTTGGCGGTCTTGTTGGCCTCGACGGTCTCGGGCGTGGAGCCACCGAGGGAGCAGGTGATCACGAAGGTGTGCTCGTTGACCCAGGAAGGCGTGTCGTAGTTGAACTCGTTAGCGGTGAAGATCTGAACGTTCAGCTTGTCCGTGTTGTTGGCCAGGAAGTACTTGGCGGGGTAAAGGTCGGACATGGAGGCACCGCAGCCGACGAAGGCGACGCTGTGGATCTCGTGGTTGGACAGGACGTCAGCGACGATCTGCTTAGGGAGGTTAAGGTCGATCTCGTACATCTGACACATTCCTTTCATTTTTTGCGGCGCCACATTGCCGGGCGCTCGCAGGGTTACCGTGGTTTGGACCGAGTCGCCGGCCCATTGAGGATGCGACAAAGGGACTGTCCCATTGTCGCATTTTGGGGATGGAAGCCTGCCTGGGGTATGGGATGCCAGGCAGGCCCCCGGGGGAAAGCGGTTAGGCGCTTAGTCGCGACTAGGCCAGGATGCCGACCGCGGAGAGGGCGATGCCGCCCACAATGGCGATCACGAGAAGCCAACCGGTGTTGACGTTCTTCTTGATGAGCCAGTACATAAGGCCGGTGAGGCCAAGTGAGATCATCTGGGGCATCATGCCGTCCAGGATGTCCTGGATAACGACGGTGCCGTCAGCGAACTGCAGCGGGGTGGTGGCGCCGATCAGCGTGGCGATCATGCCGCCCACGGACATAAGACCCACGATGCCGCAGACATACATGAGCTTCTCCATGAGGTCGCCGCCCTGAAGCTTGCTCAGGTACTCGTGGCCGCCCTGATAGCCCATCTTGGCTGCGAACCAAGTAATCAGCACGGAGGGGACGATGGAGATGAGAAGGGCCAGGATCGGGCCCATGATGGAGCCCTGCTGAGCCAGCTGAACGCCCAAGCCAAAGGCGATAACGCGGATGGTGCCCTGGAAGAAGGAGTCACCGATGCCGGAAAGCGGGCCCATAAGGGAGGTCTTGACCGCGTTAATCGAATCGGGGTTGAAGTTCTCGGGATCCTTGGCGTACTCCTCCTCCATGGAGGCGGCGAGGCCCAGGATGAAAGCGCTCGTCTGCGGGGTGCAGTTGTAGAACGCCATGTGACGGTGGTAAGCCTCTTTCTTAGCAGCAAGCTGCTTGGGGTCGGACTCGTCCGGATAGAGGCGATCGAGCGTGGGAACCATACCGTAGAGGAAGCCCATGTTCATCTGACGCTCGTAGTTCCAAGAGGCCTGGATGGCCCAGGAGCGCCAGAAGAACTGGCTGACCTTCTTGTTCAGGGACACGTCCTTGGTTGCGGTTGCCATAGTGTGTTCCTCCTTAGTCTTCGTCGTCTTCGAGCGGATCGTAGTCGGAATCGACACCGGCGGCTGCATGGGAACCGTTGAACTTGAAGCCCATGAAGACGACAGCCAGGCACACACCGATCAGAGCGACCGCGATGACGGACAGGTTGAGGTAAGCGGCGAGCAGGAAACCGATGAACAGGAACGGAGTCATACCCTTCTTGATCATCATGGTGAGCAGCAGGGCCAAGCCGTAGGCGGTCATGATCTTGGTCGAAACGTTAAGACCAGTGGACAGCCACTCGGGAACCATGTTGACGATGGCCTGAACCAGGTCGGTGCCAACAAAGACGGCGAGGAAGATCGGCAGGAAGTACATGATGGCGTACAAACCGGAGCCGGCGCAGATGTGCATACGGTAGGCGGTCTTGAACTTTCCGTTATCAATCGCGTTATCTGCCACATGGGTGAGGACGGCGATGATGGAACGGAACACGATGCCGAGAAGCTGACCCAGGACGGCGACCGGGATGGCGATCGTCATGGCGGTCTCGGCGGAAGCATCGGTCAGGCACGCAAAGGCAGCGGCCACGATGCCGCCCAGGACCATATCGGGCGGAACGGCGGCGCCGACCTGCACCAAGCCCATGGACACGAGCTCGACGGCGGCACCGACGGCAAGGCCGGTGGGCACATCGCCCAGCAGCAGACCGACGAGCGTAGCGCCAACGAGGGGCTGCTCGAAGTTAAGACGACCGAGCAGGCGGGAGTCCCACATGCAGAACACGCCGACGAGGCCGACGAGCACCGCACTGATGAACGTATTCATACCCTTCTCCTTTCAGTCAGGCAAAAGCCTGGTTGATTACAGCTTGGCGTCGATGTCGACGCTCTGATACGTAGGGGTCTGCTGAACATAGAGCTTAATGCCCATGTCGAGCAGCTGGTTGACGTCTGCCTTCTGGGCGGCGTCGAGGAAGACGGAGCTGTCCTTGCCGCCGACCTGGTCGGCACCGTCGTGGTTGGCGGTGGCGCCCAGGTTGATGGCGTCGAGCTTGTAGCCCTTGCAGAACTGCAGCATCTCGGCAGTGTTACCAAAGACGAACATGACGCGCTCGCCGAGGGTGTTGAGCTTGTCCATCTTGGCGAGGGCACGCTCGACGGTGAAGACGTTCAGGCGCACGCCCTGGGGCTTGGCCAGCTTAAGAGCGCCCTTCTTGATGTCATCGTTGGCGGCAGCGTTGTCGACGACGATGATGCGCTCGGCCTGAACCTTGGTGGTCCAGGTAAAAACGACCTGGCCGTGCAGCAGACGGTAGTCAAGACGTGCGAGGACGATCTTGGCGGGACCGGAGCTGTGACGGGGCGCCTTAGCCTTCTTGGCGGGAGCCGCGGCGGCCTCGACCGGTGCGTTGGGGTTGGTCAGACCGGTGCGGGCCTCGTTGATGAGGGCCGCGAGCTCGGCGCCCTTGACGGGGACGGGGCTCATAGCGAGCGTGAGCGCCAGCGGGATGTTGAAACCGCTGACAACCGTGAACTTCGTGCCGTTCTTGGAAAGCTCGACCATGTTGTTGTTGACCGAGCTGCCGAGCATATCGGTCAGCACATAGACGGTGTCGTCCGCGTTGAACGTGGCGATCATGGCGTCCACCTTATTGGTGATGGGCTCCTTGTCGTCACGAGCAAGCGACACGACGTGGACGTTCGACACGTCGCCGAGAACCATCTCGAGCGTGTCTTTGGCGCCTGCGGCCAGGCCGCCATGAGATGCGAGAATGATCTGATTCATCTTGCCTCCTCCTTTTCGTTATGGTCATTATAACGTCTTATACGTTGCTTATATTGCTAATTAGTATAAAGACCGTTCGCGGGTGAAAATCGACCGTTGACGGGTTTAACGTACTCGAAACGTTGGGCTGGGTAGGCCGGCGCTAGCTGGATAACCCCAGGTCAGACCCTGCGCGCAATCCCCTATCGCACGAAGTACCAGGGGCTTTCCTGTACGGTGGGTTCCAGCGCAATGCCGGTGCGTTCCTTAAACAGATCCATGTCCTGAGATTTTTCGGTCCACCACGCGTTGGGCTTAAAGGTCATGCTCTCAATGACATGACCGACAAACACACTGTTGCGCAGCTTGGAGAAGTCGGTGTTCATAATCAGGATGGACGCGAGCACCAGCACGATGCCCAGGACTTTAATCGCGCCGGCGGGCTCGGCGTAGACACCAATGCCCACCAGTACGGTGACGACCGTCTCGAATGACATTACGACGGGAACTTTCGACGTCTCGAGCCCCATGGACAGACCCTGCATATATAAGACATATGCCACGGCTGTGGGAATGAGTCCAAAACCAAAGAACAGCAGCAGCAGCTGTGGCGACATTGCCGCGGCGACATCTGGCCACGGAGCCGCGATAGCCGCCATAACCGCACCGCCAAAAACAAGGCCCCAAAACGTGACAGCCAGCGGGTGGACCGTCTTGGTTGCTATCCGGCTAAACACCGCGAGCGACGCGCCACAAAAGCCCGCGATCACGCCCGACGTGACGCCCCAAACCGAAAAATGGAAACCGGAAAGGTCGCCATTGGTCACTGCAAGTACACAGCCACCGATATTAAAAGCGATGGCAACGAGCTTGTTGGGAGTCACATCCTCGCGATAAAGCACGCGGCCGAGCATGACGCCAAACACCGGCGAGGTGTAGAGCAGCACCGAGGCCGTGGACATGCCCACCTCGCCCATGCACTCGTAATAAAGCGTGTTAGCGGTGGCGAGGCCGATAATGCCAAGAAGCGCACAGGGAACAAGCTCTTTAGGACTTGCCTTGAACAGTGCCAGGGGACCCGATGCTTTTCCCTCACGATCGCCTCCCTGGCAACCCATGAACGCCAAGACCGGAGCCATTAAGACGGCACCCGACAACAGGCGAAAGGCCGCCATGCTCTGAGACGAAACACCCAGGGCCGAGATGCCGTTTACAAAGATTCCGATGCTGCCCCACATAAGCGCGGCGATCAGCACCAGCACATAGCCCAGATTGCTTTTCTTCAACGCAGCCTCCTCGGTATTGTTTCCAATATGTTTCACACTACGTTATAGTCGTTATATACATTTTTCAAGACACAAATCGGCGAGCGGAAAAATCCGCTCTACCGCTACAACCCATTGGTGCAAAGGGGTCAGGTTCATATGCGCCAACTTGGTGTAAAGTAACCTGTCCCCAATGACTAGGACTGTCCCCAAGTGCCGAACGTCTCCAAGTGCCGCATCTGGGCCAAGGCGACGCCGATGCTTTGGCAACGACAGCGAAAACCCACCTGAGCGAGCAAGGTGCCTTGAAGCGAAGCGGCATTGACCTTCTGGTCATGCCGCTGAAGCTGAAAGGCAGATTGCCGCTCAGGTGGGTTTGCAGCGTCGAGCCGTTACGGCGTTTGGTAAAACGCCGTAACTAATAATCCAGCTTCCACATGTAGCGGCGCGTCATGTAGTCCTTGTGGGTGACGGCGGAGAGCGCGCGCATATACACGTTGTTGAGGATCGGGGCAAAAATCAGGTGGTTGAAGTACTCGCTCACGCTGTCCTTGATGTCGTTGAGGCCGAGCTCCTTGGCGTCGAGCTGATAGACGCGCTCGCCACCGTACTGGTTGACGAAGCGGATGCCGCGCTCGTCGTTGCAGCGGCTGCGGCCGACGCTGATGAGCTGGAACAGCGAGGTGCGCTTGTCCAGGATCTCGAAGGGGCCGTGGAAGAAGTCGCAGGTGTTGATGGTGCAGGAGTCGATCTGCAGCATCTCCTGCACGTTGCAGATGCTAAAGACGTAGGCGGCACCAAAGAGCGGGCCCTGGGCCATGACGTTGATGCAGGGCTTGTCGGCGTTCTGCTCGGCCCACTTGGCAGCGAGCGGACGGGTGTACTCGACGGCCTTGCGATAGATGGGGTCGACCAAGTCGAAGGCGGCCATAGCGGTCTCATACTCGGCATAGCCCTCGGTCTGCTGCGTAAGCTCCATGGCGATCATGGTCACGACGGCAGAGTTGGTGCGGCCCATGCAGGACTCGTCGACGGCCAGGCTGTCGTACTGGATCTTGTAGTCGCAGACCTCGGTGAGGCCGGACTCGTCAACATAGATGGCGATGGTGCTGGCGCCGTGGTCCTTGGCGACCTGGGCGGCAACGATGGTCTCCTTGGTGCCGCGCATGGACACGACGACGGCCAGGGTGTTCTCGTTGACGTAGGCCGGGGTGGCGTGCACGAACTCGTTGCTGGTGTAGCTGGAGCTCACGACCTGCGTGGCCTCGTGCTCCATAAAGTACTGGGCAGGATAGTTACCGCCGTTGGATCCGCCGGCGCCAATCCACACGACGCGCTTGATGCCGCCCTTGTCAGCCTTGTCAGTCAAAACCTGGGAGACGACGTCCTTAACCTGTTCCTGAGTAGTCATCGTGCATCAGCCTTTCTTCTCGTTTGATGCTCTCGATGGCATACAAGTTACATACATGTTTTGGTTATGTCGACTAGTTGTATGCTATATTTGTCTTAGATATTTTGCTGATGCGGTTTTCGACAACTGGCTACCAGCGGTTTTGTTGTTGTATTGAATACATGCTTGCTTAGATAGGCATACAAGTTAGATACAGGTTGATCACATGAACGCTTCGTCTAAAAAGAAACTGAACCAATACGAGCGCTTGGCGGGCATGTTGCGTGACCGCATCGCCGCCGGCATCTACGCACGCGGAGACAAGCTGCCGTCCGAGATGGAACTCATGGACGAATCGGGGCTGTCGCGCAGCACCGTGCGCCACGCCCTTAAGGTTCTCGTTGATGAGGGCCTGGTGCGCACCGAGCGCGGGCGTGGCGCCTTTGTGGCCGACACGCCCGCACTCCACGAGAACAACCTAGTGTTTTCGAGCTATACCAAGCAGGTCGAAGGTCAGGGCATGAAGCCCACCACGCGCACCGTGGACTCGGGCTTTGCCAAGGCGGCCGGCAGCATAGCTAAGTTCTTTGACGCCGCCGTGGGCAGCAAGCTCGTCAAACTTGTCCGCCTGCGCTACCTGGACGACGTGCCGCTGTGCCTGGAGACCACCTACCTGCCGCCAAGCTTCGAGACGCTCATCGATCGCGATATCAACGGTTCGCTCTACGCGACGCTGCGCCAAGAATTCCATCGCGCGCCAGCACAGGGACATAAGACCTTTGAAGTGTGCTATGCCTCGCAAAACGAGGCGTTTTTGCTCAACGTCGAGCGCGGGCAGGCGCTGATCCTGATCACCGACTACGTCTACGACACCGACGGCCGACCGCTCCATGTCTCTAAGCGCATCCAACGCACCGACCGCGCCAAATACACCGAGCCAATCGGCTAACCTGCCAAAATAAACCTGTCCCTAAATGGTAGGTTTGGGGAGGTCGGGGAACCAGGTTGGTTTGGGTTGGTTGGGTGTGCGCTCGGCTAGGACCAGCTCCATCCAGCACATGTCGTACCAGCGGCCGAACTTTTGGGCACAGCGATCGAAGGTGCCCACCAGGCGATATCCCATATGAGCATGGAAATCCTGACTGTTGTGCGTCAGGTACTCGTCGTCCTTGTCGTGCGGCACGGCGATGAGGGCGCACATATTGGTGATGCCCATCGCGATCAGGCACTGCTTGAGCGCAGCGTGCAGCTTGCGACCCAGCCCGCCATGGCGCACATCGCGTGCCAGGTAGATCGACGTCTCGACCGACCAGTCGTATGCCTCGCGGCTGTTAAGCGGACTCACGTAGGCATAGCCTACCGGACGCCCGTCCAACTCCATCACCAAATACGGATAGCGCTTGAGCGTACGCTCAATACGCCCGGCGAACTCCTCAACGCTCGGCACCTCGTATTCGCAGGTAATCGCCGTCTGGCGCACATACGGCTCATAGATGGCAAGCAACGTCGGCGCATCGTCGGGCGTCGCCAGGCGAATCGTCGGCTCGGACATCTCGGTCATACAACCCTTTCCCCTCAAAAACAGAGGCCGCCTTGCGCCAAACCCAGCGCAAGGCGGCCCCCCGTCATTACATCAGGCTACAGGACAGCCGCCAACGCGTCGATATCCTCCTGCGTCGTGGCCCAGCTGGTGCAAAAGCGCACCACCGTGTGGGTCTCGTCGTACTTTTCCCAGTACTCGATCGCCGCATGCTCGCGAATGCGCGCCATGTCCTCGTTGGGCAGAATTACGAACTGCTGGTTAGTCGGCGTCTCCAAGAAGAACCGGTAGCCGTGCTCGTACAGCACGCGACGAAGCGCCTGCGCGGTTTCGATCGCCTGACGGCCAATCTCAAAATACAGGCCGTCGGTAAAGAGCGCCTCAAACTGCACGCCCGTCAGGCGGCCCTTGGCCAACAGCGCGCCGTGCTGCTTAATACGCGGAATGGGATGCGCCGGGGCGCGCATGCCGCAGAACACCACAGCCTCGCCGCAGAGCGCGCCGCACTTGGTGCCGCCGATGTAGAACACGTCGCACAGCTGCGCCAGCTCGGGCAGGGTAATGTCGCACTCATCGGCCGCCAGCGCATAGGCCAGGCGGGCGCCATCCACAAACAGCGGAATCTCGCGCTTCTGGCACACCGCATGAATCGCCGCGAGCTCGGCCTTGGAATACAGCGTGCCGTACTCAGTCGATAGGCTCACGTACACGGCGCCCGGGAACACCGTGTGCTCGTAGCTCTCGTTTTCGTAGAACACCTGGATATAGTTCTCGAGGTCCTCGGCGCGCATCTTACCCTCATAGCCGGGGATGGTGAGCACCTTGTGACCGCCAAACTCGATGGCGCCCGCCTCGTGACAGGCGACGTGGCCAGTCTCGGCAGCAACGACGCCCTCGTAGGGCGCAAGCAGCATGTCGATCACCGTCGCGTTGGCCTGCGTGCCGCCCACCAGAAAAAACACGTCGGCATCGGGGGCCTGACAGGCCTCGCGGATAAGCTGCTTGGCACGCTCGGTGTGCGCATCGGTACCGTAGCCGGGCTGCGGCTCCATATTGGTGTCGACGAGCGCCTGCAGCACCGCTGGGTGTGCGCCGTGGGAATAGTCGTTGTTGAACGCGAGCATGGCAATCCTCTCTTACCGGGTATCGGCCAGATGATTCAAACGGAGCTATTGTACGCCGCTGGGATAGGCAATGCGCGCGGCAAGGCACTCAAGCGCCAGCACCAGGGCAAAGCCGCAGCTCACGTCACTCAAAAAGTGCGCTCCGATCACGATGCGGCCAAACGCGACGAGCGCCGCGACCACAGCCGCCGTCCAAAAGACCACGCGGCGGCGCGACGGTTTTTCCTTAAAGGCCGCCGCGGGAAGCCCGGCGAGCATAAGGCCGATCGCCGCGTGCGCCGTGTGCCCACTCGCAAACGACTTAAAGCCGTCCTTGATTACACCGGCGGCGATATAAGTCCACTTGTCGGGGTTGCCGATCACCCACCACGGCTGAAACTCGAGCCCCTGCGTCACCTCGATCACGCGCATGCGCGGACGCGACCACAGCGGTTTGACGATCACGTTGAGGATGATGGCCTGAACGACCCACACGGCAAGCACCATCAACGCCCAGCGCGTGAGCTCATCGGGCTCGGTCGTGCGCGTGAGGCGATAGACGATAAGGTTGGCGACGATGACCAGCACAAACGTTAGCACCAACTGAGCCGCGATGAGTTTGCCGCCAACCCTCAGGGACGAAACGATCTCGTAGCCGGTCAGGCCAACGTTGACGAGGATGCCGAGCACGGCGAGCCATTTGCTCCCCCTGGAGTTGGGACGCACCGCGCGCACGAGCATAACGCCCGCGATGCTCGCCGTCAGCTCGAACGGCAGCTCGCCGGCGGCCTCGATAAAGCGACCGTACATGCTGCCGATATTGAACAGCGCGCTCGAGATCTGATAATCGAAGAAACTGCCCACGCCCAGACAAAGACACAGGACAACCGCGATAATGGCGGCATCTTTCTTATAGATGTATCCGAACATGCTTTCCTTTCGATGGAGCCAGAGTGCCCAAATGGGGTGTTTGCAGCGTCGACTCGCTAGTCATCATCACTAGCGCCCAGCTGTTGCAGCAGCATGAGCGCCGCAGCCACGGGGCCGGTGCCGTCGTTGGCATCGAGGCCGCGACCCAAGCCGCTGCCCGCACCGGCGCCCGCCTTGTAGGGCACCGACAGTTTGCGGCTCTTGGGGAAGTTCACCGCGCCATAGCGGGTCTTTAGCTCAAAGGCCACCTTCTTGGGCACGTCGACGCCCAAAAACGTGATGCGACCGCCGCTGAGCGTGACGCTCTCGAGCCCCAAGCGCTCGCCGCGAATGCGGATGCGCGCGCGATTGAACAGGTTGAGTCCCGCCAACGGCAGCTCACCGTGCGCAGCCTCGGTCTCCTCCTGCACCTCGTCGATACTCTCCAGGTCCTCAGCCGCCGCGAGCTTGCGGTACACGAGCACGCGCTGGTCCACCGCCGGCATGTACTCCTCGGACAAGAAGTAGTCGGCCGGCAGGTTGATGCCCACATTCGCCGCCTCCACGCCGGCATCGTCATCGCCGCGTGCCTCGGCTACGGCCTGTCCCAGCATCTGCGTAAACAGGTCAAAGCCCACACTCGACAGGTTACCGTGCTGCTCGGCACCCATGAGCGAACCGGCACCACGGATCTCCAGGTCGCGCATGGCGATGCGCATGCCGCTGCCCAGGTCCTGGAACTCGGAAAGTGCGGTCAGGCGCGCCGTCGCCTCCTCGGTGAGCGGCAGCTCGCCCGGGAACATAAAGTACGCGTAGGCCTGCGTGGCAGAGCGGCCCACACGGCCCTTGAGCTGGTAGAGCTGTGCCAGACCCAGGCGCTGCGAGTCCTCGATGATCAGTGTGTTGGCGGTCGAGTTGTCGATGCCGCTCTCCACGATGGTCGTGGCGATGAGCACGTCGATCTTTTTGGTCGCGAACTCGATCATCACGTCCTCGACCTCGCGCGGGCTCATCTTGCCGTGTGCCACACCCACGCGCGCCTCGGGCGCGGCCTCGTGCACGCGCGCCACGGCGTCGTCGATAGTCTTGACGCGGTTGGACACGTAATACACCTGACCGCCGCGGCCCACCTCCAGGCGAATCGCCGCACTCACCACGTCGGGGTCGTACTCCCCCACGTGCACGATCACGGGACGACGCCCGGTCGGCGGCGTCGTGATCAGGCTCATATCGCGCACGCCGCTCGTGGCCATCTGCATGGTTCGCGGAATCGGCGTGGCCGAAAGCGTGAGCACGTCAATCTGCTCACGCAGGTTCTTGAGCTGCTCCTTGTGCTGCACGCCAAAGCGCTGCTCTTCGTCGATGATCACCATGCCCAGGTTCTTGGGGTTCACATCGGCCGAAAGCAAGCGGTGCGTGCCGATGAGCACATCAATCGTGCCCTCGGCAAACGCCTTAAGCGCGCGCTTTTGCTGCGCCGGGGTGCGGAAGCGGCTGAGCACTTCGACCTCGAGGCCAAACGGGGCAAAACGCTCAAAGAAGGTCTCGTAGTGCTGCTGGGCCAGAATGGTCGTGGGGCAGAGCACCATGACTTGGCGGCCGGAGTCCACGCACTTAAACGCCGCGCGCAGGGCAACCTCGGTCTTGCCGAAACCCACGTCGCCGCACAGCAGGCGGTCCATGGGCTTGGGCGCCTCCATGTCGGCCTTAATGTCGGCGATGGCCTCCAGCTGATCACGCGTCTCGTCGTAGGGAAAGCTCTCCTCCATCTCGATCTGCTCGGGCGTGTCGGGCGGGCAGGCGATGCCTGCGATCGACGAGCGGCGCGTATACAGGTCGACCAGGTCAAACGCCAGCTTTTTGGCGTTCTTGCGCGCCTTATTGGTGGCACGCGTCCAGTCGGCAGTGTTGAGCCTGGTCAGGCGCGGCCTGTCGCCGTCGGGGCCAACATAGCGTGTGATGCGGTCGACCTGCTCGAGCGGCACGTAGAGCTTGTCGCCGTCGGCATATTCCAGCAAAAAGTAGTCGCGCTCCTTGCCACCCACTTCCCGGCGCGCGATCTCGCTAAAGAGCGCGATGCCGTGGGTGGCGTGCACCACGTAGTCTCCCGGCTTAAACGGGAAGGTGATCTGCGTAATGTCAACCTTGCGGCGGCTGCGGGCCCGGTTGGCGTCCATGCGGGCGTTGAGGTCGGCGATCGAGAACACGGCCAAGTTGGCATCGGGCACCACCACGCCCTGCGGCAGGGCAGCGTCCACAAAGGTCACGCGTCCGCGCGAGATGGTGGGCACGGCGACACCGGCGGCAGCCTGGGCAGCACCCGCCTCGAGCGAGCGGGCGTTAAGCGCGTCGGCGCGGCGCTCGCGAATTGCAGCATGGGCATCCTGGCGGGCAGCACGGTCGGCAGAATCCGCCGCTGCCACGCGCACGCGCTCGCCAATGACGCCGGCGTTTTCGGGTGCCGCGGTCAGCGACTCCTCAAAGGTAATGCCCTCGTCACCAAAGGTGAGCTCCATCGACTCGCGTGCACCACGGTCGGGAATGGCAAACACGCAGGCGTAGCGCTTGCCCACGACTTCCTGAATGCGCGTCATAAAACGGTTGTCCGAGCCTGCGATAGCAGGCTGCTCAATCTTGAGCTCTGCCGTAACCGCGCCGCCGGCACGGATGAGGCTCACATAGTTCAGGCGCTGCTGAGCACCAAAATCGAGCTGCTGAGCACGTACATACAGGCCATCCAGTCGGTCAATCCCCGCCTCGCCGGCACGGGCCTCGATATCCTCGTAGGCGCGCAGACAGTCGTCGAACAGCGAGCGCGGCTCGGACAGGATCACGAGCGCCTTGCCGCTCACGTGTGCCAGCGGGCTTACGGTCTGGCCGTACATCACCGGCAAAAAGCGGTCGAGCTCGGGCGTGACGATGCGTGCATCCACCATCTCGAGCAGCGCCGCCAGTTTGCTATCGTCCTGGCTGGCGCGATAGAGCGCCACATGCATGTTGTGGACCGCCTCGTCGGTGAGCGCCAGCTCGCGGCACGGGAAGATCTCGATACCATCCTCGTTGCCGATGGTCTGCCCCGTTGAGCTCACCATACGGCGGATGCGATCGATCTCGTCGCCAAAAAACTCGATGCGCACGGGCGCCTTTTCCTGTGCGGGGAACACCTCGACGGTGTCGCCGTGCACGCGGAACAGGCCGGGCGCGTCGGCGGCGCCGGCATTGGTGTAGCCTATGCCCACCAGGCGCTGCGGCACCTCGTCAAAAGGAATCTCCTCGCCCACCGCAAAAGTGGTGGACTCCCAATAGCGACTCTCGACCGGCGGCACGCAGCGCAGCAGCGCGCGGGCTGAGGCAACCATGATGCAGTTGTCCCCGCGCACGATGCGCCCCAGAGCCTCGCAGCGCTGCGCCACCACGGCGTCGTCGGGCGCCTGTTCGCGCCACGGATAGTCCTTGCGCTCGGGAAAACGGCACACGTGCGCTAGGCCCACGTAGGCGGCAAGGCTACGCGCGGCGCGATCGGCCGCATCCTCGCCGCTCACGATATAGACCGTCGGGCGCGGACGGCGCGCAAACTGGGCGGCCGCCATAAGCGTGCGGCCCGACTGCGACACAGCCAGCGTCACGTCCTCGCCAGCATCGAGTCCGGCCTCGACGGTCTGCAAGGCCTCGGCAGTGTAGAGCTGCGCGGCTATACGGTGAATGAGCATGCTGTTCCTCCGGCATTGCAACGCCAAAAGCCCGCCGAGGCAAGTTCGGCGGGTATGCGGCGGATTTCGTTGCCTGTCATGGTAACGCATGAGGTGGGCACGCCAGCGCGCGCCGAACAGCCACCCCAAAACGCGCATGCCCGAACGCCCTCGGCACAAAACAGCCTGATCGGACAGCACCAATTACCAGCTTCTACCTGCATTACTTTGCAATTATGGCAATTTCTACTTTACAGTTGTGGTAACTTCTAGTTAGTAATTATGGTTTTTTGCCTTGCCGATGTGGCAAATCCCAAAGACCTGCCACGAAACCCGGCAGATACCGACAAACTCGGTACGAGACTTTCAAACCAAAAGCATGCCTACGAGCATGAGATGCTAGACACGAAGGGCGTTAAAAATGATTGAGCGAACCATGGCCCAGAAGCTACGCGACATGTCAGAATGGTTTCCCGTCGTCTCGCTTACGGGGCCACGCCAAAGCGGCAAGTCAACTCTCATCAAGGCCGTTTTTCCTGAATATGAATATCTCAACCTCGAAAACCCGGAAGTCCGTCGCGCCGCACTCGATGACCCCGTCGGCTTTATCAGCAGGCGCCCCGATCATCTGATCATCGACGAGGCCCAATATGCACCGGAGCTGTTCAGCATGATTCAGGTCGCCTCCGACGAACGCGGAAGGACCGGCCAGTATGTATTGTCCGGCTCGCAAAACTTTTTGCTCATGCACAACATCCAGCAATCGCTTGCCGGGCGCGTCGGCATGCTCAAACTCCTGCCTCTCTCCTACCAGGAGCTCAGCGACACGCAAATCTCGCTTGACACCTACCTGATTCGCGGGGGATACCCGCGCATATACGATGCGGGCATCCCCACCGATATGTTCTACCAAAATTACCTTATGACCTATGTGGAACGCGACGCGGGCGGCCTTCTCGACGTGCGCAACCTGAGCTCCTTTAGAAAAATGATCGGGCTGTGCGCGGCTTGCGTGGGAGGGCTGCTCAACCTATCAAGACTCGCCGCTGATGTGGGAGTCGCCACGGCGACGATCAGCTCGTGGCTTTCGATCCTGCAATCAAGCTATTTGGTGTTCCTGCTTCAACCATATGCTGGAAACATGCGCAAGCGGCTTACCAAAGCGCCAAAATTGTACTTCTACGACACGGGACTACTTTGCCATCTGCTTGGCATTCACGACGAGCGCAGTCTCATGAACCACCCCCTAAGCGGGGAAATATTCGAAAACCTCGTTGTCTCGGAACGCCAGAAGGCATACCTCAACAGAGGCCTCGAGCCCACGCTTGCCTTTTATCGCGACGACAGCAAACGAGAGATCGACCTTATCGATCTAACAGAGCCGGCTCGCCCACAGGCGTTCGAAATCAAATCGGGCGCTACCTACCGCGACACATTCGCTCGACACCTACGCTCTGTTGGTTCCGAACTTGGCATTCCCGCAAAGGACCGAGCCGTCGTATATCACGGCTCCGAGCGCTACGATACCGAGGGGGCATCGGTCGTGCCGGTAGAAGAGTTCTTGCTTCGGGAGTCGTAGCGAGCGCCGTGGTCACCGGCCGCGTCCCGATTTGTACCGCCCGGAGATACGCAAGAGTGGCGGCCTGCCCTTGTAACCTAGCTCACCCGTACGCTGGGGCACAAATCTGCCAGCGGGCACTCGTCACACTTGGGTTTGCGGGCGTCGCAGATCTCGCGACCGAAGGTAATCCACTGATGGTTAACCGACTCCCAATACTCGTGCGGCAAAATCTTGAGCAAATCCTGCTCGGTCTTGAGCGGCTCCTTTGCATGCGTCCTGGGACTCAGCATCAGGCGGTGCGCAATGCGGTTGACATGCGTGTCCACCGCAATGCCCTCCACGATGCCATACCCCACGTTGAGCACGATGTTCGCCGTCTTGCGTCCCACGCCCGGCAGCTTCACGAGTTCCTTCATGTCGGCCGGCACCTCGCCGCCATAGTCGGCGACGATCATCTGCGCGGCCTCGACGGCATGCTTGGCTTTGCTCTTGTAGAAGCCGAGTGACTTGATGGTGTCTGCCACGTCAGCCACGCTCGCCCCGGCCATGGCCTCGGGCGTGGGCCACTGGGCAAACAGCCGCGGCGTCACCTTGTTGACCTGCGCATCGGTCGTTTGCGCCGAGAGCAGCACCGCGATCAGCAGGCGGAAGGGATTCTCGTGGTCCAAAAAGCACTCGACCGGGCCATAGCGACGGTTGAGGCGCTCACACACCTCGATGGCGCGCTCGCGCTTGGCGGCATTGGTCTCGCGTGGCATAACGACTCCTCGGCTCAACGGCACAATAAACTTATGGGCACAATTGTCCCACGTCCGAGACGCTTACGCCTCCAAGAATGCGCCGGTCTGACGGCTCCACAGGCTCGCGTACTCGCCACCCGCCTCGACGAGCTGCGCATGCGTGCCGTCCTCGACGATCTCGCCATCGGCCAGCACCACAATGCGGTCGAGCGCCGCCACGGTGGACAGGCGGTGCGCCACCACAATGGAGGTACGTCCACGCATCAGGTTTTCGAGCGCCTCCTGCACCAGCGCCTCGGACTCGCTGTCGAGGGCAGAGGTCGCCTCGTCGAGCACCAGAATCGGCGCGTCGGTTAGGATGGCGCGGGCGATAGCCACGCGCTGACGCTGGCCGCCCGAGAGCTTGACGCCGCGCTCGCCCACCATGGTGTCAAAGCCACGGGGCAAGCGGTCGATAAACTCCAGGGCGTTGGCCAGGCGCGCGGCCTCGCGAATCTGCTCATCAGTGGCGTCGGGGCGGCCGTAGGCAATATTCTCTCGAATGGAGCGGTGGAACAGCAGCGCCTCCTGCGGCACGTAGGCAACCTGGCGGCGCAGGCTCTGCTGCGTACAGCGCGAGACATCCTGACTGTCCACGAGCACGCGGCCGCCCTGAACATCGTCCAGGCGCAGCAGCAGCTTGGTGAGCGTCGTCTTACCCGAACCCGATTTGCCCACCAGGCCCACGCGCTGGCCCGCCGCCACATGAAGTGTCAGGTCATCGAACACGCTCTCGCCCGCCGCAGCGTCACGGTACGCAAAGCTCAGGTGCTCAAAATCAATCGCGCCCTCGGTCACTTTGAGCTCAGGGGCGTCCGGGTCATCTGCCACCAAACGTGGCTCGTCCAGCACGCGCGTCATCTCGGCCGCATCGCCCAGCGCGCGGTTAATGCGCTGCATCATGGAGCTTACGTAGTTCAGGCGCATGGTGAGGTTATAGGTGTAGGTAAAGATCATGACGAGCGAGCCGGCCGAAATGCCAAACCACGCGTTGCCGCCCGCCACGAACACACTCACCACGGCCATGGTGATGACGATGAGGCCCGAGGTCGTAAAGTTGCGCTGCATCATGGCGTGCATCGAGACCGTCTCGGCGTCGCGCGCGGCACGATCGGCGGCGTCGAACAGATCGCGTTCAAAGTCCTCGCGCCCGCAGGTCTTGACGGCCAAGATGTTCGTGACCGCGTCGGAGAGCACGCCCGAGAGCTTGTTCTGCGCGGCGGACGTCGCGGCCGAAAGCGGCATGATGCGCTTGTACATAAGCCAGACAAACGCAATGTAGACGACCATGATGCACACCAGGATCACGGTAAACGTCGGTACCACCGGGGCGAGTGCGGCCACGGTGCAGATGACCGAGGTGATGGTGGGGATGAGCGAATACACCGTCACGTCGACCAGACCCGTGTAGCCGCTCATAAAACGGCTTGTCTGGCTCACAAGCGATCCGCCAAAGCGGCTGGTGTGAAATGTCATGGATTGATTGGAGAGCGTGTCGAAGCACAGGCGCGCCAAGTGGTAGTTACCCGCAATCTCGAGCTTGTAGACGGTGTAGTCCTGCAGCTTGGAGAGGATCTGGCCCGCTAGGTTAACGAGCACGAGCGCCAGAATGTAGGGGCCAAAGACCTCGAATACTTGATCGCCCGCCACGGAACCCGCTTGGACGCGGTCGACGATGAGGGCCATCACGTAGGTGTTGGCAAACGTGAGCAAAAAGATATAGCCCGCCGACGAGAACACCGAGAGAAAGACGATCAGCGGCTGTGTGCGCGTGACATCCCAAAAACGCCGGAGCGTGCGACGCACAGTGGAGCGTTTGAGCGGACTGGTGCTTCTCTGAGACATGGGCTTCCTTTCGCGTCTGATAGGGCGAAACGCCATTGTTGCACATTGAAGCGCACTTCAGGCAAGCACGATGCGAAAAGCGCCCGCGCCGTGCTTGCGCGAGCGCCCCGCCGTCAGATGCAGCTAGTCCTCGTCTTTTTGGTCTGCGAGCGGGCCTGCGGATGTGAGCCCCAAGATCTCGTCGGCCTCCCGCGCGTCTTCCAGCGCGTCGATATCCTTGAGCTTGCGCTCCATAACGTTGGTGCGCGTGGTGATGATGCCCTCGACTGTCTTTCCCGCGGTCTCGATCTGCTGCTGGGCGCGGCGCAGCGCCGCCTGATAGCGCGGCAGCTCGGCCTTGACGGCAGAGAGCACACGCAGCACGTCGTCGGTGCGTTTTTGCAGCTTAAACGTCTGGTAGCTCATCTGCAGACTGTTGAGGATGGCCGCCATGGTGCTGGGGCCGGCAACGTTGACGTGATAGTCGCGGCCCAGGGTCTCGATAAGCCCGGGGCGACTGACGACCTCGGCGTACAGACCCTCAAAAGGCACGAACATAATGCCAAAGTTGGTGGTCGCGGGCACGCTCAGGTACTTTTCGCAGATGTCCTTTGCCTCGCGCTTTACCATCGCATCGAGCGTCTTGCGCGCGGTGGCCACAGCCTCGGCATCCCCCGACTCTTGCGCGTCGAGCAAGTGCTCGTACGCATCGCCCGGGAATTTGGAGTCAATCGGCAGCAGCACGGGATCGCCCTCGTCCACCGGCAGCTTGACGGCAAACTCAACGCGCTCCGAGGCGCCAGGCTTGGTGGCGACATTTTCCAGATACTGGTCGGGCGTAAGGATGTCCGCCAGGATTACACCCAGCTGCACCTCGCCCAAAATGCCACGCGCCTTCACGTTGCCCAGCACGCGCTTAAGGTCGCCCACGCCGGTGGCGATGGACTGCATGTCGCCCAGGCCCTTGTACACGGCCTCGAGCTGGTCGCTCACCTGCTTAAACGATGCCGACAGTCGGTCGTTGAGCGTGCGGGAGAGCTTCTCGTCCACCGTCGCACGCATTTGATCGAGCTGCACGTTGTTGTCTTTGCGGATGGCGCCCAGCTGAGCATCGACCGTTTCGCGCACCTTGTCCAGGCGATGCTCGATACCCTCGCGGTTGGCACCGAGCTGTTGGGCCGTCTCGCGGCGCAGGTCATCCATCCGGTCACCAGCTTGCGAAAACTCACGTGCGATGGTCAGGTAACGTTGCTGCTCCACGGCCGCATCTGTCGTCTGCTGCTGCGCGATGGCATTGGCCGTGCGGCGAGTTTCGGCCAGCGCGACGTTCAGGGCATCGAGCGCGTTGTTGGCCTGCTCGAGTGCTGCCAGCGTTTCCGCGCTACTGTCGCCACGCTCCCGCAACTCGGCACGCAGGCTCTTGATCTGGAGGGCGCAAGCCACAGCAACCCCCACCGCCACCAAGGCGATCACAACAAGCACAATATCAATAGCAGACATAAACTCCGCCCAACAAACCCAATCGAGCACCAATCAAAACCGCGATCAATCTTACCCCGCCATACGCACCGGGCGCCCGGCCCCTTCTTGGGCGCCCCTCTCCTCCGCATATTCCATAATGCGGCGCGCCGTCTCCCTGCTCACCTTTGAGTCATCACCGGCTAAATATGCGTACACGTTTCCCTTATTCAGATTCAAATCGCGGCAGAGACCGTAGCGCGTTACACCCGATTCCTCTAGCGCTCCCAACGTTCTTTTTCGCATCAGGGCGTTGATTCTTCTGTCCGCCACTGGCTTTTCCTTCACCGCTCTATACGCACGCCAAACGTTGGCATAACGATTAGGAAGTTTGTCCTCGGCGCATAGAGATGCCAGGCTACCCGTTTGGGCGTACAAGGACAAAACGCCTCGGTAACCCTCTTCCATCCACGAACCCTCGGATAAGCCCAGAACGTATTCGGCTTTACCCTGTGCCAAAGCGAGCAAAAACAGGGGCTCCGCCACGCGCGGCGCATCCGTCGTCGCCTGCTCAACCAATTTTCTAAAACTCAGCGACTGCTGTCCGGATAGCTCTCGGCAATAGCCTTTTAAGAATCCCTCAAAGGTCAGATTCAACCGAGCACCTCCTTTTTGTATTGCCTGTATGCGCAGACCATCTCTTGATAACTCCGCTCCGAGGGCGACGATGCCAGAGCCTCTCCCTCGTCGAATATAAGCCGCTCGAGCAGATCCCAATCAAGTCGGTCAACGAATGCCTGACTATGAAGATCGACGATGTCGTTCGGACGATAGGCATAAAGCTTCATCACCGCCAGGTCCTCCAAAGATGGCGTAAAGTACCTGATAAAACGCGCCCCAATCTTCAAGGGAATCAAACGATCTTCGTAATTGAATGGCATCTGATTACAATATGCCACCGCCATACCATTCACCTCGGGGTATCGAGCTATGATCTCGCGGAGGCACCTGTCTGCCTCAAACACATCAATATCATGTGTAACCGACCGATTCGTCACATCATTTAGCATGAAGGCGCTTCCTCCCACCAATACAACGCTCGGCCTGTCGTCTCTTGGACCTATTTCCAGCTCCGCCTCTTCGTCAATGCCCAAAAGAGTCTGCTCTAAATCCTGCTTATACATAGCAAATCCTATTATTATTCATCTTCAATAATACTATTCAGTCGCACGACAGGACCCAAAGGATGCAAGGATTCTACTCGTGGCGATAATCCGTACACCCTAGAAGTCCTAATGTGACAAACGCTAACTCTCCCAGCCGGCGCGAACGGTTGTTATGACATCGCCTAGGCGCTGGCCGAGGGCTGACAGATGCTGGAGCACTTCACTGGGCGAGGCACCGTTGAGGATGCAGGTGAGCGCATACGAGACCAGAAAAATC
>CABUGI010000021.1 GCA_902491055.1 uncultured Collinsella sp. | reverse complement strand
TGTTGCGGGCAGCTTAGAACTTGTGGCCGCACTTCTTGCAGACGCGCAGCTTGTTCTTGCCGTCCTTCTCGTGACCGACGCGGGTAACCTTACCGCACTCGGGGCAGACGAGATTGACGTTGGAGGCGTCGATGGGAGCCTCCTGCGAAACGATGCCGCCCTGCTGGTTGGCAGCGTTGGGCTTGACGGCCTTCTTGACGACCGAAACGCCCTCGACAACGACCTTGTTCTCGGCGGGGAGAGCACGCAGGATAACGCCCTGCTTGCCGCGATCCTTACCAGAGAGAACCTGGACCTTATCGCCCTTCTTGATATACATATATCTCCCCTAACTACAGGGTCTCGGGAGCGAGCGAGACGATCTTCATGTACTTCTTGTCACGAAGCTCGCGAGCGACGGGCCCGAAGATACGGGTGCCGACGGGCGAACCATCGTTGTTGATGACAACGCAGGCGTTCTCATCAAAGCGAATGTAGGAGCCATCCTTGCGGCGGATCTCCTTAACGGTGCGAACGACGACGCAACGGACAACGTCCTTCTTCTTGACGTTGGCGCCAGGGGTAGCCTCCTGGACAGCACCGATGAACACATCGCCGATGCCTGCATAACGACGCTTGGAACCGCCAAGCACCTTGATGCAGCGAATCTTGCGAGCGCCGGAGTTGTCGGCGACGTTCAGCATGGTTTGCATCTGAATCATGGTAGATGTTCCTCCGAACTAAGAACCGAAGAGAGGTGCGCAGCCTTTATACGGCCCGTGGTATGCAAGCCAGGCATACGCACATCTTCGGAAACGTACAAGTCGTAAGAGCGACTGCTTATTTAGCGCGCTCGACGACCTCGATGAGGCGCCAACGCTTCATCTTGGACATAGGACGGGTCTCCATAACGCGGACGGTGTCGCCCACGCCAGCCGTGCACTCCTCGTCGTGAGCGTGCAGCTTCTTGGAGCTGGTCATCATCTTGCCGTACTTGGGGTGACGCTTGCGCTCGGTGATGGTGACAACGATGGTCTTGGCACCGGAGACGGAGGTAACGACACCCGTACGGACCTTACGCGAGTTACGCGAATCAGTCATGTTCTCTCCTTAGGTCCTACTCGGCGACAGCGGACTTCTCCGCTGCGATCTCGCGGGCGCGCTGCTCCGTGAGGACGCGAGCGATGTCCTTCTTCACGGTGTTGACGCGAGCGGTGTTGTCCAGCTGGCTGGTGGCCATCTGGAAACGAAGGTTAAAGAGCTCGGCGCGCATTTCCTTCAGCTTCTCAACGAGCTGAGCGTCCGAGAGCTCACGAATCTCTGCGGGCTTCATTAGTTCTCCTCCTTGGCGGCGGCGGCGTCCTCAGCAGCCCACTTGGCCTCGAGAGCGGCCTCCTCAGCCATCTCCTTCTCGATGCGCTGCTCAGCGTTCTTAGCAGCAACAATCTTGGTCTTGATGGGGAGCTTGTGCTGCGCAAGACGCAGAGCCTCGCGAGCGACCTCCTCGGGAACACCCTTGACCTCGAACATGATGCGGCCGGGCTTGACGACGGCCACCCACTCCTCGGGGTTACCCTTACCAGAACCCATGCGAGTCTCGGCAGGCTTCTTGGTGATGGGCTTATCGGGGAAGATCGTGATGTAGACACGACCGCCACGCTTCATGTAGCGGGTCATGGCAATACGAGCGGCCTCGATCTGACGGTTGGTGATCCAATGGGCCTCGAGAGCCTGGATACCAAACTCGCCGAAATGCAGCTCGGTATTACCCTTGGCCTGGCCCTTCATGGAGCCACGCTGCACCTTGCGGTGAAGAATACGCTTAGGGGCAAGCACTACTGACCCCTCCTCTCGGAGTTACGACGACGAGGACGGGAAGAGCCCTCGAGTGCAGGGTTGGGAACAGGCTGGCCCGGGAGCTTCTCGCCCAGGTAGATCCAGACCTTCACGCCGCAAGCGCCCATGGTGGTGCTGGCGACAGCCGTGCCGTAGTCGATCTTGGCACGGAGGGTGTGCAGAGGCACGCGACCCTCACGGTACCACTCACGACGGCCCATCTCGGCGCCGCCGAGACGACCGGAGCACTGGATACGGATGCCCTTAGCGCCGGCCTTGCGGGCGGACTGGACAGCCTTGCGCATAGCGCGACGGAAGGCAACGCGGCCCTCGAGCTGCTCGGCAATAGACTGAGCAACGAGGTTGGCGTCGAGCTCGGGGCGCTTGATCTCGACAACGTCGACGGAGAGCTGGCCCTTGGAAACGCCAGCGACCTTCTCGAGCTCGGTGCGGAGGGTATCGATCTCGGCACCCTTCTTACCGATGACAACGCCGGGGCGAGCGGTGAGGATGATGACCTTCACCTTGTCGCCAGCGCGCTCGATCTCGACGCGGGAGACAGCTGCGCGGGAAAGACGCTTCTCGAGGTACTTGCGGATCTCGAGATCGTTACCGAGGGTCTTAGCGTAATCCTTCTCTGCGAACCAGCGGGAGCGCCAGTTCTCGGTGATGCCAAGACGGAAGCCGGTGGGGTAGACTTTCTGACCCATACAGCTTTACGCCTCCTTTCGAGGAGCAACGACGACGGTGATGTGGGAAGTACGCTTCAGAATGCGAGAAGCGGAACCCTTGGCGCGGGGACGGATGCGCTTAAGCGTCGGACCCTCGTCAACATAGGCAGCGGCGACAACCAGGTTGTCGGCACGCAGACCGTTGTTGTTCTCGGCGTTCGCAACGGCGGAACGGAGAACCTTCTCGACATCCACGGCGACGGCGCGGTCGCAGAAGTGGAGGATGTCGAAGGCCTGAGCGACAGGCTTGTGGCGGATCAGATCGACCACCAGGCGGGCCTTGCTGGGGGAAACACGCACGTACTTAGCGACGGCGCGAACCTCGGTGGCCTCAGTTTCAATAGACTTAGTTGCCATTTACGGTTAACCCCCTATTTGGCCTTGTGGCCACGGAACGTACGAGTCGGCGCGAACTCGCCGAGCTTGTGACCAACCATGGACTCGGTAACATACACGGGCACATGCTTGCGGCCGTCGTGGACGGCGATGGTGTGACCAACCATCTCGGGGAAGATGGTGGACGCGCGGGACCAGGTCTTCACGACGTCCTTCTTGCCAGCCTCGTTCATCGCGGTGATACGCGAGAGAAGGCGAGTCTCCACGAACGGGCCCTTTTTGAGACTTCTGCTCATAAGTGCTTTCTCCTAAAACTCGGTATCCGAAATTACTTCTTACGGCGACGAATGATGTGCTGGTTCGAGACCTTCTTCTTCTTGCGCGTACGAAGGCCCTTCGTCGGCTTACCCCAGGGGGTAACGGAGGGACGACCAGAGGTGTGGTTCTTGCCCTCGCCACCGCCGTGCGGGTGGTCGACAGGGTTCATGACGGTACCGCGGACGGTCGGGCGCACGTTCATGTGACGCTTACGGCCGGCCTTGCCGATGACGATGTTGGAGTAATCGGCGTTGCCGACCTCACCGACGGTGGCGCGGCAGGTAACGAGGATGCGGCGCATCTCGGAGGAGGGCATACGGACGATAGCGTACTTGCCCTCCTTACCCATCAGCTGGCAGGAGTTACCGGCGGAACGGGCGATAGCAGCGCCCTTGCCCGGCTGGAACTCGACGGCGTGGATGAGCGTACCGACGGGGATGTCGGCGAGGGGCAGAGCGTTGCCCGGCTTGATGTCGGCGTCAGAACCGGACATGATGGTCTGACCGACCTCGAGACCCTTGGGGGCCAGGATGTAGCGCTTCTCACCGTCAGCGTAGTGCAGCAGAGCGATGCGAGCGGAACGGTTCGGATCGTACTCGATCGTGGCAACCTTGGCGGGCACGCCGTCCTTGTTGCGCTTGAAGTCGATCACGCGGTAACGACGCTTCACGCCGCCGCCCTGGTGGCGGGTGGTGATGCGGCCGTTGTTGTTACGACCGGCCTTCTTGGGCAGGGGCTCGAGAAGAGACTTCTCGGGCTTGGTGCAGGTGATCTCGGAGAAGTCGGAGATCGTCTGCCAACGCCTACCAGCGGAGGTCGGCTTAAGGTGCTTTACAGCCATTACAATCCCTTTCAATAGGAATCCGTTAGCCATCGCAGACAGGGATTCGAGGTTCTGCCTCGGGTGCGATGACACCGGACGTATACACGGTTCCGGGCGTGTCCATTTTATACGCCCAAAACCTTGAGCTCCCGCCTCCCCTATTTGGGAGGCATGAGCTCACTCAACAGCAGCGAGTCTTAGGCCTGGTTGCCAAAGACCTCGATGGTGTCGCCCTCGGCCAGCGTGACGATGGCCTTCTTCCAAGAACGGGTCTTGCCGGCGACATAGCGCACGCGCTTGGTCTTGGGCTTGACCGTCAAGGTGTTCACGCGAACGACCTTGACGCCGAAGATCTCCTCGACAGCGTCCTTGATCTGATACTTGTTAGCATCCTTGGCGACCTCGAACGTGTACTTGTTCAGCTCCATGCCGGAGAAGGAACGCTCGGACACGATCGGACGGATGATGATCTCGTGGGCGGTCATTTATGCAAGCACCTCCCCGAAGTGAGCGGCGATGTCGGCGGGCATCAGCACAGCGTTGTTGTTGACGAGATCGTAGGTGTTGGCCTCGTCAGCGGTGATGATGAACGTCTTGGGAATGTTGCGGAACGACAGGTAGGCGTTGACGTCCTCATCGCGAACGATGATGGTCAGACGCTTGCCCTCAAGGCCGAGAGCCTTGAGCATGGCGACGGCAGCCTTGGTGGAAGGCTTCTCGAAGCCGTAGTCGTCGACGAGCACGAGCTCGCCATCGGCCAGCTTGGCGGACAGCGCGGAGCGCATAGCCAGCTTGACCTCCTTGTTGTTCATACGCTTAGCGTAGGAACGGGGCTTGGGGGCGAAGACGACGCCACCGTGACGCCACTGGGCAGCACGGATGGAACCCTGGCGGGCACGGCCGGTGCCCTTCTGACGCCAAGGCTTCTTGCCGCCACCGGAAACCTCAGAGCGACCCTTAGCAGACTGGGTGCCCTGACGCCAAGAGGCCATCTGGCACTTGACGATGTGGTGCATAACGTGGATGTTCGGCTCGATGCCGTACACCTCAGCGGCGAGCTCGGCCTCGGCGACCTTCTTGCCCTCGCTGTTCTTTACTTCAAACTTTGCCATTTAAGTGTTCTCCTTGGTATGACGCTGGGCTAAATGGGCTGGGCCCTTAGGCCATACGGATGGCGACGAGACCATTCTTGGCACCCGGGACAGCGCCCTTGACCAAGATGAGGTTCTGCTCGGCATCGATGCGGACAACGGAAAGGTTCTTGACGGTAACGCGCTCGTTACCCATGTGACCGGCCATCTTGACGCCCTTGAGGACG
Organism: uncultured Collinsella sp.; assembly: GCA_902491055.1. GTDB lineage: Bacteria > Actinomycetota > Coriobacteriia > Coriobacteriales > Coriobacteriaceae > Collinsella. The sequence goes on along the minus strand of CABUGI010000021.1, from coordinate 18,777 downwards.
CGCGCAGGATAGGCGCACTGACCGATAGAACCGGGGTGACGCTGGAAGTGAGAACCATGCGTCATAGGACCGCGGCGCTGACCCCAGCGCTTGATGCGACCCTGGAAGCCCTTACCCTTGGAGGTACCGATGACGTCGACCTTCTCGACATCAGCGAAATCAGCGACGGTGACGACCTCGCCGACCTTGTGCTCCTCGCCGTTCTCGACGCGGACCTCACGAAGGAAGCGGACAGGCTCGACGCCAGCCTTGGCGAAGTGACCAGCCATGGGCTTGTTCACGTTCTTGGCCTTGATGTCGCCGAAACCGATCTGGACGGCGTCATAGCCGTCGGTTGCCTGAGTTTTAACCTGCGAGACAGCGCAGGGGCCAGCCTGGATGACCGTGACGGGAACGACGTTGTCGTCCTCGTCCCAAACCTGGGTCATGCCAATCTTGCGGCCGAGAATCATGCTGATCAAGATATGATCCCAACTCTCGCGTGGTCTTGGGACAATGCGTACACCACCGAGCGTACGCCCCTAGAGGACCACTACTTACACGACGTGCTCCCCAGCCTTGTATTTCGCCCGGACTACCTGACAACCCTATTAAGCAGGCATTTTGTCCAGCCAGAATACTCCCCTGGTTACACACAGCTGTTTAGTATACACGGCTGCGGGCGTATCCATCGAGATTCATATTTCACTCACATTGTTTACGCAGGTAAAGTGCGCGGAGTCGCCTGGGGCCGGCAGAGCGGCGGCGAAATATATTAAGGTTGCTGCTCTGCCGGGCTTGGGAGACGACACGTTGACGCCTGCTTAACTCTGCTCGCTCAGGCTAAAGACTTTGTTGGGGATCCACTATTTGTTGGAGGGTGAATTTGCTTTGAAGCGGTTTGCCTTCCGCCTGTGGCTTTTTTGAATTGGCGGCTGACGCTGCCGCGACTTATTGCCAAGAGGACTTCAACACCATCGGCGCTCATGAGACGAGCGGGACACGGCGACCTCCTCAAGGCAGAAGAGGAAGGCCCGCGCTCCAGCTCCATTATCGCGGCATCCCGTTTCGGGGCGAAGAACTAGAGCACCGAGAACCGGATGAAATTGTACGTGCAGATCACGATGATGAGCACGAGGGCGAACACGTAGAGCTTATCGACCGCCGCCGAGTCCATCCGGCGCAGCAGGCGGCGCCCCACGACCGACCCAAGCACCGCCATCGCCGCCATGCCCAGCAGGACCACGGGGAGGAACGCGGGCACGCTGCCCGTGGCCAGCGTGTAGATGAGGCTCGCCGTCTGCGAGAACGCGATGATGAACAGCGACGCCTGCGCGGCGGGCTTGCTCTCCATGGCGAAGAAGAAGACGAGGATGGCCAGGTTGAAGGGGCCGCCGCCGATGCCGAGGAAGGACCAGCACGCCCCGGCGCAGAACCCTATGAGCGCCTGCGCCCACGCATTCTCGAGCTTGAGGCCCTTGATGCGCGCCTTGTTGAGCGTGTAGGCCAGCACGAGGACGGCGAGCACGATGAGCACGGCGGCCTGGACCGCGCCGACGAGCTCGGCGTCGGGGAACACGGACCCCAGCCGGTTGAACAACATCTTGCCGATCACGCCGCCCACCGCGGAGCTGACGGCGATGGGCGACATCGCCCGCGCGTCGATATCAGACTGCCCGCTCGCCGCGTTCTGCGCGAGCGTGGAGAGCGACATGATGAGCACCGACATGCTCGAGAGGAAGCTCACCGTGCTCACGCTCATGACGTTCATCGCGTCGACCACGGGCTTGATGATCACGCCGCCGCCGATGCCACAGAGCGGCCCCAGAAGCGACGCCAGGAAGCATACCGCGAAGACCAAGATGTATTGAGGACCCATCCGAACAAGCTCCTATCGATCGAGCAACACCCTATGCAACGAATTGCAAGCGTTCGTATCATTCAAAACCGCAGCGTATGGTTGTGGACTTTTACATATCTCGAACGCTGCTGCGCGATATGTCCCTATTTACGCCGCTCATGCGGAGCACCGTTGCGCCAAGGGCTAGGCGTCCCCGCCAATCTGCCTGCCGAGTCCATCAATGGCCCGCGCACCGTCTCGACACGCCGCTAGTAGTTAGCGAAGTAATCCTGGTTGAAGATGCACGCGTAGACGACGTCGAGCAGCAGCGCGGTGGAAACGCTCATGGCGAAGTGCCCGATGTTGTCCTCGCGGTGCATCCGGACAGGAAGTTGATGGTCGCCACGTCGGCGACACCCACGGCGTCCATCACGGGCTTAATGATGATGCCCCGCCGACACCGCAGATGGCACTGATGGTAGAGGCGAAAAACGCAATGGTGAATACGATTGCTAGCATATGAAGCGCCTAGACTCTTCCCTACTTGTCAGGCATGGCTGCTGCGAGCGTCCGCTCAGCGCGCTCGCAATAGGACGCGGCGCGCCCCTCGTCACCCTTGTTCTCGTACTGAACCGAGAGCATCTGGCAGAGCAGGGCCTCTTCCATGCCAGCCGCCTCCGACAACGCGCGCTCCATCTCGTCGATATAGGCATACGAGCCCTTGAGGAAGACGTCATAGGTGCGACGGTCGGCACGCGCAGCCTCGCGATCACCGTGCTCCTCGAGGTAGGAGAGCACCTCGCGTGCGTGGGGCTCATCCCCGATCTCCACGTAGAAGGAGAACGCCTTTGCCGCCAGCGCGAGTGTCTGCTCCTCGCTCATCTTGAGCGAACCCATCTCGCGGATGATGCGCTCGGATGCCTCGACGTCATCCATGGCAAGAGCTGCGTTCAAGCGCATGAAAAGCACGTTGTACTTGGGGTACAGCACGCTAGTGAGCGGGCGGTTCAGGACCTTGAGGTAGTTGTTGAGGTCGCCCTCGCGCAGGTACGCCTCGAGCTTGGCGAAGGTTGTGCGCTTTTGGACCTCCATGTAAATGGTGAACCCGACCGCAACCACTACGACCACAATGCCGATCGTCTTCATATCCATGGATAGGCCTTTCTCTTAACGTTGGAGGCGCGAGGGCCGGGGGCGCTCAAGCATAACGGCGGGCGCACGTCCCGCCACCAACTCGCCGTCACGAACATATCCCTCTTCGCGACCAGCGAGCTCCTCAATCAGGCAGGCACGGAGCACGGCGATGCGCGCGGCGCGCTCCGGAGCGTCGATGAGGTCGTGCTCCTCACGCGGATCGGCGTCCAGGTCGAAATACTGCTCCACCCCGGTCCGTGTGAACCAGATGTACTTGTCATGCGGGGTCACGATCCACTGGTTGGACTGCTCGCGGCTGCCGCTGTGCTCGCCGTGCAGGTATGCACGGTTCAGCGGCGCGGCGCCGGTAAGCTCGCCCATGAGCGAGGCGCCCTCCACGCCCTCGGGCACGGGCAGGTCGCACGCCTCGAGGATGGTGGGCATAAGGTCCATGAGTTCCACCGTGCTCTCGCTCGCGCCGCGAACGCGCTCGCCGCCCGGCACATCGACGTTTTTGCCCACGTGCACGATGAAGGGGATGCGCGCGGAGCCCTCGTAGGGCAACACCTTGCGAAAGAGACTGTGGTCAAAGAGCATCTCGCCGTGGTCGGAGCAGAACACGATCACGGTGTCGTGGTAGGTCTCGTCGTTCTCGAGCGCCGTGATGAGCCGGCCGATCTGGTGGTCCATATGTGTGATGCAGGCATAATAGCCCGCCATGGCCTCGCGGCGCAGCTCGGCGTCGCGGCAGCCGTGCACGCTGTCCAAGATCATGCCATCGCGCTCGGTGGCATCGGCGTCATCCCAATCGCCAGCGGCAGGCGCGCGCAGCTCCATGTCGCGGTACAGATCGAAGTAGGTCTGCGGCGCGTCGAAGGGCGGGTGGGGCCGCACGAAGCTCGTCATGAGGAAGAACGGGCGCGTGCGATCGCGGGTCTCCAAAAAGCGGATGGACTCGTCCACCACCCAGTTGGTGGGGTGCAGGCGCTCCTCGTAGGCCCAGGGATGGGTGATCCAGGAGTTGTTCTCAACGCCCGAACCGTTCACGTCGGCGAATTCGCCCAGTTCATTTTTGAGGAAGCGCATGTAGTCGTCGGAGACGTTCTGGTGCATCCAGTACGGCAGGTTCGCCTTGCGGTAGTGGCCGATGTAGCCGTCATGCAGGCGCATGTGCTCGAAGCCGCAGCCCAAACGCGGCGGATGCACGTGCATCTTGCCTACCACGGCGGTCTGGTAGCCGCCGTCGCGCATCTCCTGCGCGAGCATATGGTCGTACTCCCACGCGATACCGTCCTGGTAACCCACGCGGCCCGTGCCCGCGGGCGTCTTGCCGCAAAAGAGGGCGGCGCGCGCCGGGATGCAACTCGGGCAGGCGGAGTAGGCGTTCTCGAACAGCATGCCGTCGGCGGCGAGCGTGTCCAAGTAGGGCGTCTGCACGTCCGGATGGCCGTCGATACCCAGGCAGTCGCCGCGCATCTGGTCGCACATGATAAGGAGAACGTTGGGTTGCTGGGGCATAGGGAACTCCAAACTCACGGGAACGGGATGAAGATTGAGTGGTCAAGGCGGGAGGGGCGCAGAGCCCCACACAACTACGACGAGGCAAAACCCGGGCAGGATCAGCGCCGCGTGAACATGCGAGCCACGCGCTGCAGGCCGGGATAGGCGTACTCCAAAAACTCACGCAGCCCGCAGTAGCCCGCATCGTAATAGGCGATGTTCAGGCGCTTGCAGTTGCGATGGCAAATGCCCTCAAAGGGGCAATCGGCGCACCGCGCGCAATCGCGACGCGGCTCGTTCAAAAACATGCGCATGGTCTCACAGGTCGCCATTGCCTCAAGGGAATCGACGCGAATATCGCCCACGCGGTACTCATCCAGCGCATAGAAGTCGCACGGATACACCGAACCGTCGCTTTCCACCACGAACTGCGGAGCGCAGCGGCCGAGCATACCGCACTGCGACGGAAACTGCCCGAGCGCCATCTGCATGACGTTCTCGAACAGCCAGATGCTCACATAGCGCCCAGCACCGAGCTCGCGCCACCACAAGTCGAACAAGCGGCGGTAGAACGAGGAGAAGGCACGCGGGTCGAGCGAGAACGTGTCCCGCTCATCGTCGAGGCCCGGCAGGCACGGGATGAACTGGATATGGGTGATCTTCTCCTGCTTGATGAAGGAGAAGACGCGCTGTGGATGCGCCGCCATCTGCGAGGTGAGGACCGAGAGTATGTTGACGTCCACGCCGCGCTCGCGCAGCAGGCGAACGCCGCTCATGACGCGCGCGTACGTAGCGGCACCGTGCGCATCGGGACGCATCGAATCGTGCTGGTCGCGATAAGCGTCAACCGAGACTCCGATGAGGAACCCGTGCTCGCGGAAGAACTCGGCCCATTCCTCTTCGATCAGGTAGCCGTTGGTCTGCAACGCCCAGCTCACCCGCTGGTTCTCACGGCGCTCCTCCACCCGCGCGACGAACGAATGGAAGAAGTCAAGGCCGGCCAGGGTGGGCTCGCCGCCCTGGAAGGCGAAAGAAATGTGCGCATCACTCGCCACGGCGAGTGCACGGTCGATGATGGCACTTGCCACGTCTTCGCCCATGACGCGGGCGCTCCGCTCCTCGCGATGAGCAGCGACATCGCAGTAAAAGCAGTACCTGCACCGCATGTTGCAAGCACTCGATGCCGGTTTTATCAAAAAGCCAATATGCTTCGCGCACATGGCACATACCCCCCTTCGCACAGGCTAGCCCTCACTCATCGGGCCGGAAACCACCTCCTTACCCGAGGCGGCGCATCCGGCCCGCACAATCACCGCATGAATCTTAGGCCAAGCCCAGGCGCTCTTTTTGCTCGGCCGGGGACTCATGCTCCTCCAGGCCGCGCAGCAGCAGGTCAATCATGCGCTGTTCGGCGTGGTCGTCCTTGCCGGCGAGATTATTAACCTGGCCGTAGTCACTCTCAAGGTCGAACAGCATCGTCTGCTCGACCTCGGCGAGCGGCGTGGCTCCCTCGATCTGGGCCGGCTTCTTACAGGGGATCTTGAACAGCGGGTACTTGGTGCGTTTGAAGTAGCGGCCACACTCAATCTCCTCCGGGCAGTCCGAACCCATCTTTTTGCGGATGGTGTGCGGCAGTGCGGTGTACTCGAAGCACGGCTGGTTGCCGGCGACCGGCGCGCGGAAGTAGGTGTAGCGGCCGTCGGTGACGTTGACGGTCATGGCGTGCACGCCGTACAGGGCGTAGCCACGCGTGGGCGCGTCAGCATCCGTCATGAGCGGCACGAGGGAGGTGCCGCACACATCTGCGGGAATCTCGCAGCCGTGGGCCTCAAGCACCGTGGGCATGATGTCGATTGCCTGAGTGAGCTGGCGGGCATGCTCGCCGGCGCGGGCGTTACCCGGGAAGTGCACAATGAACGGCAGATGCGCGAGCTCGTTATACAGGTGCATGTAGTTTTTGCCCATGTAGTCGCGCTCGCCCAGGAAATAGCCGTGGTCGGTGGTGACCATGACCATGGTATCGTCCAGCATCCCGCGCTCCTCGAGCTTGTCGATGAGCCTACCAAACCAGCGGTCGGTCATGGTGACGAGGGCCTTGTAGCGGCGCTGCAGGTAGTCCTCCGCGCCCTTGTTGACGTCGGTGGCGGAGACGCGCTTGTACTCAGGAATCTCGAAGTAGTCGCGGTCGAGCTCGCCAGTGCCGCCGTACATCTCCATGTACTTGTCGGGCACATCGAAGGGCTCGTGCGGGTCGAAGGCCTCAACCATAAGGAAGAAGTCGTCGGCCCCAGCATTGCCGTCGATCCAGTCGCAGGCGGACTGGAAGGTCTTGGGGCTCGGCATGTCCTCTTCGTTGGGCCAGAGCTGACGGTTCTTCTGGTACTGCTCGCGCACGCGCCCGTAGAAGGTCTCGGGCATGTTATTCGGCTCATCGATGCGGCTGACCCACGGGTCGCCCTCCTGGCCGCGGTAGTAATCCCAGGTGTTGAACTCCTGGAGGTAGCCCTCGCCACCGGTGCGTAGGTAGTGGCAGTGGTCGGTGGTGATGTGGCAGAAGTTGCCGTTCGCGCGCAGGCAGGCCGGCAGCGTCACATCGAAGGGCTCGATGGGGCCCCAGGGGCGCTCGAGGAAGTTGTAGCGACCGGTGAGGATGTCGCGGCGGGCAGGCATGCAGGGAGCCGAGCCGATCCAGTGGTTGTCGAACACGCAGGAACGCTCGGCAAAGGCATCGAGATTGGGGGTCTGGACGTCGGTTGCGGGGTTGTAGCACGACAGGACGTCGCGACGCAGAGTATCCATGAGCACGAGGACGGTTCTCATTGGCATCCTTTCGATAGTTGGATTTGCCAGATGGCGATACGCCAAAGGCACATGGGCATAATGGAGCGCACCCCGATCGCGCACGATGGAGAGCACATGAGACAACGATGCCCGCGCCCGGCATGCGGGGCGCGGGCATCAAACGATTTGCCTTTTGATAAGCTCGCGATTAGGCGAAGATCTTGAACGCCGGGAAGTAGAAACCGATAGCGGCGAACACAAGGGAGAACACAATCAGACCGATGATGATCTGGGCGGAGTTCTTGCCCTGGCCCTTCTTGAGCAGGCGATAGCAGATGAAAGTCAGAACGACAGGCAGCAGGAAGGGCAACACCTTATCGAGCTGGTCCTGGAGCACCAGCGGGTCACCCTCACCGAAGGCGAACTGCACGGCAAGCTTGAGCTTAACGGTCGTGGCGATCAGGCCGCCGGTGACCATGACGCCCAGCACGTTGGCGAGGTTGCCCAGACGGTCGAAGACCTGGACGCCCGCCTTCTCGACGAGCTCCATGCCCATCTCGTAACCCTTGTGCAGGCCGAAGTACTTCAGCGGCCAGTACAGCAGGTTGATGAGCAAGAGCATCACGAGCGGACCCACAATGGAGCCGTTGTCGACGCACATAGATGCGCCGATGGAGCCGGCGATCGGGAACCAGGTGAGGTTCAGCAGGGAGTCACCAAGGCCGGCGAAGGGACCCATGAGGGAGGTCTTGATGCCGACGACGGTGTCCTTCTGATCCTCATCCGTGGTCTCCTCCAGGGCGGCGGTGATGCCAAGGATGAAGGGGATCGCGAGCGGGTGGGTGTTGAAGTACTCGAGGTGGCGCTTCATGGCGTTAACGCGCTCCTCCTTGGGGGCGTCCTTGTAGAGCTCCTCGAGGACAGGGGCAAAGCAGTAGGTCAGGGACAGCGACTGCATGCGCTCGTAGTTGTGCGCGAATTGGCAACCCTGGGTGCGCAGCAGGACCTTGTTCAGGGTGGAGTTGGAGATCTTACCCATTAGAGATCGTACTCCTCGTCATCATCGGAGCCGGCGGCAGAGGCGGCGGCAGGGGCGGGTTGATTCTTCTGGCCCTCGGTAATGACGTCCCACACGCCGGCGGCGGCGCAAGCGGCGAGCGCGATGCCCACGGTCGGGACGTTGAGGAAGGCGGCCATGATAAAGCCGAGCAGCAGGAAGATCCACATGTTCTTCTTCATCATCATGGTGAGGAGCATGGCCAGACCGACGGCGGGCATCATGCCACCGGCGGTGGAGAAGCCGGTGAGGACCCACGGAACCTGGTTCTGCAGGAAGGCCATGATGTCCTCGATCACGAAGGAGCCGATGCCCGTGGCGATGAAGACGGGAACGGCGCGGGTCAGGAAGAAGCACAGGGCGCCGGTCCAGAAGAACTTGTTGACGGCGTTGAACTTACCGGACTCGATGGCCTTGTCGGCACCGTGGACAAGCGAGACGTTAGTGGTCATGACCAAGATGTTCAGCTGCTGAACCAAGGTGGCGGTGGGGATGCCGATGGCGACTGCCAGGGCGATGGCGCTGGCGGTGTCGGTGGAACCCATGATGCCCAGGGCGGCACCGACGATGGTGCCGGAGATGACATCCGGCGGAACATAAGCGCCGATGTTGTTGACGCCGAGCCACATGAGCTCCATGGTCGCGCCGATCATGATGGCGGTCGTCATGTCACCGAGGATGATGCCGACGCCGACGGATGCCAGCAGGGGCTTGCGGAAGCCCAGGTGGGGACCGAACTGGTCCCAAGTGCACAGACCCGCCCAGATGGCGAGCAGAAGTGCCTGAAGCATAAGCCTCTCCTTCCCTATTCGCCCATCGTTCCCTCCGATGGGCACGCCCCGGGTTCACATGCCCGGAGATGGTTACTTACTTAGTAGTTCTTGAGGAGCTCGGACACGGGCTCCTTGGAATCGCGCGTGGTGGTCTGCATCCAGCAGTCGACGCCGAGGCCAATGAGCTCCTCGAAGGCGGCCTTTTCCTCGGCGGTGACGGACATGTTCTTGTGCAGGCGATGACGCTGCTCGTTGAAGCGCATGCCGGAGACGTTCAGGTAGTCGAACGGCAAGCCGTTCTCGTGCAGCTTGAGGGCGTCGATGGGGTTGGTGAAGAGCACCATCGTGGCCTTCTTGAGCTCGGTCTTCTTGAGGACCTCAATGAACTTCTCGACACCGAAGACGGAGACCTTGATGTCGGGGGCGGCGAGGCCGGCGACGGACTTCTGGACGGGGTCGTTGGCGACCTTATCCGAGACAATGATTGCCGATTCGATGCCGAAGTCGGGAATCCAAGTGGTGGCGACCTGACCGTGGATCAGGCGGTCATCGATGTCGACGAGTTTGAGTGCCATGATGTTCTCCTTTTCGTTTGTACGTTCCTTCAGTACCGTTTACGAATGCTCTGCTCGATCGAGGCGCCCACTCGGGGGATACGGGTGAGCGCCACTCGAATCGACGGGCTAACGAGCCTAGAGGTCCAAATCGTCCTCGTCTGCCTCCACGGCCGGAGCGGGAGCCTTGATCTCCTGCTGGGCCCCGGCGTGAGCGGCAGTGAGCTGGGCACGGACCGCGTCGGCGGAATCGAGGCCATCGCGGGTGAGCAGGAGCTCGACCGCAACGGGCATGGACAGGCCAGTGTAGGCAACCATGTTCATGCCGTTGAGCAGGCAGCGGGTAGTCACGTTGAATGGGGTGCCGCCGTAGATGTCGCATAGGGTGACGACGAGTTCGCACTCGGCGCTGAGGGTCTCGTAAGCCTCGCGCATCTCGGACTCGAAAGACTCCAGGCTCTTCTCGGCGGTGAGACCAAGAGCGATGACATCAGGCTGCTTGCCCGCAATCATCTCGACGGCGCCGAGGGCGGCCTGAGCGAACTCTCCGTGACTTGCAAGGATGACACCGATACGCATCTTCTGTCCTTTCATACTTATTAATTCTCTTCGTTCTGTTCGTTCTGTTCGTTCTGTTCGTTTATGTTCGTTTATGTTCGTCTATATTTGTTTATTGGTCAAGAGATGATTTTTGGAATGAGCTCTATTTACCTCCTATTTGATGGTTTTTTCCGTGAGCGTTATGTTTTGACCGGTGAAAGGTAATGTGCCTTCGTGAACGGTTTGCGTTTATTTATGTTGTTCGTTTACATTGAAATAAGAACAAACGCTCGATGAGGGAGTCGGCACTCATGAAATCCGAACGCCAGCAGGCCATTCTCGACTTGCTCGATCAACATCATTCGGTATCGGTAAACGAGATATCTAATACCCTATCTGTTTCGGATATGACCATCAGGCGTGACCTGGCCGAGCTTGCCGACAAGGGCCTTCTTGTGCGCGTACACGGAGGGGCTCAGCTTCCACACTCCGCCCACGGAACAGCCCTTTCACGTTTGACCCCGCATGAGGAGAAACGTCGTTTTCAAGTTGATCAGAAACGTGCCGCTGCTATAGCCGCCGCCCAAACCGTCTCAGCCGGCGATACGATCTTTCTCGGTGGAGGCTCCACTCTCGAGCTCATGTGTTCGTATTTGCCCCAGGAGGACATACGCGTCGTCACCAACAGTCTTCCCGTGCTGAACCTGCTAGCCGACAATCCACATATAGATCTATTCTTTGTTGGTGGCATGATGCGTCACGACACGCGAGTTTTCACCATGCCATACAACGGCCGCGGCCCCTACGGTCTATCCGCTCCCAAGGCCTACGTCTCGGCAACCGGTATTTTTGGAAACGAGGTCTTTAGCTCTCGTCCCGATGCAGCCATGGTCCTCTCAGACGCTCTTTCTCGAGCTCAGGAGCGTTATCTTGTTGTAGATGCTGAAAAAGTCGGAAGGCGCGACTTCTGCCTTTTCACCACACTGGAGGATATGACCGCGGCATTCATTAACGAGGACGCAGACCCCCGGACCATCGAGGCCCTCCGCGCCTATACCTCCGTCATTACCGCATAATCCAATTGGCAAGCCATGCTTAAACCCGAACGTCACGAACAATTACTTGAGCTGTGCGCTCAGCGCGGAATGGTCACTGTTGCCCAAGCCGCAACAATCTTTGGTATATCTGAAATGACCGCTCGAAGAGACTTCGATGAGCTCTCGCGACGCGCTGGCGTCATCCGCGAGTACGGTGGCATCCGACTTTCAAGCGGCTCCCCCATTGCCGAAGAGGTCCCGTTTTTTGAAAAGCTCTCAATCCGCTCCCCTGAAAAAGAGCATATCGCACGCACCGCTGTCAACCTCATCAGAGAGCGCGACACCATCTTCCTCGGACCCGGTTCGACTTGCGCTCTCATCGCCCGTGCGCTGCCGCGCATGCGGCTGCGCGTCATCACAAACAGCATCATCGTGCTGAACATGCTCCAGACGCGTAACGATGTGGAGATCTGGGCCCTGGGAGGACAGTATCGCAAACGATCGGGTTCTTTCGTCGGGCCCATCGCCGAAGATGCTCTCGCCCCGCTCGGTATCGACACTTGCTTTATCGGCACCAACGGCGTACTCGCCCAATCCATCTCCTGTTCTAACCTTGAGGAAGGACGCTTACAGGCGCTCGCTTGCGATCGCGCCGCCAAGCGTTACCTTGTCTGCGATTCAAGCAAGATCGGACAGATGGACTTCTTCGGCTTCTTCAATCTCGATCAAATGGACGCACTCATCACCGATGCAAATGTCAACGACAAACAGCGTTCCATGGTTCTCGAATCAACTCGCATCATCGTCGCAGAATAGGCCTGTTTTGATTTAGCTGGACACCACAGCAAAGACCCCGATTCGATAAAGCCGAATCGGGGTCTCATTATTCGCATCAAATCGAAAATAGGTCAGCAGCTACTTCTCAGTGTAGACGCTCTCGCCACCGAGATAGGTCTCGACGAGGGATAGGTCGGGGTTGAGGACGACAACCTCACCCACGTAATCGGAGGTGCCGGCACCGGTGAGCACCACATTGAGGCGACCGTCGCCCATGGCGCGGGCGTCGGCCAGGAACGCCTCGACGGCCTCAAGGTTATCCTTGTAGATGTTCAGCGTGTCAAGCCAAAGCTCGGGAGACGACACGTTGATGCCTGCTTAACTCTGCTCGCTCAGGCTAAAGACTTTGTTGAGGATCGATGATCTGCTGCAAGGTGAACTTACATTGGGACGTGTCGCATTCTTCTTGCGAATCCTCAAAATCAAAGATCATGATGGCGCAGTTGGGGAGCTTTGCTGGGAGTTCGAAGCCCTCTGGGGCGGCGGCTTTGATGAATTGGCGGCTGGCGCTGCCGTGGCTTACTGCCAGGACGGTTTCAACATCATCGGCGCTCATGAGATTAGCGAGCGTGCTTACCATACGCTCTTGCAGCGCCTGACTTCCCTCCCCTCCGAAGGGGATTAAGTCCTCGCCCGGATCCCAGACGTCGGTAGGCAGTGCGTCGTGCGGGCCCCCTTCAAAGGAGCCATAGCAGCGTTCGATGATGCCTTCGCAGGGCTCGACGGCGGCGTCCGGGCCGAGGAGCTCGCCTGCGACGAGCCGAGCCGTGGCCATGGCTCGGCTTAAAGGAGACGAGACTACCTTGTCGGGGGTGACGTCGCGGGCTTTAAGCCATGCGGCGGCCTTTGCGGCCTGCTGACGGCCCAAGTCCGTTAGCGGTGAATCGCAGCGGCCCTGGACGAGCTTTTTGACATTGAACTCCGTCTGACCGTGACGGAGCAGATACAGTTTCTTCATGGTCTCCCCTTTTGCGCGAATGGCCCTAGCGATACAGCCCTACTCGCGTGCCGCGCCGACGTAGTCTTCATCGACCGTAATCTTGGCTATCGACTTGGGATATTCGGACTCCACCTGCTGCGCCAGCGTGCGCCTAAGGTCATCGGCGCCCATCGTTAAATCCGAAGGACGCACGCAGTCAAAAATCACGTTAGTGTGCGTAGGGCCCGGCACGCAGCGCAGGTCGTGGATCGAAATACGGCCGTCGATCTGTTTGGCCATCGCGTTGATGCGGAGGCGCATATCTGCCACCTTTGGATCGTCGGTCACGATGGGGTCGTAATGAAGCGTGACGATCATGCCGTCATCTTTCCTAAACGCCTGCTCAATGTTGTCGAGCGTGTCATGACTCTCCGGCGGATCGGCTTCGGCCGCCATCTCGGCATGAGCGCTTGCGAACTTCCTGCCCGGGCCGTAGTCGTGAACCATCAAATCGTGAACTCCCAAAACGCCGGGATAGCTCATGATCTTGTCTCGAATGTGCTTGACCAGCTTAGGATCGGGCGACTGACCCAAAAGCGGGCTCACCGTATCTTGAATAAGTTCAAAGCCGCTCCAGCCAATATAGGCGCCAACGGCAAGGCCAACCCATGCGTCAAGATTGATGTGCGTCACCTGCGAAACAATTGCACATGCCAGCACGGCGCCTGTGGCAAGAACATCGTTCTTGGAATCCTGGGCAGTCGCATGCAGTGTCTCGGACTCGATACGGTCGCCGAGCTTTTGGTTGAGCGCCGCCATCCACAGCTTAACAACCATCGAAAGCGCCAGGACTGCCACCAGGGCAAGCGAGAACTCGACAGGTTCGGGGTGGATGATACGCTCAAACGAGGACTTCACCAGTTCAAGGCCAATGAGAAGCACGAGCGCCGCCACGACAAGACCCGAGAGGTACTCGTAGCGACCATGGCCGTATGGATGCTCGGGGTCGGCGGGCTTGCTCGCCAGCTTAAAGCCCAGCACGCTCACGATATTCGAGCTGGCATCGGACAGGTTGTTCATGGCATCCGCCACAATCGAAACCGATCCCGAAACCACACCGATTGCGCCCTTTGCAGCACAAAGCGCCACATTGGCGACAATACACACCATGCCCGCTAACGTGCCCACACGCGCACGATCGCCCTGCGCGCGCTTAACTATCCACTCGACCATCTGCATCCGCCCCCACGGTACTACCTATATATCTATTGCTCAAACGGATTGTAGTGTAGCCACTTTGTCCCCCAGATACAAAAGAGGCCGCAACCCACACGGGCCACGGCCTTGGAATGTGGCAAAGGAATCGTCCTTGTGTCGCACAGGTTTATGCGCTTGCTTCAGCAACGCTCGCCACTGTTTCGGGCGAATCGGCTCCGTCTCCCGCCGCCTGCCCCTTCGCCGGCACCACGCCAAAGCAGTAGCTCAGCGCCGCAGACACCGCAAATGCCGTGCCGCCGGCAGCGCAGCACCACAGCAGGTTCGGGATGCCGCCCGTGGCAAAGCCAATGACCATGAGGACATTCGTCATGCCGATGGTATAGGCCGTAACGTGGCCCACGGCCGCAACAAGGCCTCCGACGGCGCCGCCAATGGCCATGCACGTCAGGCACCTGCCATATTTAAAGCCGCAACCGTACAGCGCCGGCTCGCTTACGCCGCCAAGAACACCCGAGATTGAATAGCCCAGCATGAGTGCCTTCTCGTCCTTATCCGCAACGCGGAGCGACGCGCCAAAGGGCATGCCCCAAACGGCGAACGTCGCCATCGTCGCGGCGATCAGGATGCACGAATCCGTTCCCACACTCATAAACTGAGCATAGGCAAGCGATAGGACAACGTTGCTGACGCCTGCAATCTTAAGAAACTCCCAGCCCGCGGCAAGCCCCATGAGCGTGAGCAGCGACACGATGCCACCGGAATTGCCAAGCATAAACATAAGCTGGCCCAACAGCATGCCCAGATAGCTGCCCGCCGGCGCCGTGATACACAGCGAAACCGGAACCATGACAAGCATGGTTGTAAACGGAACAAACGAAAACGCCACGGCCTTAGGGATAACGCGCTTAAAGAAACACTCCACTCGCCATAGCACGGGCACCGAGATGAGAACCGGAATAACAGTCGTCGTGTAATCGTTGACCGGCGCGGGAAGCAGACCATACACGGAAGTCATCGATGCCCCCGTCGTCGATGCGGCATCGACGAGCTTAAGCAGATCGGGCGCAATCAATACGCCGCCCAGCATCATGCCCAGCTGCTCCGAGCAACCGAGCTGGCGGGCGGCCGCCCAACCAAGATAAATGGGCAAAAAGTAGTAGCCGGCGTTATAGAGCCAACTGTAGAACAGGCGATAGATTTCGGAATCGGCAGACCACAGGCCCAGCATGCCTTCGCCCATAATGACGGCGACGGTGCGGAACAACGCCGCGCAGACAATAAACGGCAGCGCCGACATCATGCTTTTGGACAGATAGTCCACCACGGCCATGGCGTTTGATGAAGCCGTCGTTGTAAACGAGGTGTTAGAAACTTGTGACATGGAACGCCTTTCCCAATGTGACATGCGGGCTGTCCCCCTGTCACATCGTGCGGTACTGACCGATTGCGCGGTACTTTTCGTAGCGGAGGTTTGTGAGGGTCGCGTCGTCGAGCCGCCCAAGCGTATCGAAGGCATCAAATGCCGAGGACATGACGGCACCAGCGATCTCCTCATGCGACAGGCCCCTATCGTCAACAATGCCGTCGATGATGCCGAGCGCCAACAGATCGGGAGCCGTGAGTTTAAGCGCCTCGGCGGCCTCATTCGCGCGCTCGGTATCCTTCCACAGGATCGACGCACAGGCCTCGGGGCTCACGACCGAATAGGCCGAGCTCGAGAGCATCAGGATGCGGTCGGCCACGGACAGCGCCAGCGCGCCACCAGAGCCGCCCTCGCCTGTCACCACCGAGACAATCGGCGTCTTGAGGCCGCTCATCTCCATGAGATTCTGGGCAATCGCCTCGCCCTGGCCGCGCTCCTCGGCACCGATGCCGCAAAACGCGCCCGAAGTATCGACCAGACACAGAACCGGTCGACCAAACTTTTCGGCCTGGCGCATAAGGCGACGCGCTTTGCGGTAGCCCTCGGGATGTGCCATACCAAAGTTGCGACGCATGCGCTCTTTGGTCGTGGTACCGCGCTCGACGGCGATAACCGTCACGGGTCGCCCGTCTTTCCAGCCAATGCCAGCCACCACGGCGGCGTCGTCGCCAAAGTAACGGTCGCCATGCAGCTCCACAAATCCATCCAGGCCCAGCGAGATCATCTCGCCCGCCGTGGCGCGATCTGCCGAGCGGGTCTGCTTGACAATCTCGAGCGCGGTTTTTGGTGCGGTCGAGCGCTTGAACAAGTGTCCCAGCTTTTTGCCGCGACGACCCGTATGCACGATCTCATGCGGTGCCCCCAGGCCGGGCGCGTGCCCTTCGTGCAGTGCCAGCAGCTCGCCTACCGTGAGCGCAATCTCGCCACGCGGAACAACGGCATCGCAAAAGCCGTGCTCCAGCAAAAACTCGGAGCGCTGGAATCCCTTGGGCAGGCGCTTGTGCATGTTCTGCTCGATCACGCGCGGGCCGGCAAATGCCGTCAGGGCATCGGGCTCGGCCAGGATAATATCGCCCTCCATGGCAAAGCTCGCGGTTACGCCTCCGGTCGTGGGGTCAGTGAGCACCGTGATATACAGGCCGCCCGCCTCGCTATGGCGCCTAACCGCCGCAGAAATCTTGGCCATCTGCATAAGCGATGTCACGCCCTCTTGCATGCGCGCACCGCCCGAAACGGTAAAGCCGACAACTGGCAATCCCAGCTCGGTCGCATGCTCAAATGTGCGACAGATCTTCTCGCCCACCACGGAACCCATCGAGCCCATCATAAAGTTGGCGTCCATAAAGAAGAGCGCCGTATCGCAACCGCAGATTTTGCCCTTGCCGCACACAACGGCATCGCGCTCGCCCGAACGTTCGCTCACGCTCTTGAGCTTGTCGGCATAGCCGGGAAACGAAAGAAAGTCCTCCGGCGCCAGACTGGCATCCCATTCCTCAAACGTGCCCTCGTCGACCGTCATGCGCATGCGCGCGCGACCGCTCACGCGAAAGTGTTTGCCGCAACGAGGGCAGACCTCGAGGTTGTCGTGCAGGCGTGCCTCATCGATCACGCGGCGGCACTCCGGACACTTGATAAACACGTGGCGCGCGGGAAACTCGGCGCACGACTCGGTCATCGGCCCCTCGAGGACGTTGACCGTCTTCGCTTTTCTATTCATCAGCATAGAGATGCCCCATCAGATCGGTGTGGTACATGCCCGACAAGAACTCATCGTTTGCCAGCACGTCGAGCTGCAGTTCGCTGTTTTCGCTCACGCCCTCAATCACGAGCTCGCCCAGGGCCGAGCGCATCTTGCGAATGGCGCCGTCACGCGTGGGCGCACACACGATGAGCTTGCCGAGCATGGAGTCGTAGTACGGCGGAACTTCCGCACCGGTAAACATGGCGGAATCCCAGCGCACGCGCGGACCACCCGGCACACGCAACGCGGTGACCGTTCCGCATGACGGCAGAAAGTCCGGCGTTTCGGCATTGATGCGGCACTCCATGGCGTGGTTGCGGACCGGCATGTCCTCCTGCTCAAAGGGCAGAGGCTGGCCGGCTGCCACGCGCAGCTGCCACTTGACCAAGTCGGTATCGGTCACAAACTCTGTAACCGGATGCTCCACCTGCAAGCGCGTGTTCATTTCCATAAAGTAGTAATTGCCGTCGTCCGAATACAGGAACTCGATGGTACCGGCTCCTTCGTAGCCGACGGCACGAGCCAAGTCACGCGCTGCCTTGTGCATGCGAGCACGAATGTCGTCGTGTCCGTCGAGGCACGGCGCGGGGCTCTCCTCGATCAGCTTTTGGTTGCGACGCTGCACCGAGCACTCGCGCTCGCCGAGCGAAAACACATGGCCCTGCTTATCGGCCATAATCTGTACCTCAACGTGATGAGCCGGCGCGACGAACTTCTCCATGTAGCACTCGCCGTCGCCAAAAACGGCCTCGCCCTCGGCACGCGCCTCGATGAACGCCTTTGCCGCATCTTCCACGCGCTCGACCTTGCGAATGCCGCGACCGCCACCGCCGGCGCGCGCCTTAATAAGCACGGGGCAGCCAATGCGCTCGGCCTCGGCCGTTGCCTCCTCGGGACTTTTGAGCAAATCGCAGCCCGGCACGATGGGCACGCCCGCCGCGGCGGCCGTTCGACGCGCGGCGTCCTTGTCGCCCATGCTGTCGATCACCTCGGCCGAAGGACCGACAAACGCCAGGCCATACTTGTCGCAGTCGCGCACGAAGCTCGCCTTCTCGGAAAAGAAACCGTAGCCAGGATGAATTGCCTTTGCCCCCGACTTCACGGCACAGGTGAGCACGGCATCGTCGTTGAGGTAGCTCTCGGCAAGACGCGGGCCGCCGATGCAATACGCCTCGTCGGCAAGCTGCACGTGCAGCGCGTCCGCATCGGCCGTGGAATAAACGGCGACGGTCTTGATGCCCATATCGCGGCACGCGCGGATAACACGGACCGCGACTTCACCGCGGTTGGCGATGAGCACTTTGTCGAACATGAAGCCTTCCTTAACTTTCGTGCATGAGTGCAAAAGACATATCGGCGCGGCAGCAAACCTCACCGTTGACGCTCGCAGTACCCGTCGCAAAGCGGAACGGCCCGCGCGCACGCGTGATGGAGCACACCAGAT
>CABUGI010000020.1 GCA_902491055.1 uncultured Collinsella sp. | reverse complement strand
GGGTCAGCCCGTGGGAGGCCAGGGCGCCGCTGACCGGTGGACGGCACCGAGCCGTCAGCGAGAATGGAGAAGGGGGAGGCCTCGCGGCCTCCCCCTTTTTTGCGTATATAGGGCCATCACTCCACTGTCGCTGTGTTTTTGTCCCTCGTTTGTCGCATCTTCTGCGAACGGGCTACAATGTCATAGTCTGTGCAGCATGGAGGTGATTATGGCCGAAGCCGGAATCGGCGTTGATATCGTCGAGATTTCCCGAATGAAATCAATCCTTGAGAAGACACCCGCGTTTGCCCGTCGCGTGTTTACTGATGAAGAGCGCGCGTATTGCGACGCATCGTCTCGTCCTGCCGCGCATTATGCCAGTCGTTTCGCTTCTCGCGAAGCGGTGCTTAAAGCGCTTGGAACGGGTTTTAGCCAAGGCGTTGGCCGTAAAGACGTTTCCGTAACTCGCGATAAGCTCGGCAAGCCAAAAGCGCTGCTTTCGGGCCGTGCTCTCGAAATCGCCCAGGAATTGGGCGTTGTCGAGGTTGCTCTTTCTATTACTCTGACGGGTGACTTGGCTGTCGCTAATGCCATTGCGATCACCGAGGATGCTCGACCTAAACCCAAGGAAGAAAAGGTGAGCACGAAGGAGCGCGTTGCTCAGACATTTAAAGAGGCTCGTTCTGTCTTAGACGAGCTCGAACAGCTGCAACAATCTGCTTTGTCGGAACATCTGGATGATGATCCGCAAGATGCGCTAGGAGCATAGATGAAACCGGTTTTGAGTACCGAGGAAGTCGTTCGCCTCGAAGATATTATCGAGCGTGAGGGCACCTCGAAGGCCGAACTCATGGAGTTGGCGGGCGAATTTGCCGCTAATGAGATTTTAAAGCTCAACCCCGATCGCGTTCTTGTATTGGTCGGTTTTGGCAACAATGGTGGAGATGGCTGGGTTGCCGCTGATATTCTGACTCATAAGGGCGTTGATGTGGATATCGTCTCTCCGGTTGAGCCGGATGAGATCCCTGCCGCTCTCGCTCGTCATGTCGCCCGTCGCACTGCTGGTCGTGACGTGCATGTGTGTGTCGGCCCCTCTCGCGATGAGCTGGAAGTGCTGATCGATAAGGCCGATGTTGTAGTCGATGCCATTTTTGGTACTGGTTTTCACGGTGATCTTCGTGCACCGTTTTCAATTTGGATTCCCACGGTCAATGAAAATGCCGATTGCGTTGTTTCCATCGATGTTCCCTCGGGCTTGAATGCCGAGACGGGTGTGGTTGATAATGACTGCATTCGTGCCGAGCGTACGGTGACGATGATTGCTCCTAAGATTGGCCTATACAGCGCTGACGGTCCCGAATATGCAGGCGATCTGGTCTGCGGTGGTCTGTACGACCGCCTTGATGAGATCATTGACGATGTCGACCATGCTGCTGAGATCGTGGAACCCGGCGATCTTGTGGACTATTTTGCTCCGCTGCCCACGAATATCGATAAGTATTCGCGCGGTTCGGTGCTCATTGTTGCCGGATCGGCGCAGTATCCTGGTGCTGCCATTATGGCTGCCAAGTCTGCAGCCCGCGCAGGCGCCGGCTATGTGGCGGTCGCGACGCCGGATGCATGTGCCAACCTTATCCGCATGGCGCTGCCCTCGATTCCGGTCTTTGCTATTCCATCTGATTCCCGTGGTTCTTTTGGTGCCGCTGCGCGCATGACGGTATGTGAGATTGCCAAGAAATACAGCTGTGTGCTGTGTGGTCCCGGCATGACGACGTCTGCCGGTGCCATGCAGGTGGTTTCGGGCCTGCTCGAGCTCGACGTGCCGCTTATCTTGGATGCCGATGCTCTCAACTGCCTTGCCAAGATTGCAATCGATGGCATCGATAGCAATCCCGAGATGTATCGTCGCGAGCAGCCGCTCGTCATGACGCCGCATTATCGCGAGCTTTCGCGTCTCGTTGCCGGCGATGAGGTCAACGACCTTGGCACCGCGATCGCTGCTGCGCAAAAGGTTGTCTGGGCCGCCGGTTCCGATAACCTCGTTGTTATCGCTAAGGGCCCGACGACGGCCATTTGCGGTGTTGAGCGCGTGCTGCTGCCGCTCTCGGGCCCGGCGTCGTTGGCGACCGCTGGCTCGGGTGACGTTCTTGCGGGCATTCTGGCCGGCACACTGGCCACCATGCGCGACGAGATGGACCGCTGGGAGCTGCTGTACTCGTATGCCGTCGCACTTCATAGCTATGCCGGTTTTGCCGCGGCGACGGAGTTTGGCGAGAAGAGCGTTATCGCGACCGATCTTATCGACTTGATCGGTCCGGCCATGGAGTTGGCGGCAAAGGATGCGCTTGATGATCTGGGAATCACGGACGAAGGGTCGGATGACTAATTATGAATAAAGCCGATTTGACGCGTTGGTCCTGGGTCGAGATTGACCGCGGGGCGCTCCGCCGCAACACGAGGGCCTATAAGAATTTGCTGAATCCGCGTCAGCGCCTGTGCTGTGTGGTTAAAGCCGACGCTTATGGTCATGGAGCTGTTGAGTGCGCCAAGATTATGTATTCGGCCGGGGCCGACATGTTTGCCGTGGCGACGGTTAGCGAGGGTGTTGAGCTCCGACAGGGCGGGATTACGAAACCCATCCTCATCCTGAGCGAGCCGCCTATTGAGGCTATTCCGACGTTGCTCGAGTTCGATATCATGCCCTCGGTCTATACGTCCGACTTTGCTCTTGCGTATGGCGAGTGCGCCGTTGCGGCGGGCAAGGTGGGCAAATACCATCTGGCCATCGAGACGGGCATGAATCGTATCGGCGTTCACTATACGCAGGTGCTCGACTTTGTGCGCGGCATTAGTTTCCATCGCGGCATTCAGTGCGACGGCGTATTTACGCACTTCGCCACGGCCGATGAGCCTTCGGGCTGGGACTACAAGCTGCAGTGCCAGCGCTTTACCGAGGCCGTTCAGGCCATTAAGGATGCGGGTTTTGAGTGCGGTATCGTGCACTGCGCCAACACGCCGTCCTCGATGCTCGACCCCTCGATGCATTTTGATATGATTCGTGCCGGCGTTGGCTTGTATGGCATGCAGCCGTGCGAGCTGAGCGGCCATGTGATGCAGCTCGATCCCGTTATGAGCGTCCATGCGCGCGTGACGCGCGTGGCACACCCTGCGATGGGCGAGGGCGTGGGCTACGGTTTTACCTACCGCGTACCGCGTACGCGCGTTCAGATCTGCACGCTGCCGATTGGATATGCCGACGGCCTATCGCGTACACTTTCCAATCGTATGGATGTGCTGTATCGCGGCGAGCGCGTGCGTCAGGTTGGCAATATCTGCATGGATCAGTTTATGGTCGCCATTCAGTCCAACCCGGCACACGAGATTCCCGAGGCCGAGTATGGTGACGAGATGATCATTGTCGGCCGCGATGGCGATGCCGAGATCACTATGGACGAGATGGCCCGACTGCGCGGCACGATTAACTACGAGGTCGCCTGCGGCTTTGGCATGCGTCTCGACAAGGTCTACGTGTAGGAGCCGCTATGGGTGTCATGCGCATCCCCGGACATAGTCACCAGGCGCCGCGCGAGGTTGCGCTCGAGGAGATTGAGGCTGTTTTAGGCGACTGCCATCTCTGCCAGCTCTATCAGTCGCGCCATAACATCGTGTTTGGCGTGGGAAACCCCCACGCTCGCGTCATGTTTATCGGTGAGGCGCCGGGTCGCAACGAGGATTTGCAGGGCGAACCCTTTGTGGGGGCGGCGGGCGAGGATCTCAATGGCATTCTGTCCCTGGCAGGTCTTAAGCGCGAGGATGTCTATATCGCCAATGTGCTTAAGTGCCGTCCGCCGGGAAACCGCAATCCGCGCCCCGAGGAAGTGCTGGCTTGCTCACCGTTTTTGCGCGAGCAGATTCGAAGCATCTGGCCCGATATCATCGTGACGCTCGGCAACCCCGCAACGCACTTTGTGCTCAAGACCGAGATCGGCATTACCAAGCTGCGCGGCAGGTTCCATCAGATGGGGCACTTTGTGGTGATGCCGACGTTTCATCCTGCGGCGGCGCTGCGCAATCCGGCGTGGCAGGAGTTGCTGGAGGAAGACTTTAAGATGCTGGGCGACTATCTGGAGCGGCACCCCGCGCCGGAGACCGCCTCGGAATAATAAGGAGCGCATATGTCCCTGGAGCGCCTGGGGGTAGGTACCTATAGAACGGCTCGTACTGCCGATACGGAGCATTTTGGCGAGCTGGTCGCACCGTGTCTAGAAGATGGCGATGTGCTGATTTTGACCGGCGGCTTGGGTGTGGGAAAAACCCACTTTACCAAGGGCGTCTCGCGTGCCCTGGGCGATGAGCATATGGTCACGAGCCCTACGTTCGCACTCATGGCCGTTCACGACCAAGGACGTATTCCGCTGTTCCATTTTGATCTGTATCGCCTGGAGCATGCCTACGAGCTTGAGGATACGGGCATTTTTGACGTGCTGGGCTATGAGGGTGTTTGCCTGCTGGAATGGGGCGAGCAGTTTCAGGATGAACTGACGGATGAGTATCTTTCGGTGACGCTTAAGCGCGATGAGGACGATGGCGACGTGCGGACGATAACGCTTGAGGCACACGGCGAGCGCGCGAATGAGCTTTCCCATTTGATAGATAAGGCTGTACAAGATGAGCTTGCATAACGACAACGCGCTGGTGGTGGCGCTCGACACATCGACCGACATGCTTGCCTGCGCGGCAAGCTGGATTGATGTGCAGACAGGCGAGGCAAAGCTGGTAAGTGGGGACCATCTGTGTCGCCGCCATGCCAATGTGGAGCTCGTGAATACTGTTGATGACGTACTAAAGCAAGCCGGTCTGGATCGCAGCGATGTCGGCTGTTATGTGGTCGGCCGCGGCCCGGGTTCGTTTACGGGCGTGCGTATCGGCATCTCCACCGCAAAGGGCCTGGCACGCGGTGCCAACGTGCCGTTGCTCGGCGTGTCGACACTTGACGCTTGTGCCTGGACGGCATGGAAAGCTGGCATACGCGGTAAGCTTGGTGTTCTTGCCGACGCCATGCGCGGCGAGGTGTACCCGGCGCTGTATGTGCTGGGGGATGAGGGTCCCGAGCGTCTGTTTGAGCGCGAGCGCGTGGTCAAGGCCGCCGTGGCGCTTGATGAGTGGCGCCAGACCGCGGACTGGAATCAGGTTCAGCTGACTGGTGACGGTCTCGTGCGTTATGGCAAGCTGCTGGGTGAGGACGAGACGGCGCGCTGCGTGGAGCGAGACCTGTGGTGGCCCTCGGGCGAGGGCCTGCTGATGGCACACGCCGCAGGCGATGGCGATCCGGCTCGCGTCTTGCCGATCTATACGCGTCTTTCGGACGCCGAGGAAAACGAGCGCAAGCGCCTGGGTCTTGCCGAGAGCGCGCAGAGTGAGGTGACAGGTGTTGCCGATGAGCTCGCCGGACGTCATCTGCAATTCCGCCCCATGGGCGCGGCGGATGCCGAGGGCGCGAGCGCACTGGAGACCGCCTGCTTTGAAGGCGCCGGACACGAGGCGTGGACGCCGAGCATGTTCCTGTCCGAGCTGGGCGAGGGCGTTGCCGCGCCGCGTAGCTGGTGGGTGGCGCACGACGACGGTCAGCTGCTGGGTCTTGCCGGCGGTATGGTCATCGACGGGGACGTGCAGATTATGGACGTTGCCGTCGATCCGACTCATCGCCGTGAGGGCATTGCTCGCAAGCTGCTGTCGCACGTGAGCTATGACGCGCAGATGCTCGGCTGCACTACGGCTTCGCTTGAGGTCGAGGACGGCAACGAGGGCGCAATTGCACTCTATGCCGCCCTGGGCTTTACCGAGGCGGGCCGTCGCCGTGGCTACTACGGTGCCGGCAAGGATGCCATCGTCATGACGGCGCCGCTGCCCCTGGTGCTTCCTCTCGACAATGCCTCGCCCGAGCCGACGGCTGCCGAACAACGCGCATGGCCGCTGCCCGCGCCCGAACGCACCGCTGAGGAGCGTGCCGAAATCGAGCGCCGTCGCCTGGTGCTTGCCATAGAGAGTTCCTGCGACGAGACGGCCGTGGCGATTATCGATGCGGACGGCAAGATACTGGCCAACCAGGTGTCGACGCAGATTGATTTTCATGCCCGCTTTGGCGGTGTGGTGCCCGAGATCGCCTCGCGCAAGCACGTCGAGGTGATTGTGAGCGTCGTAGATGCGGCGCTTGAAGATGCCGCGGTGTCGCTTGGCCTTGAGGGCGGGGCGATTGCACCAAGTGAGCTTGCCGCCGTGGGCGTGACGCAAGGTCCGGGCCTGGTGGGCGCCCTGGTGGTGGGTGTCGCCTTTGCCAAGGGCTTTGCGTATGCTGCCGGCAAACCACTCGTGTGCGTCAATCATCTGGAGGGTCACCTGTTTGCCAACCTGTTGGCGCAGCCCGACCTTAAGCCTCCGTTTATCTTTACGCTCGTTTCGGGCGGGCACACCATGCTTGTGCACGTAAAGGCATGGGGCGACTACGAGGTGCTTGGCGAGACGCTTGACGACGCCGTGGGCGAAGCCTTTGACAAGGTGGCAAAGGCGCTGGGCCTGGGCTATCCCGGCGGCCCCATCATCTCCAAGCTTGCCGGGACGGGCAACCCCAAGGCGATCGATTTCCCTCGTGCGCTGAACAGCAGGGGGGACTATCGCTTCTCGCTTTCGGGCCTCAAGACGGCGGTGACGCTCTACATCGAGCAAGAGACCAAGGCCGGGCGCACGATTCATCTGTCCGATCTGGCGGCCTCGTTTGAGGCGTCGGTCTTTGACGTGCAGTACAAGAAGGCCAAAAACGCCCTGCATGCCACCGGGTGCAAGGAGTATTGCATCGGCGGCGGCGTCTCGGCCAACCCGCACCTGCGCGAGATGATGATCAAGAAGCTCGGGCGTCAGGGGATTCGCGTAACGGTGCCGCCCTTGTCTGCCTGTACCGATAACGCAGCCATGATCGCGGAGGTCGCCCGCCGTAAATTCGACCGAGGTGAAATCTCGCCGTTCGACGTCGACGCCGATCCGAACATGACGCTGTAGCTGGTACGGCGCGGTCCCCGGACGGAGGGGCCGGATATAAGGTTTCCTGCTCTACAGTCCTGCGCAAGACGAAGGCCACATTAAGTGGCCTTCTTTGCGTGCGGAACTCGCGATAAACCTTATATCCGGCCCCTCCGTCCGGGGACCTTTCTGTATCGATATAGCTTCTGAGCTGGTTTGGCGTCGACAACGTCCAGCAAGGTTAACAAGCCAGCGTCGAATTTCCAGCGTTCTTTAGCTGAAAGAAAAAGTTGGTGTGCGGAGCTTTGCTCCGCATTTGGGATGGGAGCCCCTCGGGAACGGTCGGGCGTATACAAGGTTTATCGCGAGTTCCGCACGAGCCGGAGAGCACTTAATGTGCTCTCCGTGCGAGCAGGACTGTAGAGCAGGAAACCTTGTATACGCCCGACCGCTCCCGAGGGGCATCTCTCATGCAAAAACTTTTGTCGGGTAAAGTCCGAGGTCAGTGGCGTTTTATACCGAGAAATTCAAAAAAAGTTGAAAATTCATTACATGTTTGCGTTGACTTTAGGTAACTAAAGTTTCATACTCCTTTTCAACCACTGGGGGATGTGAACACGCACGGATCGTTCGCATCATGATTGAAGAGGATTTCTTAGACATGTTCACGCATCAGCTAAACATTATCAGCGTAGTAATTATCTGATGCGGGTTAGCACATACAGCTAGCCCGTACGATAACGGGCGGCTGATGAAGATGAGGGCCGTCGAGCGCAACCGACGGCCCTCATTTTTTATGTCTGGGAAGTTCTTTTTAGAGGAGGAAATGTAATGAACGGAGTTTTGCTCATGGTTGTGGCCGCGGCGGTGCTCGCCTGCGGCTATCTGGGCTATGGCCGATGGCTGACCAACAAGTGGGGCGTTGACAAAGAGGCCCTCACGCCGGCCAAGCGCATGAAGGACGGCAAGAGCTTCTCGCCCGTCTCCGCCTTTACCGCGTTCTCGCACCAGTTCAGCTCGATCTGCGGTGCCGGCCCTGTTACGGGTACGATCGTCGCCATGGCCTTCGGCTGGCTTCCCGTCGTGCTCTGGGTCCTCGTCGGTGGCATCTTCTTTGGCGCCGTCCACGACTTTGGCGCCCTGTACGCCTCGATGAAGAACAACGGTAAGTCCCTGGCTCAGCTCATCGAGAAGTACATCGGCAAGACCGGCCGTCGCCTGTTCCTGCTGTTCTGCTGGCTGTTCTGCATCATCGTCATCGCCGCCTTCACCGACATGGTCTGCAAGACGTTCATGTTCACCCCGGCCGTTGACGCTTCTGGTGCTGCTACCGGTGCCATCGACTTCACCAAGTCCTATGCCGCCGGCTGCGCTGGTACCATCTCCATCCTGTTCACCTTCGTCGCTATCGCCTTTGGTTGGGCCCAGAAGAAGTTCAACCTCACCGGCGCTGCCGAGTTCGTCACCGGCGTTATCCTCATGGTTCTCATGTTCGCCGTCGGTATGCAGTTCCCGGTCTACCTGGATAAGTTCCAGTGGTTCGCCGTCGTCATGGTCTACCTGGTCTTCGCTGGCGCTATGCCCATCCAGATGCTCAAGACCCCGCGTGACTACCTCACTTCCATCATGATGATCGTCATGATCGTCTGCGCTGTCCTCGGCATCGTCGTCCTGGGTGTCAACGGTCAGGCCACTATCACCGCTCCGGTCTTCACCGGCTTCTCCACTGCCTCCGGCATGATGTTCCCGGTCCTGTTCGTCTCCGTCGCATGCGGTGCTCTCTCCGGTTTCCACAGCCTCGTTTCTTCCGGCACCTCTTCCAAGCAGGTCGAGAAGGAGCAGGACGCCGTCAAGGTCGGTTACGGTGCAATGATCGTCGAGTCCTTCGTTGGCATCCTTGCCATCATCGTCGCCGGCATCATGTTCTCCGATATGAACACCGCCGGTACTGGCGCTCTCAACGCCGGTGTCGCTTCCACCCCGTTCCAGATCTTCGCCGCCGGCATCTCCCGCGGTATGCAGGCCTTCGGTGTTGACGGCACGCTCGCTACCGTCTTCATGACCATGAACGTCTCCGCTCTGGCCCTGACCTCGCTCGACGCCGTCGCCCGCATCGCCCGCACCTCGTTCTCCGAGTTCTTTGCCCAGACCAACGACGCCCTGGCCATCGAGTCCAAGGCCGGCTACATGAAGGTCCTCGGCAACCCCTGGTTCGCCACGGTCGTTACCCTGCTTCCCGGTCTCGCTCTCGCTTTTGGTGGCTATGCCAACATCTGGCCGCTCTTTGGTGCTTCCAACCAGCTGCTCGGCGGCATGACCATGATCACCCTCGCCGTGTTCTGCAAGTGCACCGGCCGCAAGGGCTGGATGCTCTACGTGCCCGTCGTCTTCCTGCTCTGCTGCACCTTCACCTCGCTGGTCCAGAGCGCCATGGGCTGCATGACCGCCGTCCAGGCCTACGGTTTCTTCGGTACCATCCCGGCTACCGCCACCACGGCCGCCGTCTCCGTCGCCGCCACCAAGGGCCTGCAGCTCGTCTTTGCCGTCCTGCTGATGGTCCTGGGCCTCATCGTTGCCGTCAACTGCCTCAAGGAGTTCTTCGGCAAGGAGGCTGGCTCCATGCCTGATGAGGAGCCCGAGTGGTCCGATATGGGCAAGGCCGAGTACGGTCGCGCCGCTGCCGCTGAGGCTCCTGCCGACGCCGAGGCCGCCAAGGCCTAGTCGGTCGGACGGGTTGAATCTCCCATCCATTTGACTCGGAAAGACCGGGTCCGCGACTTCGCGGGCTCGGTCTTTTTTCATGCAAAAGCGGGTGACGCTCGAGTGTTCTCGCAGATGTTTTGCGTGGATAAGGGCGCGCGTTGTACCATATAGACGTATATGTGTACATATGAAAGGGGCCCCGTGGCCAAGACGGTATATTCCGATAACCAAAATAATGTCGATGCCCTGGCTGAGCGTCTGAGCAGCCAGACATCGCTTTCTGCTGAGCGTGCCAAGCTGGTTGCCTACGACCTGCTTTGCCGCAAGGCGCTCAAGATCAAGTCGAGCGCGCTGGCGCAAATTTTCCGCTCCGTCGATAAGGAATGTGACACCAAGGCGATGCGCGATGAGCTTATCGCGGCAAATATCGTGACCAAGATCGAGGGTAGCGGCATTAACGGGCGCCCGGCGTTCTATACCATCAATGCCGAGATCCGCGATGCCCAGGAGCAGCCTGCCGAGTCCGTCGAGGATTTTGTCGTCGAGGATTCCGCTGACGTGCCTGCTGTGGAAGAAGTTGCCCCGCGTGAGCATGCCGATACCGATGAGTTGCTCGATGAGAGCGTCGTGCGTGCCTTTACGGCCAAGGCAGGACGCGGCGGTTTTGGCGGGGGCGGCAAGCGCGATGCACAGCGCCGCGCCCAGCAGGAGCGCTTCCGTCGCGCCGTTGCTCGAAAGGGTGAGACGGATGCTGAGGCTGTTGAGACCGAGGTTGCTGCCGAGTCGCAGAAGCCCGCGAGGGAGCAAAAGCCCGTGGAGGCCCAAGAGCCCAAGCGTCGTCGCGGTGCTCACTTTAAGGCTGCACAGCAGGATGCCGCGCGTGGGGTTGAAGAGTCTTCTGAGGTTGCAGACGATGTTGAGGAGTCTGCCAAGAGGGCTCCGGGTTCGTGTCGTCCCGGCCGCGGTTTTGCGGGACGCGCGTATCCCGTAAGGCGTCAGGAGAAGAGCGAGCCGGCTTCGACCACTCAGGGCGAGAAGGACGAGAAGGCCGTTGAGCCGGCGGCTCGCGAGCAGAAGCCTGTTGAGCCGCAGCTTGAGGTTGATGCCGAGGCCAAGGGCCAGCAGCCTATTGATGAGCAGACGGAGCAAGGCGCGTCGAGCAAGCCTCGCCGCCGTCGCCATCGTGGGGGCCGCTGTTCCCATGCCGAGACTGCAGCCGAGAGGACCACGCCGCAGGACGAGGATCCGAAGGCCGAGGTTTCTTCGGGGCAGCCTAAGCGCCAGCCGGCGAAGGAGAGCAAGTCCGATCGTCCGCAGAAGCAGGCGTCTATGCCGAAGCGCGAGCGCAATTCCCAAGGCGATCCTAAGCGCAAGTCTCAGAAGAAGCCGGAGTCTGCCGCAGCAGATACTGCTGCCCAGCAGCCCAAGTCGGCCGTTCACGGCGAGGTCTCGGCGTTTGCCCTTGCCCGCGTTTTAGGCAGGCAGCTGCTCAAAGTTGTCCCTACGCCCACGGCGCTCTCTAAGATCAAGGAGCAGCAGACACAGATCGTAAAGGTCGAGGGCAAGGACGGCAAAAAGGCTCCGCAGCGCACTCAGCACAACGAGATGTCCAACCGCAAGATTGCCGAGGAAATCGCAATCATCCAGGCTTGGATCGAGCAGAACCGAGGTGCCGATACGCCGGTTGCCTCGCGCCGCCAGCGTGCCTACCAGATCTTTAACGACGAGAAGGCTTTTGACGGCAAGCACGGTGAGCGCTTGATCAGGCGTATGACCGAAAAGGGCATCAGCATGCAGGCGATCAAGGTCGCCCCCAATCGCCCCGTGCACTTTACGGGCTTCTTTACGCTGGGCGCCGACAAGCCGTTCATTATGGTCGAGAACCTGGACACCTACGACGAGATCGTCAAGCTCCTGCGCGGACGCAAACATGCCAAGCTCTTTGGTACCAAGGTGGGCGGCGTGATTTTTGGCGGCGGCTGCAAGGCGAGCGTCTCGCATGCCCTGGACGATTATCTGGCCGAGATTGGCTATCGCTTTAACTACGTCTACTACGTAGGCGATATCGATCGCGAGGGCGCGCGCATCGTCGAGCAGACTCGCAATGCCAATGTGGTTGAGATTCGCCTGCATGCCGGCATGTACCGCGCCATGCTCGCCGAGCATAAGCGTCGCGTGAAGGCCGGCGGCGAGTGCGAGCCCGCGGCTGCCAACCAAGGCGTGCCGCAGAACCTGGCAGCGACGATCAAGGATCTGCCCATGGTTACGCGCGTGCAGTTCCGCAACGTGCTGCGCGAGGGCGGGCGCATTCCGCAGGAGATTCTGATGACCGCAGACTATCGGGATGGCGACTCGGGAAGCTTCGACCGCATGCTCAACAACTAAAATTCCGCCGTTCTACCGAACGGCGGACTTCTTGACGCTGCGAGGGGCCCTGGCACGGCAATCTGACGTTCAACTTCGGCGGCGCGACCAGAAGGTCAGCGCCGCCTTGTTTCACGTCACCTTGCCATACCAGGGCCCCTCTCGCTGTCACGTCCAAAACATCGAGGTTAAGTGGCCTCCTGTTCGTGCGGAACTCGCGATAAACCTAAGCCGGTGTCCCCACTCTCCCGGGGCCTGCGGCTACTTGGTTGTCGCATGCGGGTCGCTTTTCGGAACTGGGCTGATATTTTCTAGATGAAAGGCGCTCTTGGTCCTTATGGGCTTGGGGCGCCTGTCTTTTAAAGGTAGATTTTTGGGAGGCCGGCACTTGGAGACGTTCCTTTAGTGCCGGCACTTTAGGAACGTCTCCAAGTGCCGGCTGTGGGACGGAGGGATTCCGCGTCCGCCTTTTCGGCGGCCGCGCCCCGCTGCGTCGCTTCGCTCCTTGCGTGCTGCGCTGGAAAACGCTTCGCGTTTCCTCAGCTCCGCACCCTTGCGGGTTCTCGAATCCCTCCGCTTGCCCACAAGAAGGCGCCCTGGGCCGTTATGGGCTCAGGGCGCTCAATTTTAATGGCTGGGACGGAGGGATTCGAACCCCCAACAGCCGGCACCAAAAACCGGAGTTCTACCGTTGAACTACGTCCCAGTATGGGTGTTGCCAAAAGCAACTCGTCTAGTTTACCTAATCTGCGAGGGCATCGCAAACGCCATCGAGCAGGCGTACCGCGAGCGTCTGGGCGTCGCTGGCCGTGAAGGTGCCGTTGTAGCGCGTCATGCCCGTGAGCTCAATGCGAATGCGTGCCGGCTTCTGCTGCGCGGCGACATTGGCAGTGCGGATGCGCTGGGCCAGGTTGTGGCACTCGGCGAGGGCAATCGTGGCGCGCGGTGCGGCGTCGGCGGGCAGCTCGTCGCTTGCGATCTCGAGCACCAGGTCAACGTCGGTTGGGACCTCGGAGTCGCAGAGCATCATGCCGCTGTTGTCGGTCGTTGCCGTGGCGATATTCCACATGCGCGACGCAACGCTGCGTGCGATGGGGTCCTCGCCGATAACGGCAATCTGGAAGCGCTCGAGCACGTTGGCGGCGCGAGCAAAACCGATACGGGACTCGGCTTCGGTGACCGAGGGCTTGCCCTCCCACACATGGTGCAGGCGGTTGATGTAGGCGTAGGTGTCCTGGAAGGCCATGCCGTCGGCAAACAGGCCGACATTTTCCTGGAACTGCTGCAGGGCGGCCTCGGTATGCGGGCCAAAGTAGCCGTCGTCTTCGCCACAGGCAAAGCCCAAAACGTTGAGAGCGCGCTGCAGGGCCTGCACATCGGCGCCATGGAAATTGGGCATGCGCAGATAGAGGGTGCGGTCGCCCAGCTTATACGAAGCGTCTACAAGGGCGCTCCAACAGGGGATATCGACGGCATGACCGGCAGCAAGGCCGCTGTCGAGCCTGAAAGTGCTGACGGCCTGCTCAGTGGTGGCTCCAAAGTACTTGTCGGTGACTTCGGCGGCATCAATCGTGTAGCCGAGCTGCAGGAGACGAGACTGCACGTCCTCGACGGCTGCTCCTTGCATGCCCGTTGTAATAGGTTCCATGAACGAACCCCTTTCGGCGTACCATTCGTACTATTTGAGCGTCTGTCGGATAGACAACGCAAAGGGATGCATAAACATGCACTCAACAGTGTAGCAAGTTGTGCCTAAATACGCTGCTGACAGGTTTTATAACCCCCGTTAGTTAAGGCGCTCCACAAAGAAATCTGCCATGGAGAGGAACAGCTCGCGTGCGTGCGGATCAAGCTCAACGTTCTCGATGGCCGCTTTGGCCTTAGCGGTCAGGTCGAGCGCGTAAGTGTGGGCGTAATCGATGGAGCCGGTTTCCTGGAAGATCTCCACGGCGCGTGCGAGCTGCGCGGGATCATCGGTGCCCGAGGAAAGAATCGCCTCGACCTCGTCGTGGTGGCGCTCATCAGAGAGGGCGTGTACGGCGACAAGCGTGCGCTTGCCCTCGGTGATGTCGGTGCGGAAGTCCTTGTTGGCGGCTTCCTTAGTGCCGACAAGGTTGAGCAGGTCGTCCTGAATCTGAAAGGCAAGGCCTGTGTGTAGGCCAAAGGCGCGCAGCGCTTCGATTTGCTCATCGCTGCCGCCGCCGATAATGGCTCCGGCGGCAAGCGGCGTGGCTCCGCTGTAAAACGCGGTCTTGTGCGTCGCCATGTCCAGGTAGTCATCAACCGAGATATCAAAGCGCCCGTCACGGACCCAACCCAGGTCGAGTGCTTGACCCTCAATGGTGCGGACGATCATCTCGGTAAGCTCGTGGAGCACGCGCAGCTTCACGTCGGACTCCAGCGTAGGGTCGTCGAGAACCGTCTTGGTGACCATGGCGAGCGCCAGGTCGCCACAATTGATGGCAAGGCCCGTGCCCTCGGTAAGGTGCATGCAGGGCTTGCCTCGACGAAGCTGTCCGTTGTCGGCGATGTCGTCGTGGATCAGCGCGCCCGACTGGAAATGCTCGATGGCTGCCGCGGCGCTGCGGGCGCTCTCAAAGCTACCGCCCACTGCGGTTGCGGCGAGCATACAGATAAGCGGGCGGTGGCGCTTGCCGGCGTTGGCCGTAAAAGCCGAGAGCGGCGCATACAGGTAGCGCTCGATATCGGCAGAGGTCGCCTGTCCGTCAAAGAACGTGGCCAGATAGTCGTTAATCTGGTCAAAGTGCTGGGCTAAAAAGCTGGTAAACGGACTGGACACGGGTTCTCGCATTCTTTCTGAGGTTGCATTGATGCAATATGCAGACAACATATTGCCACATCAGGGCGTTTGGCGCGGCAGTTTTGGCGATTTAGGACAACGGGCGTGCGTTTGATGGAGCGTGCCTAAATCAGCCTAAAATGCTCGAGCGCCGCAACGACACCGTCACGATCGACGGCGTCGGTCACGTAATCGGCCTTATCCTTGAGATAGTCCGGTGCATTGCCCATGGCGATACCGACATCGACGGCGTTCATCAGCGAGACGTCATTGCTGGCGTCGCCAATGCCGTATACGGTTCCGTGGTGGGGATCGAGGGCGTCGAGTACAGACTGGATGCCCCCGCGCTTCGTGCATTCGCGGGGCGAGATTTCGGTTACCTCGAGTTCGAGCTCGTTAAAGCACAGCAGCGGCTCAAGTGCCTTATCTTGAGCGATGTGGTTGGCGAGCGATGTAGACATCAAGATCTTGTAGACACTGTAATGTTGCAGCTGCGTGACTGCGTCGCCCAGGGTGCGCGCGTATCCGGGAGCATCGGTGGCATCGGCACTCATGCGCACGACGCCGTTGAGGCCCTCAAAGCGGATGACCTCGCCCGATTGCTCAAGGTAGGGGGCAAGACGCTGCAGCATACTGGGCGTCATCGACAGATCGCGAATTGTGTGTCCGTTGATCTCGGCGTAACCGCCCGCAAGACAGACGATGCCGGTCCAGGGCAGCTCAAGAAGTTTGGGGTGGATGCAGCTCAGGGTACGTCCCGTGCAGATAAAGGCCATGTTGCCGTTGGCGACAAACTCGCGGATTGCCTGCGAAACCGCCTCGTTGGGATAGGGGGAGAGGTCCCGCTCGTCTTCGGGAAGGTCTTGGGCGAGCCTGGGGTCTTGCCAGGCGAGCGTTCCGTCGATATCGAAGAAGCAAATATCGCCGCGCTTATGGGCTGCGCTGGCGGCAGGGGAGGCCGAGGTGGTGGGCACAAATTCCGGCTCGAGGCCCATGATCTGGTCAAAATGCTCTTTAACGCGGGGAACGGAGATGCCGATGATCACCTGGGCGGTCTTGCCCGTAATGATGAGGCCCTTGGCGCCCACCGCGACAAACGACGCGTTATCTGCAACGATGGAAGGGTCTGCGACCTCGACGCGAAGGCGCGTGGCGCAGTTGGTTGCGCCCACGATATTGCCAACGCCACCTAAAAGCTGAATTACCCGCTCAGCGAGGACGTGATCTTGATCGGATCGACTATTGACCTCGTCATTGGGAGATTGCTCTTTGGCAAAGTCGCTTCCCGTTAAACAATCGATTGCCGCGCGATTGGCAACATGATCCTCGCGGCCCGGTGTCTTAAGGTCATAGACCAAGATGAGTGCTCGAAAACTAACAAAAAAGATGAGGCTAAAGGCAAGGCCGATACCGAGCGCCAAAAGATAGGCACCGGCATGCGTGCGCATGAGCGGAATAAAGTTGAAGGCTGCCATCTCCATCAGGCCGCCCGAGAAGATGCCGACGATGCCAAAGAGATTCATGGCTGTGGCAAGGCAAGACGATAAGACGGCGTAGAGCAAAAAGAGCCCGGGGTGGGTGAACATAAAGAGAAACTCGAGTGGCTCGGTAACGCCGCAAACCACCGAGGCGATGATGGCGGGAACAAGGATGACCCTGAGGCCGGCGCGGCGCTCGGGTTTTGCGGTGGAGTAGAACGCAGCTGCGATGGCAGGAAGGCCAAAGAGCTTGACCCAGCCGGTGGCGGTAAAACCGGCCCACGGCGCAAGCTCATTAAGGGGGCGCGTGCTATGGGAGAGGATGGGGAGCAAACTGCTCCACGTGGCGTAGATGCCGTCGTTAATGACCAGGTTGTCGTAGTAGATCGGCATGTAGAGCAGGTGGTGCAGGCCAAAGGGCTCGAGTGCTCGCTCCAAAAACACAAAGATACCCACGCCGAAGGGGCCGACGCCCGCAAGTGCGTGGCGCAGCGTTTCGGTCGCTGCGTATACGAAGGGCACGATGGCGGCCGAGATGGCGGCAAGGGCGAACACGGCAAAAAAGCTGATGAGGTAGACCAGCGAGGAACCCGAGAAGGTACCGAGCCAATCGGGAACCTTGGCATCGTAGAAGCGGTCATGGATGGCGACGACGGTTGCCGACACCGCCAGCGGGCCGATAATGCCGGTGTCGAGTGTCTTGATGCCGTCGATGATGGTGATGCCGCTAGCGGAGGTCAAAGACGACGGGTACTTAAGTCCAAGGTTGTCTCCGCTCAGCTTGATGATCTCGCTCAAAAAGAAGCAATAGGCAAAATAGGCCACGAGCGCCTCGAGGCAACAACGAGCTGGTTGTTTTTGGGCAAGACCGATGGGCAGCGCTACGGCAAAAAGGAGCGGAAGTCGTTTAAAGACCGTCCACGAGCCGCGCTGGATGATAGTCCAAAAAACGTACCAAGGGGTTCCGTATACGGCGAGGTCGCCGACGATATCCGCAGACGTTGCGAGGGCGGAGACGCCGACCATAAGACCCGATATGGAAAACAACATGGCGGGCGCGAACATTGCCCCGCCAAAGCGTTGGATTTTCTGCAGCATAATATGCCTTCCGGATGCAACATGCTGTGCGAGCAAGAACGTTTAAACAATGAACTCATTGTAGAGGACTGACTGCTTGCCGCATTGACGGTTTTGATTCGATCCGATCTGGGTGTCGGGGGAACCGTCGACGGTAAATAATCGGTGCTTTGCCGATAGACGGTTTAAACAACCCAAAGAAATGCTATCGTGCCTAGCCATACATATTCATTAGAGGTGAAGTCATGCCAAAAGCGATTTACGAAGGAATCTACCGCGAGATCCGTTCGCGCATCATTAACGGGACCTATGCGTTTCAGGAGATGCTGCCAACCGAAGCCGAGCTGACCGCGGAGTTTGGCTGCACGCGCAATACCGTTCGACGCGCCTTGAGCATGCTGGCCGATCAGATGTTTGTGCAGCCTATACACGGCAAGGGCGTGCGCGTTATTTGGCTCAAGGGCGAAACCGACATGCTGGGCGCACTCGAGGAAGTCGAGTCGTTTGGCGAATTTGCAAAGCGCAACAATGCCGTTGCATCGACGGACGTTAAGTCTTTTGAACATTTGATTTGCACTGAGCAACTTTCTCGTCGCCTGGGCTTTAAGGTGGGCGAGGAGCTGATTCGTGTAGTGCGTGTCCGAAGCCTCAACGGCAATGCTCGCCAGGTGGACCACGGCTACTTTTTGGAGTCGATCGCCAAGGGTCTGACGCCCGAGATCGCCGCAAAGTCAATTTACGACTATCTGGAGCACAAACGCGGCGTCAAGGTGATGGCGAGTCGCCGTACGGTGAGCGTCGAGCTTGCCAACGATGAGGACTGCAGTTATCTTGACCTCGGCAAATACAACTGCGTTGCCGTCATGGAGAGCCAGTCGTACACCTCGGACGGCATCTTGTTCGAGGTCACGCATGCCCGCACGCATCCCGAGATCTTCCACTACCGCGTCAACTCCAAGCGATAGCCGGCTAGCTCGCAGCCTGACGAGACTCATGCCATCAAAGCGAAAACGCCCGGTCAAACCGACGATACATCGGCTTGACCGGGCGTTTTCTCTGCATTAGATAACAAATAATTGTTTATACAAAACTTGTCAAGTATCAAGTTGAAATTACCGTTCACCGAAGTTTTTCTACCGCTCTAGTAATACTTGTTCAAACAACTAGCCAAATAGCGTATTGTATAAATCAGCAAAAGGGGCAAAGTCCCCGAGCCAATCTCCGAAGGCGGCGGCAAAGGGTGCCGCCACGGTGTGAAAGGGTGGATTGTAATGAAGAACGAAATGAGCAGAAGGCAGTTCCTGGGCTTTGCTGGTTCCGCGGCTGCGGTTCTTGGTCTGGGTCTCGTGGGCTGCGGTGGCTCCGCCGGCTCCGGCTCCTCTGCTTCTGGTGACGCTGCCGAGGTCTACTTCCTCCAATTCAAGCCCGAGGTCGACAAGGAGTGGAAGGAGATCGCCAAGGCGTACAAGAAGGAGAAGGGCGTCGAGGTCAAGATCGTGACCGCCGCCTCCAACACCTACGAGGAGAAGCTTAAGTCCGAGATGTCCAAGAGCTCCGCTCCGACCCTGTTCCAGGTCAACGGCCCCACCGGTCTTAAGAACTGGAAGGATTACTGCGCCGACCTGTCCGATACCAAGCTCCGCGGTGAGCTCATTGACGACTCCCTGGCTCTGCAGTCCGACGGCAAGGATGTGTGTATCGACTGGGTTCAGGAGAGCTTCGGCATTATTTACAACAAGCAGCTGCTCGAGAAGGCTGGCTACAAGGCCGAGGACATCAACTCCTTCGACAAGCTGAAGGCTTGTGCCGACGACATCCAGGCCCGCAAGGACGAGCTTGGTGTCGAGGGTGCCTTCACTTCCGCCGGCATGGACGACTCCTCCAGCTGGCGCTACACCACCCACCTTGCCAACATGCCGCTCTACTACGAGTTTGAGAAGGAGCACAACCAGGAGGACGACGAGATCAAGGGTGAGTTCCTCGACAACTACAAGCAGATCTTCGACCTGTACATCACCGACTCCACCTGCGATCCTTCGCAGCTTGCTTCCAAGACCGGCGACGACGCCACCAACGAGTTCGCAACCGGCAAGGCCGTCTTCTACCAGAACGGCTCTTGGGCCTACTCTGACCTCGTCAAGGCCGGCATGACCGACGATCAGATTGGCATGATGCCCATCTACATCGGTGTTGACGGCGAGGAGAACCAGGGCCTGTGCTCCGGCGGCGAGAACTACTGGTGCGTCAGTTCCCAGGCTTCCGAGGATGCCCAGAAGGCCACCGAGGACTTCATGTATTGGTGCGTCACCGCTGACACCCCGACCAGCATCATCGCCGACAAGATGGGTCTGACCGCTCCGTTCAAGAGCGCCAAGGAGACCACCAACGTCTTCTCGCAGCAGGCCGTTGCCATGGCCAAGGACGGCAAGAAGACCGTCGCTTGGGACTTCGTCTACATTCCCTCCGAGGAGTGGAAGAAGAACCTCAAGCAGGCTCTGATTGCCTACGCTGCCGATAACAGCAAGTGGGACGGCGTCAAGAACGCCTTCGTCGATGGCTGGAAGACCGAGAAGGCCGCTTCCGAGTAAGCAGTTGCTGCCCAAGCTATCTGATTAGCGACAGGGGGCGGGCAGACGTTGGTTTGCCCGCCCCCTGCATATTGAAAGGACCCTTTTATGGGCAAAGCACTCAAGCGCTGGTGGCCGCTCTTTATGCTGCCCACGTGTCTGGCGTTTATGATCGGGTTCGTGATCCCTTTTATCCAGGGCTTCTATCTCTCGTTCTGCCAGTTTATTATCATTAGTAACGCGCACTTTGTCGGTATCGAGAACTACGTACGCGCGCTGTCCGATCCGCAGTTCTCCACGTCGTTCTTCTTTACCGTGGCGTTTGCCTTCCTGTCGACGGTGCTCATCAACGTGATCGCCCTCGCCATCGCGCAGGCGCTCACCCGCAAGGCGCTCAAAGGCACCAACATCTTCCGTACGATCTTCTTTATGCCGAACCTGATCGGCGGCATCGTGCTGGGCTACATTTGGCAGATTCTGATCAACTGCCTGCTCTCCAACATCGGCGCCGACCTTATCGCCCTTAACTCTGCTGCTGGCTTCTGGGGCCTTATCATCCTGACCCTGTGGCAGCAGGTCGGCTACATGATGATCATCTACATCGCTGGTCTGCAGTCCATTCCGTCCGACTACATCGAGGCCGCCAAGGTCGACGGCGCCACGGCATGGCAGACGTTTTGGAAGGTTAAGATCCCCAATCTGATGCCGACGATCACCATCTGCCTGTTCCTGTCCATCACCAACGGCTTTAAGCTGTTCGACCAGAACCTCGCCCTTACCGGCGGCGCCCCTGCGCACTCCACCGAGATGCTCGCCCTGAACATCTACAACACGTTCTATTCGCGTGCCGGTATCGCATGGCAGGGCATCGGTCAGGCCAAGGCAGTTATCTTCTGCATCCTGGTCGTAGCAATCTCCATGATCCAACTTAAGGCCACGAGGTCCAAGGAGGTGCAGCAGTAATGAAACGCGATAAGGCTATTAACCGCGCGCTCTCGATTTTCTTTACGATTCTGTCGCTCGCGTGGATCTACCCCGTGTTCATGATTGCGCTCAATTCCTTTAAAAAGGGAACTGCAATCAGCACCACCACGGCGTTCGATTTGCTTACGCCTGAGACATTCAACGGCCTTGCAAACTACGTGCACGCTCTTAACGAGCAGGGCTTTGCCTCGGCGTTTATGTACTCGCTCATCATCACGGTCACGTCGGTCGTTCTGATTTTGGTGTGCTGCTCCATGTGCGCTTGGTACGTGGTTCGTGTCAACAACAAGATTTCGAACTTCTTCTATTACCTGTTCGTGTTCTCGATGGTCGTGCCCTTCCAGATGCTCATGTTCACGCTGTCCAATTTGGCGGACCGCATCGGCTTCAACACGCCGTTCAACATCTGCTTTATCTACCTTGGCTTTGGCGCGGGCCTGGCGGTCTTTATGTTCGCCGGCTTTGTAAAGAACATCCCGCTCGAGATCGAAGAGGCGGCCATGATTGATGGCTGCAACCCGGTCCAGGTGTTCTTTAAGATCGTCCTCCCCATCATGAAGCCCACCTATCTTTCGGTCGGCATCCTCGAGACCATGTGGGTCTGGAACGACTACCTGCTGCCCTACCTTACGCTCGACTCCACCAAGTACAAGACCATTCCTATCTTGATTCAGTACTTCCGCGGCGGCTACGGCCACGTCGAGCTCGGCCCCATGATGGCCTGCATCATGATGGTCGTTGTCCCCATCGTCATCATGTACATCCTATGCCAGAAGTACATCATCGACGGTGTGGTGGCAGGTGCCGTCAAGGGCTGATGCCGTAACTGTTTTGCAAGTTTTAGCGGCGCCCCTCAGCGCGGCGCCGCGTATCGAAAGGTAGAGACATGGCCGAGATCGTTCTCAAACATGTTCAGAAGGTGTATCCCAACAACGAGTCCAAAAAGAAGGGCTTCTTTGGCAAAAAGAAGAAGACCGAGGAGAAGAAGCACAACCTCAAGGTTACCGAGGACGGCGTGCTCGCTGTAGAGGACTTTAACCTCACCGTTCACGACCAGGAGTTCATCGTCCTCGTTGGCCCCTCTGGCTGCGGTAAGTCCACGACGATGCGCATGGTCGCCGGCCTGGAGGACATTACCTCGGGCGATGTGCTCATCGACGGCAAGCGTGTCAACGACGTGGCGCCCAAGGACCGCGACATCGCCATGGTGTTCCAGAGCTACGCTCTGTACCCCAATATGACGGTGTACGAGAACATGGCATTTACGCTCGAGCTCAAGAAGGTTCCCAAGGACGAGATCGACCGCAAGGTTCGCTCTGCTGCCGAGATTCTGGGCATTACCGAGTACCTCGACCGTAAGCCCAAGGCGCTCTCCGGCGGCCAGCGCCAGCGTGTCGCTATCGGCCGCGCCATCGTGCGTGACCCCAAGGTCTTCCTGATGGACGAGCCGCTGTCCAACCTGGACGCCAAGCTTCGTAACCAGATGCGTGCCGAGCTCATTAAGCTGCGCCACGAGATCAAGGGCACGTTCATTTATGTTACTCACGACCAGACCGAGGCTATGACCCTCGGTGACCGTATCGTGGTCATGAAGGACGGCGTTGTCCAGCAGATCGCCACGCCGCAGGAGGTCTTCAACCATCCCGCGAACATCTTCGTCGCCGGCTTCATCGGCGTGCCGCAGATGAACTTCTTCGATGCCCAGCTGGTGCGCTCGGGCAACGGCTTTACCGTCAAGACCGAGGATATGAACGTGGCGCTCGCCCCCGAGACCTGCGCTCAGCTTGCCCTCAACTGGGACGGCGGCGACGTGAAGGAGATCACGGCCGGCGTGCGCCCCGAGCAGATTCTGCTTGCCGACAAGGACGAGGAGGGCGCGCTCCAGGGTACCGTCGAGGTGACCGAGCTCATGGGTTCGACCGAGCATGTCCACGTGAC
Source organism: uncultured Collinsella sp. (assembly GCA_902491055.1). GTDB lineage: Bacteria > Actinomycetota > Coriobacteriia > Coriobacteriales > Coriobacteriaceae > Collinsella. The sequence continues at coordinate 1,485 of CABUGI010000020.1, read as the reverse complement.
CGCTCCCGACGGCCAGTTTGTTCTGATTATCCCCGTCGTCGACCTCGAGGCCAAGGGCGCGCTCAAGGCTGGCGACACCATCTGGTTCAAGTTCGAGAAGAACGCGACCCATCTCTTCGATAAGGTCTCTGGCAAGAACCTTATCTAGGCCCGGTGCATCCAGGCCCTCCCTTTGGGCGACTGCGGTATTGCCATCCTTTTGCCGCGGTCACATATAAGGCTCCCCTCCCGTCCACTGGGCGAGAGGGGAGCCTTTCTTTGTGTTGGGATTGTCTGACCGGTCGTTTGTCTCGATCTGTAACGGGTAGGGCCGATTTCGGACGTTAGATGTTACAGATCGAGACGGTTCCGCTGAGCTAACCATTTCATCTAAATCTGTAACACCAAAGGTGAATTTCAGCTGCTAGATGTTACAGACTGAGATAAACCCAAGGGAAGGGGCCGGTATGTCTCAATCTGTAACAGCTGGGACCGTTTTTACCGAGTAGCTGTTACAGATCGAGATTGTTTGGCCGAGTCGGGTCACAGGGGCAACGCACGGGCACAAAAAACGGAGCCGTGTTGCCACGACTCCGTTCCTCAAGAGGATGGTAAGGGGAATGGGTTAGTCCAGGTGCCAGATCTCGTCGTTGTACTGGGAGATCGTGCGGTCGGACGAGAAGGTGCCGGCGTTGGCGATGTTGATCAGCGCCTTGCGCATCCAGGCGTCCTGGTCCTCGTAGTCGGCCAGCACGCGCTCCTTGGTCTGGATGTACTCTTCAATATCGAGCAGGGCCATAAACCAGTCCTTGCCCTTGATGTCATCGTGCAGACGCTGCAGGCGCTCGGCGTTGCCGGTCGCCATAAAGGCCGGGTTGGTGATAAAGTCCACCAGCAGCTTGATGCCGGGCTTGCGGTAGAGCGCGCCGGCGTCATAGGTGCCGTCGGCGTAGAGCTGCTCGACCTGCTTGGACGAGGCGCCAAAGGTATAGATGTTCTCGTCGCCCACGAGCTCGGCAATCTCTACGTTGGCACCGTCGAGCGTGCACAGGGTCAAAGCGCCGTTGAGCATGAACTTCATGTTGGAGGTTCCGCTCGCCTCTTTGGAGGCCAGGCTGATCTGCTCGGAGATGTCGGCGGCGGGGATCACGCGCTCGGCGGCGGTGACGTTATAGTTCTCGATCATGACAACCTGCAGGTAGGGGGCCACGTCGGGGTCGTTTGCTATCCACTGGGACAGCGTCAGGATTAGATGAATGATGTCTTGGGCGATGGTGTAGGCAGGGGCCGCCTTGCCGCCAAAGATGATGGTGACGGGGTGCTTAGGCTTATTGCCGTTTTTGATGTCGAGATACTTCCAGATGATGTAGAGCGCGAGCATCTGCTGACGCTTGTACTCGTGGATACGCTTGACCTGAACATCGATGATGGCGTTGGAGGGAATGGTCACACCCTGCTCGAGCGCCATGAACTGGCGCATGATGGCCTTGGCCTCGGTCTTGGTGG
>CABUGI010000019.1 GCA_902491055.1 uncultured Collinsella sp. | reverse complement strand
GTACCCGTCGCAAAGCGGAACGGCCCGCGCGCACGCGTGATGGAGCACACCAGATTCACCGTGTCGCCCGGGCGCACCGGACGCTTAAAGCGCACCTTATCGAGGCTCGTATAGAACGGCGTCGCGCCGCGCGCCTCCTCATCGCCCATCAGCAGCACGCAACAGTTTTGGGCGAGCATCTCGCACTGAATCACGCCGGGGACTACCGGGTTTCCCGGAAAATGCCCCTGCAAAAAGTACTCGTCACCCGTAATCGTGATCTTGCCGTGGGCCTCGTCGCCCACCAGCTCGGCCTCGTCGAGCAAAAGCATCGGTTCGCGATGCGGTAACAGCTTCTTGAGCTCTTCTTTGTTCATGGACATCACCTATCCGATCCTCATAAGGCAACTGCCGAACTCCACGAGGTCGCCGTCGGCCACGCAGATCTCGAGCACCTCGCCGTCTGCCTCGGCCGTCACCTCGTTGAGAACCTTCATGGCCTCGATGATGCAGAGGGTCTCACCGGCCTTGACCTTGGAGCCCACGTGCACAAACGGCTCGTCGCCCGGCGCCGGGGCAGCATAGAACACGCCGACCATGGGAGCGGTCACCTCGATGCCCTTGGGCTCCGGTGCGGCGGCAGGCGTCTGCGCGGCGGGCTCCGGTGCGGCGGCAGGCATGGCGACAGGAGCCACCGCCGGAGCAGTCACGGCACCCGGCATAGGCATGGGCACGGCAACCGGCTGTGCGGCGCTCGCGCGCTCGAGTTCGACCGCGGTGCCATCGGGCTCCTCAACGCGTACGCGCGTGAGGCCGCGGTCCTCCATAACATCGGCTATCTCGGCAAGTCTTTTGGAATCCATGCTCTAGCTCCTCGTATATCTACGCAGCGCGATGGCGGCGTTGTGTCCGCCAAAGCCCAGGTTGGTCGAAAGCGCCCAGGTAAGGTCGGCGCGAACCGCGCGATTGGGCGTGTAGTCAAGATCGCAGGCGGGATCGGGCGTGTGGTAGTTAATGGTCGGCGGCACCACGCCCTGCTCGAGCGCCATGGCGCAGGCCATGACCTCGATGGCGCCCGTGGCACCGATCATGTGGCCGGTCATCGACTTAGTCGACGAGACGTGCGCGGCGCGCGCCGCATCCTCGCCGAGCGCACGCTTAATGCCCGCCGTCTCGGACGAATCGTTGAGCTTGGTCGATGTGCCGTGGGCATTGATGTAGAGGCCCTCGGAAGGTCTGACGTCGCCCTCGGTCACCGCCAGCGATATCGCGCGGGCAATGCCGGCAGCCTCGGGATCAGGGCTCGTGATGTGATAGGCATCATCGGTGTTGCCGTAGCCCACGACCTCGGCATAAATGTGCGCACCGCGCGCCTGCGCATGTTCCATGCTCTCGAGCACGAGCACGCAGGCGCCCTCGCCCATCACAAAGCCATCGCGGTCTGCATCGAACGGGCGGCAAGCCGTCGCGGGATCAGGGTTGGTGGTCAATGCGCGGCAGGACGTAAAGCCCGCAACGGCATCGGGGATAATTGCGGCCTCGGCGCCGCCCGCGAGGATCGCGTCGGCATAGCCGTGCTTTATGGCGCGGAACGCCTCGCCCACCGCATGGGCCGAGGTTGCGCACGCGGTCACCACGGGCAGGGTCGGGCCCTTTGCCTTGTGGCGGATTGCGATATTGCCCGATGCCATGTTGGGGATCATCATCGCGATCATATAGGGCGATGCGCGGCGGGGCCCACGTTCGGCAATCGTATGGACGTTGTCGACGAGCGTCGTCATGCCGCCCACGCCCGAGCCAACGTAGACGCCCAGGCGCTCGCGATCGATGGCGCCTTCGACATCAAAGCCCGCATCGTGCATGGCTTCGTCCGAAGCCGCCATCGCAAACTGAACGCAGGGGTCGAGATGCTTGGCGTCACGCTTGCCAAAGTACTCGTTGCCGTCAAAGCCCTTGACCTCGGCTGCCACCTTGACGGCAAACGCATCGGTATCGAAGTGCGTGATCGGGCCGATGCCGCACGTGCCAGCACACATTGCCGCCCAGGTGGCAAGCGCGGTGTTGCCGAGCGGCGACACGGCACCGATACCGGTGATTGCAACTCTCTGTTCCATCATGGTCTCCTCATCCAAGCCGTTCTTCGGCCCTGGTTTCTACATCGCCATTCCGCCGTCGACGCGTACGACCTCGCCCGTAATGTAGGCAGCCGCATCGCTCGCCAAAAAGCGCACCACGCCGGCCACTTCCTCGGGGCGCGCCATGCGCTTTAGGGGAATCTGCTCCTCGGTTGCCGCGCGAACCTTCTCCGAGAGCTTTGCCGTCATATCCGTCTCGACAAACCCGGGGGCGACCGCGTTCACTCGTACGCCGCGGGGCGCAAGCTCGCGCGCCACCGCCTTGGTCAGGCCGATCACGCCCGCCTTGGAGGCAGCGTAGTTGGCTTGCCCGGCATTGCCCATCAGGCCCACGACCGAGCTCATGTTGACGACGCAACCGCCGCGCTGGCGCATAAAGGTCTTGGTGAGCGCGCGCGTCATATTGAATGTTCCCTTGAGATTGACATCGAGCACGCGGTCGAAGGCATCGTCGCCCATACGCATGAGCAGGCCATCGTGCGTGATGCCGGCGTTGTTGACGAGCGCCCAAATGGAGCCAAAGTTGTTGAGGACCGCTTCCACGCACGCGTTGACGGCAGCGGGGTCGGCCACGTCGCATTGATATGCGCGTGCCGCGGCGCCAACCGCCTTGCAGGCTTCGCACGTCTCGCGCGCCGCATCGACGCCACCGGCATAGACGACGGCGATATCAAAGCCGTCCTCCGCCAGACCGACAGCGCAGGCGCGGCCGATACCGCGCGAGCCACCCGTGACCAGTGCCACGCGACGCGAGTCGTTGAGCTCGAGCGTGCCGTTGTTCAAGTTGCCCATGTCATTCCTTTCGGGTTACAGCACTGTGGACTATGCGAGCTCGTCGGCAATAGCTGCGACCTGCTCGGCCGTTTCGCACGAATACACGCGAACGTCGCTCAGCGTGCGCTTGACCAGGCCCGACAGCGTTTTGCCGGGGCCGACCTCAATAAACGTGTCGATGCCCTGATCCTGCAGAGCATGCAGCGTGTCGACCCAGCGAACGGCATGGCTCACCTGGTTGCCGAGGACATCCGATGCCGCTCGCGGGTCCGCCGGATAGGGTGCCGCCGTCATGTTTGCCATGACCGGAATCAGCAGCGGAGACGGCGCGTGGCCGTCTTGGATATACGTCGCCAGCCCCTCAGTCGCCTCGGCCATATAGGGGCTATGAAATGCACCCGACACCGCGACTTTCATAGCGCGGCCACCTGCCTCTTTTACTAGGACGTCGAGGGTCTGCAGCGCCTCGGGCGCTCCGGCAACAACCGTCTGCTGCGGGCTGTTGTAGTTGACCGGCCAGCAGTCCTCGCCGGCCTGTTTTGCCAAGCCCTCGACTTGCTCCGCATCGAGCTTGATGACGGCGCGCATGCCGCCCGGATGGCGCTCGGCAGCCGCGGCCATCAGCACCGCGCGCTCGCACACGAGCTCAAAGCCTGCTCGCGTATCGAATGCCCCCGCAAAGGTGAGCGCGGCGACCTCGCCCAGCGAAAAACCTGCACAGGCGGTAGGTACCACGCCGCGCTCACGCAGGGCGGCAGCCGCTGCCAGGTCGTGAACGAACACGCACGGCTGCGTGTTCTCGGTCTGCGAGAGCTCCTCCTTCGAGGCGCTCCGGCACTGCTCGCTGGTCCCCGGGCGCACCTCGTCGGCAATGGCGAACACCTCGGCGGCCGCCGGCGATGCCTCAATCAGGTCGACGCCCATCGTGGGGTGCTGGGCGCCCTGGCCGGCAAACAGAAACGCTACGCTACCCATGCGCACGCACCTTTCAGGACGTGCTCGGCACCATCGACCAGGTCGTCGACGATTTCACGTGCGCTCTGGCACTCGTTGACCATGCCGGCAATCTGTCCACACAAAAACGAACCCTCTTCGTAATTGCCGTCCTTGGCGGCCTTGCGAAGGGCGCCCGTACCCATGGCCCCGAGCTCCTCGATGCTTACGCCCGCCGCCTCGCTCTTGGCGTAGGCGTTGGTGAAGGGGCTCTTGAGGGCACGCACCGGGTGTCCCGTCGAGCGGCCGGTCGCACGCGTCGAGGTGTCGTTGGCCTTCAGGACCATCTCCTTGTACTGCTCCGATACGGTGCACTCGTCTGCGACCAGAAAGCGCGTACCCACTTGCACGCCGGCGGCGCCCAGCATAAAGGCGGCCGCCACGCCGCGGCCGTCGGCAATACCGCCGGCAGCCACGACGGGAATGTCGACCGCATCGACGACCTGCGGCACCAGTGCCATCGTCGAGGTCTCGCCAATATGGCCGCCCGATTCGGTGCCCTCGGCAACAACCGCCGTGGCCCCACGACGCGCCACGAGGCGCGCCAGCGCCACCGAGGCGACGACCGGGATGACCTTGATGCCCGCCTCGTTCCACGCCTTCATGTACTTGGTGGGATTGCCGGCACCCGTCACGACGACCGGCACCCGCTCGTCAATCACAACCTGCGCAACCTCGTCGGCAAACGGGCTCATGAGCATAACATTGACGCCAAAGGGCTTATCCGTCCTGGTGCGCAGCTCGTGAATCTGGTCGCGAAGCCAGTCGGCGTCGGCATTCATTGCCGCGATGATGCCTAGGCCGCCCGCCTCGGATACGGCCGATGCCAGTGAGGCGTCGGCAATCCAGGCCATGCCGCCCTGGAACACGGGCTTTTCGATGCCGAGCAGATCACAGAGAGGAGTCTTGAGCATCTCTACTTCTCCAATGCCGCCTCGACCGTGTCGGCGAACTCGCCGACCGTCTTGGGGTTCTCCTCGGTATCGAGCTGGATGCCAAACTCGTCCTCGACGGCGACGAGGATTTCGACGGTGCCCAGACTGTCGAGACCAATCTCCTCGAGCGTGGACTCGGGCTTCATCTCGACGTCGTCAAGGCCAGCGGTCTCGCGGATAACGTCGCAAACGCGCTCGAAGGTCTTCTGATCTGCCATGGTAGTTCTCCTTTGTTTGTGCCCTAGGGGCGGTTTTATTTCCTATGTGCGACTACTTCCAACGAAGCAGATAGCCACCTATATCCAGGCCAGCGCCAAATCCAACCAAGGCGATGGTGTCGCCCGTGTGAAGTGCACCGGCGTTTGCCAGCCGGTCGAGGGCAAGCGGAATGCATGCGCTCGAAATGTTGCCGGTCTCGCGCAACGTGCGAACCACACGCTCGTCCGGCACGCCCAGACGCTTGACCGCCTGGCTCAGGATTCGTTCGTTAGCCTGATGGAATACAAAATGATCGATGTCTTCGACCAAAATGCCCGCATCGATCGCAAGCTTATGGACCGTGTCACAGATGGCGTTGACGCCGAACTTGAACACGCGGCGGCCATTCATGGACAGCACGCTCGCGCTATCTGCGGAAGCCTTAAACGGCGAGGTACCGACCAGACCGGGAACGCGCAACGTCTCGACGTCGGGCGCCGTCGAAAGCTCAACGGCAAGGGGGTTGTCTCCCCCAGCTTCAATCACTGCGGCGCCTGCCCCATCGCCAAATAGCACGCAGGTGGCACGGTCGGTCCACTCGAGCGCGCGCGTCATCTGCTCGGCAGCAACAACAAGCACGCGCTCGGCACGGCTGCGGGCGATATAGCCCTCGGCGACATCGAGCGCAAATACGAAGCCGGCACAAGCCGCCGAGACATCGAAGGCAGGGCACGTCGCGCCCAGACGCTCAGCAACGGCACACGCCTCGGCGGGAACAAGGTGGTCACCCGTCGTCGTCGAGCAGACGATCAGATCCAGCTGGCTCGCGTCGATTCCGGACACCTGGAGTGCCCGCTCGCTCGCCGCTACGGCAAGGTCGTCAAGTGACTCGGTGGTGCAGACGTGGCGGCTCTTGATACCTGTGCGAGTAAAAATCCACTCATCCGAGGTATCGAGGAACTCAGACAGCTCGTCATTGGAAACACTGCGCTCAGGAAGTGCCGAACCTGTTCCAAGAATCGTGAAACCCATCACTAACCTCCTTTGAGTTGTTGACGTGTTTACATCGACCAAGAGAGGATAACGCATTTCAGTCTTTGTTGACGTGTTAACATTAAATTGTCCAAATGCGACAAAGGCTTCACATTGTGTCTATCTCTCGACACCATTGCGTCATTCACTTATTCAATAAGGAGGTAGCAGCCGCTATGGATGCCCAATTAACGATTGTCGATGTAACCGGATCGACCAACGATGACCTGCTCGAGGCAGGAAAACAGGGTGCGCCGCACGGCACAGGACTTGCCGCCCGCGCGCAAACGGCAGGACGCGGCCGGCGCGGCCACAAGTGGGATTCAACCGCCGGCAACCTATTGCTTTCGATTGTCCTGCGTCCATGCGTTAATCCCGCAAAGTACTCTGGTCTTGCCGCCGTCAGCGGCCTAGCGGTGCTCGAAGCACTCGAAAAGCAAGGCCTTGCAAGCGAAATAGCCCTCAAGTGGCCCAACGACCTGGTCGCGCGAGGACGCAAGCTCGGCGGCATTCTGGTCGAGGCCGCACGCGATAACGAAGGCAAACCTTTCGCCGTCTGCGGCATTGGTGTCAACGTAAACTACACGCCCCAAGAGGTGCCCGATGGCGGCCTGGCGGCAATCGGTCTCTCGGATCTCAACGAGAACGTTCCCGCCGTCGATGTGTTACTCAAGGAGGTCTATCACACCGTCGTAAACGCTGTGAACGCGTGGGCAGAGCGTCTCAACGCCATGGAAGAAAACGCCGGACCGCTCGCGCCCGTCCACGACGAATATGTCGCACACCTCAATTGGATTGGGGAGCACGTTATCGCCCGCTCCCCCGCTGGAGACGAGCTGGCACGCGGCATATTTAGAACGGTCGACGATTGCGGCCGCGCAAGCATTGAGACCGAGAGCGGCTTGTGCGTCTTCCACTTCGAAGAAGCGTCCTTGCGCCCCCTGAGCGAATAGGGCGCCGCAGCCATCAGCTCGGCAGACGAATTCGCTATCCCAAAATCTAAACTCAAAACAAAAGAGCCCCGCTACCAAGATGGCAGCGGGGCTCTATAAGCTATGAGCGATATCGCTTAGAGCTTGATGTCGATGTCGACGCCAGCGGGGAGGTCGAGACGCATGAGCGAATCAACGGTGCCCGAGGTGGGGTCGAGGATGTCGATGAGGCGCTTGTGGGTGCGCATCTCGAACTGCTCACGGGAGTCCTTGTTCACGTGCGGCGAGCGGATAACCGTGTACAGGTTGCGCTCGGTGGGCAGGGGGACAGGACCGGAAACGCGAGCGCCGGTCTTCTGAGCGGTCTCGACGATGAGCTTCGCGGACTGATCGACGACCTCGTGATCATAGCCCTTGAGGCGAATGCGGATCTTCTGGGTAGCCAACTTAAACCTCCAAAGAGTGCGAGAGATGTTCTCGCGGATTACGTAACGGGGAGCTCGAACTTAGGCGTTCTTGCTCATGACCTCGTCCACGATGGACTTGGGCGCGGGCTCATAAGAGTCGAACTGCATCGTGTAGGATGCACGGCCCTGGGTCTGGGAGCGAAGGTCGGTAGCGTAACCGAACATCTCGCCCAGCGGCACCTTGGCACGGATGAGCTTGCTGTTCTTGCGATCCTCCATGCCCTCGATCTTGCCGCGGCGACCGGAGAGGTTGCCCATAACGTCGCCCATGTACTGCTCAGGGGTCTCGACCTCGACAGCCATGATCGGCTCGAGCAGCTGCGGATCGGACTTCTTGAGGGCGTCCTTGATAGCCATGGAACCGGCGATCTTGAAGGCGGCCTCGGAGGAGTCGACCTCGTGGTAAGAACCGTCGAACAGGGTGACCTTAACGTCGAGGACCGGGAAGCCGGCGATAACACCGGTGTTCAGGGCCTCCTGGATGCCCTTGTCGATGGACGGGATGTACTCCTTGGGCACGACGCCGCCGACGATAGCGTTGACGAACTCGTAGCCGAAGCCCTCCTCCATCTTCTCGAGCTTGATGACGGCGTGGCCGTACTGACCGCGACCGCCGGACTGACGGACGAACTTGCCCTCAGCCTTCTCGACGTCGTGACCAGCGGTCTCGCGGTAGGCAACCTGGGGCTTACCGACGTTAGCGTCAACCTTGAACTCGCGGAGCAGACGGTCGACGATGATCTCGAGGTGCAGCTCGCCCATGCCGGCGATGATGGTCTGGCCGGTCTCGTGGTTGGTGGACACCTGGAAGGTCGGGTCCTCCTCGGCGAGCTTGGTCAGAGCCAGGGACATCTTGTCCTGCTCGGCCTTGGTCTTGGGCTCGATGGCAACGTCGATAACGGGCTTAGCGAACTCGATCTTCTCGAGGACGATCTCCTTGCCCTCGGCGCACAGGGTGTCACCGGTGGTGGAGTTCTTGAAGCCGACGCAAGCGACGATGTCGCCGGCAGCAGCGTCGTCACGGTCGATACGCTCGGCGGCGTTCATCTCAAGGATGCGGCCGAGGCGCTCGCGCTGACCGTTGGAAGCGTTGACCACGTAGGAGCCGGACTCGGCGCGGCCGGAGTAAACGCGGACATAGGTGAGCTTACCGACGAACGGGTCGGTCATGATCTTGAAGACCAGGCCGGAGAAGGGCTCGTCGAAGGAAGGATGACGCTGGATCTCCTCGCCGGTGTCCGGATCGGTACCGGTGACAGCCTCAACGTCGAGCGGGCTGGGCAGGTAGTCGACGACAGCGTCGAGCAGCTCCTGAACGCCCTTGTTCTTGTAGGCGGAGCCCACGAAGACGAGGTTGAGCTCGTTGGCCAGAACGCCCTTACGCAGAGCCGCCTTGAGCTCCTCGACGGTGAAGTCCTCCTCCATGAGGATCTTCTCCATGAGCTCGTCGTCAAAGCTTGCAGCAGCGTCGAGGAGCTCCTCGCGCTTGGTGGCAGCGATGTCGGCAAACTCAGCCGGGATCTCGTCCATCGGCTCGGGGTAGGTCATACCCTTCTCGTCGGCCTTGAAGTCCCATGCAGTCATGGTGACCAGGTCGATGACGCCCCAGAAGTTGTCCTCGGCGCCCATCGGGACCTGAGCGGCCACGGCGTTAGCGTCGAGACGATCCTTCATGGTCTCGATAGCGTTGAAGAAGTCAGCGCCCACGCGGTCATACTTGTTGATGAAGGCGATGCGGGGGACGTTGAAGGTAGAAGCCTGACGCCAAACGGTCTCAGACTGGGGCTGAACGCCGGCAACGGCGTCGAAGACGGCGACAGCACCATCGAGGACGCGCAGGCAGCGCTCGACCTCGGCGGTGAAGTCAACGTGGCCCGGGGTGTCGATGATCTGGATGCGGTAGTCCTTACCGTCCTTGTTCCAGAAGCACGTGGTAGCAGCGGAGGTAATGGTTACGCCGCGCTCCTGCTCCTGAACCATCCAGTCCATGGTGGCAGCGCCCTCATGGACCTCACCGATCTTGTGGGTCTTACCGGTGTAGTAAAGAATACGCTCGGTCGTGGTGGTCTTACCGGCATCGATGTGGGCCATGATGCCGATGTTACGGGTATCGGAAAGCTTGTACTTAGGCTTAGCCATGTTAGTTCCTTACCTTAACTTACCAACGATAGTGAGAGAACGCGCGGTTGGCCTCGGCCATCTTGAAGACGTCCTCACGCTTCTTGACGGAAGCGCCCAGGCCGTTGGAAGCGTCGAGGATCTCGTTGGCGAGACGCTCGGCCATGGTCTTCTCCTTGCGAGCGCGGGAGAAGTTGACGATCCAGCGGATACCCAGAGCGGTGGAACGACGGGAGTTGACCTCCATCGGGACCTGATAGGTAGCGCCACCGACACGCTTGGGCTTAACCTCGAGCGTGGGCTTGACGTTGTCCATAGCCTTCTTGAAGGTAGCGAGAGCGTCGCCACCCTCGGACTTCTCGGCAACGATCTCGAAAGCGGTGTAAACGATGCGCTCAGCGGTGGCCTTCTTGCCGTCAAGAAGGACCTTGTTGATGAGCTGAGTCACCAGGCGGTTGTTGTAAACGGCGTCAGGCTGAACCTCACGACGATTAGCTGCTGCACGACGCGGCATGTGAAATCTCCTTAAGTGTCTACCGTGCGGCGCTTAGGCGGCACACGGCGAAAGTATCAAAACGTTATCTGGCTTATTTAGCCTTGGGGCGCTTAGCACCGTACTTGGAACGGGCCTGCATACGGTTCTGGACCGGAGCAGCGTCGTAGGCGCCACGGATGACGTGATAACGGACACCAGGGAGGTCACGGACACGACCGCCGCGGACGAGCACGATGGAGTGCTCCTGCAGGTTGTGGCCCTCACCCGGGATGTAAGCAGTAACTTCGATGCCGTTGACGAGGCGAACACGGGCAACCTTACGAAGAGCCGAGTTCGGCTTCTTGGGGCTCGTGGTGAAGACGCGGGTGCACACGCCGCGCTTCTGGGAGTTGTGCTGCAGAGCAGCGTTCTTGGACTTCTTGGGCACGGAACGACGGCCCTGGCGAACCAGCTGGTTAATAGTAGGCAAAGCGTACTCCTTCTCGAATGATTCCAGCTTTCTGTAAAGTGCAACGGCTTGAATCGAGGGGTCAGCATCCCCCTACGAAACACGCAGTTCGATAGGATACGTGGCGTTAGCTGTGCCGTCAACAGACCACGCCGCCGGGCGTATCCCAAAATGGGCACATTTCCGCAAACCCTACACAAAAGGGATCCCTTCCTGTGCGCATGGGCGGATTCCCGGTCCAGGCGGCACAGGGGTTAAGTTTGCTGCTCTACAGTCCTGCGCAAGACGGAAAGCACATTAAGTGCTTTCCTTTGCGTGCGGAACTCGCGACAAACTTAAACAGCGGGCCGCCCGGACCGGGAATCCGACGTGCTTGTCGGGGCAACGTTCCCTTCCAAATAGGGACAGGTTTATTTTGGTCGGTTTTATCTGGGGAAACGTCGCGCTCCAGCGGTGATCTGCTCTCATCTGTCGCATGGAAATCGGCGGCGTTTCCATTTAACGCAAAAGAGGCCGCTTCCCCTAGTAGGAAGCGACCCCAAATCTTACGAATAGACGATGGTAAAGGGCTCTTTCGTTTCGGTCTCCCCTGTTGATGTATACCTCACAATTTCAAGGGTTACCGAGACAACTTGATCGACATCAATCAACTTCGTTGGCACCCAGATGTTCTCTCCGCTATTGCGCTCATAAGAAAAATATAAGTTGAACACCCCTGCGTCGTCATCTTCGATAATCTGCTCCGATCCATCCTTGTAGCTGACGGTCAGCTTATTATCAACTGCTTCATAGCCCAAATCATCGATGTGCGTCTGGATGGAAAACGGGCTAATCTCAAGAGGCGAGTCACCGGAGCGGAGTTCCTTTGTATCGACGTACGCTCCAATATTGAACTCGGGTGTCGACGCCTCAAACCGCCTCGCACTCTCACCTTCACCCTCGGTCCAATGGATATTCCAGGTGACAGCATGTTGCAAATCTCGCTCGCGATCCATAGCGGCAAAGTACATCGTGCCATTAATGACAGTATCGCTTGATGTGTCCTTATCAATTGTGCTGCGTGTGTCAGGCCATTCCTCGCCGAACTTCATATCGGGCGTGCCGATGCCCTGCTCTTCTTCACCATAGAGAACAAGTTCGCCAATCTCTGCTGCTGGCTTGTAGTAGTTAACTCCATTTGGATTGGACAACGTAAACGTCACGGCTCCGCAGCCGTTTTGGTCGATTGCCATCTCATGGATATCAAGCGTATAGCCGTTGCCCTCGACGGACAGATTGACCTTCTGTACTGAACCCTCCAAGCTTTGGGGCGCGATACCATCACCAAACTCTCTGGTGTAGGTATATTTAGTCCCCGACGAGCCACCTTGAGTCCAGGTAATGGACTCTCCGTTTCCATGGTTTCCCCAGGCAGAGGCAAAATAACTGGAATTGACGACGGCGTAGGCGACTCCTCCGGTCGCCAGCACTCCGGCAAGACATCCGATTACGGCAACATAGAGAGGCTTCGCGTGGCCCTTTCGATGAAGCGGCTCACCCGCAGCGGTATTAAGGACGCGATCTGCAAGATTGCTATCGGCTTGGATGGACTCGAAGGCCCGCTTGATTTGATTGGATTTCACGGTCGCCCTCCTCTAGGATGAATTTGAGCTTCGATCGACCGCGAGCTAAACGCGTTCGAACGGTAGCGGCTGGCACATGCAGTAACTCGGCAATCTCTGAGGTCGAAAAGCCCAGATAGTAATAGAGCACGATGGGAACACGGAATCGCTCCGGAAGTCGCATAACGTCTGACAGGACCGCCTTGGTCTCATCCTGCGCCGCCGAAAGCGAATCGGCCAGGTTCTCAATATCCTCCACACGCCTCCATGGCTTTCGAAAGAGCGATTTGCATTCATTGATCGTGACCCGGATAAGCCAGCGACGAAGATGTTCCCGACTTTCAAAGTGTCCATCGCTTTTAAGCAACTTAAGAAAGACGTCTTGGGCAACATCGTCGGCATCGGCGCAATCGCGCAGGTACGTCAATGCGATCCGAAACACGACATCCCGGTGATCTTCGACCGCCTGTCTAAATGCTTGTTCTTCCATAATCACCTCCCGGTGACGTTAATGATTATCGATGAGGCCCTCACCATAGATACGCTCTGGCCGGACGAATTGTTTCAAATTCAAGCAGGAAAAACCTACCAAAATAAACCTGTCCTTTATTGGCAAGGGATCAATGGAACGCAACAGGTTGAGCATACGCAAGCGAGCGGCCCCCAGAGCGTACAAGGTGGCATGAAAAAGGCAGGGCATTGACCTTTTGGTCATGCCCTGCCTTTTGAATGACAGATTGTAGCTCTGGGGGCCGCGCAGCGACGGAGGTCGCCGCCGTTCGTTAGAACGGCGGAACTAGTTACTCCTCGTCGTTGTCCTTGGCCTCTTCGGCGTCGTCGGTGTCCACGAGCTGGTTGAGCAGCTCGTCGAGGGAAGCCATGTCCTCGTTGATGGCACCGTTGGCGGGAGCCTTCTTGTCGTCGATCGGAGCACCCAGGAGCTCCTCGTCGGCGTCGGCGTGATGCGTCGGCGCGGCAGAGGTGCCCAGCAGGATGTCGTCCGGACCGTCGGGGCTAAAGACCATCTGCAGCAGCTGCGAGAGGTCTTCCTCGTCGGCAACGTCGTCGTTGTTCTCGAGGATGTAGAGCAGGTCGTGGGCCTCAAGGCCGTCACGGAGCTCCTCGATCGCCTTGGCACCGATACCATCGATGCGCAGCAGATCCTCCTCGGACTTGCCGACCAGGTCGCCGACCGTCTCGATGCCGACCTCACTGAACTTGTTGGTCCAGCGCTGCGACACGCCCAGGTCGTCGAACAGGTACAGGCGAGCCTTCTCGGCGGAGATGGTGTGGCCGTTGCGGGTGAACGAACCGTCAGCACCACCAAACTCGTCGTAGCCGGCCCAGTCGAGCTGCTGCGGGAGCTGCTCGTCCAGGTCCTTGAGCTCCACCGGAGCCCACTCGGGCAGCGACTTGGCGTTGGGCGAAGCCGGGCCGTCGATGTCCACGTAGCCGTCGGCCGTACGATACGTCAGCTTGGCGTTGGCGTACGGCTTGAGGCCGGTACCGGCCGGGATCTTCTTACCGACGATGACGTTGGACTTAAGGTCGAGCAGGTGATCAACCTTGCCCTCGATGGCAGCCTCGGTAAGGACGCCGGCGGTACGGATGAACGAAGCGCTCGACAGCCAGGAGTCGATGTTGGACGCGACCTTGAGCGTACCCAGGATGACGGGCTCGGCCACGGGAGCCTGACCGCCCAGACGGGCAACGCGCTCGACCTCGTCGGCGAACTCGTAGCGGTCGACGTACTGACCAAGCAGGTACTTGGAGTCGCCGGGGTTGGTGATCTGAACGCGACGCAGCATCTGACGTGCGAGCACCTCGATGTGCTTGTCGTTCAGGTCGACGCCCTGGCTGGTGTAGACGTCCTTGACGCTCTCGACGAAGGTGTGCATCGTCGACTCGATGTCGGTCAGCTTGCGCAGGTTGCGGAAGTTGACGAAGCCCTTGGTGATCTGGTCGCCGGCGCGAACCTCGCAGCCGTCCTCGATCTCGGGCATAAAGCGCACCGAAGCGGGGACGCGACGCTCGTCAAGGACACGGGTGTGATCCTCGGAGTCGGTGAGCGTCAGCACGTACTCGGACTTCTCGGGCTTAATCGAGAGGTGACCGGAGTACGGAGCCAGCTCAGCCTCGCGACCCAGGATCTTCTCGTTGACGTTGCCGACGATATCGAACATACGGCTGACCGTAGGCAGACCCTGCGTAATATCGTCGACGCCAGCGACGCCGCCGGAGTGAATGGTACGCATCGTAAGCTGCGTACCGGGCTCGCCGATGGACTGGGCGGCAATAATGCCGACCGCGGTACCGATGGCGACCGGACGACGGGTGGAAAGATCCCAGCCGTAGCACTTCTGGCACACGCCGTACTTGGAGCGGCAGGTGAGCAGCGCGCGAAGCTTGACCTTCTTGAGGCCCGCATCGACCATCTTCTGGATGTCGGCGACCTTCTCGATGTAGCCGTCCTGCTCAAAGAGCACGGTGCCATCGGGAGCCACGACGTCCTCAATGAAGCAACGGCCGACGAGGTCGGTGTTGAGGTCGGTGGTGCCGGGGATGATGAGGTTATAGGTGACGCCCTCGTGCGTACCGCAGTCCTCCTCGCGGACGATGACGTCCTGGGCCACGTCGACCAGACGACGGGTCAGGTAACCAGAGTCCGAGGTGTGGGATGCGGTATCGACCAGGCCCTTACGGGCGCCGTAGGTCGAAATGAAGTACTCGAGCGGCAGCAGACCCTCGCGGAAGTTCGCCTTAATGGGAAGGTCGATCGTCTCGCCGGACATGTCTGCCATCAGGCCACGCATGCCGCCGAGCTGACGCAGCTGGGTCTTAGAACCACGGGCGCCGGAGTCGGCCATCATGTACAGCGGGTTCTCCTCGTCGAACATGTCGAGCATGAGCGCTGCAACCTTATCGGTACAAGCGGTCCACTCGTTAACGACTTCGATGTGGCGCTCCGTCTCGTTGATGAAGCCCTCCTCGAAGTACTCGTTGATCTGGTCGACGTTGGCCTGGGCGCGGTCGAGCAGCTCCTGCTTCTCGGCAGGGATAAGAGCGTCCCACACCGAGATGGTGAGGCCGGCGCGGGTAGCGTAGTGGAAGCCGGAGTACTTGATGGCGTCGAGGATCGGGCCGACCTTGGCCTCGGGGTAACGATCGCAGCAGTCGGCAACCAGCTTGGCCACATCGCCCTTGACCATCTTGTAGTTCATGAACTCGTAGTCTTCGGGCAGGCACTGGCGGTTGAAGATGATGCGGCCGATAGAGGTCTCGAAGCGCGCGGTCTTGTTGCCGGTGACGTCGTAGTCGACAAACTCGTTCTTGCCGTTCTTGACGCGGAAGATACGGGTGCCGTCCTCGTTGATGACGTTGGCATCGGCAGCGGACACGCGGACCTGGATCTTGGCCTGCATGTCGACCTCGGAGCGGCAGTCATAGGCGTGCAGCGCGTCGTCGAAGCTCGAGAACACGTGGTTCTCGCCCGGCAGACCCTCGCGAACCTGGGTGAGGTAGTACACACCGATGATCATGTCCTGCGAAGGGATGTTGACCGGCTTGCCGGATGCCGGCGAGCGCAGGTTGTTCGCAGAGAGCATGAGCACGCGGGCCTCGGCCTGAGCCTGGCTGGACAGCGGCACGTGGACAGACATCTGGTCGCCGTCGAAGTCGGCGTTGAAGGGCGAGCAGACCAGCGGATGCAGGTGGATAGCCTTGCCCTCGACCAGCACCGGCTCAAAGGCCTGGATGGACAGACGGTGCAGGGTCGGTGCACGGTTGAGCAGCACGACGCGGCCGTCGATGACCTCTTCGAGGATATCCCACACAAAGGTGGCACCGCGGTCGATAGCGCGCTTGGCGCCCTTGATGTTCTCGACCTTGCCAAGCTCGACCAGGCGCTTCATGACGAAGGGCTTGAAGAGCTCCAGCGCCATGGTCTTGGGCAGACCGCACTGGTGCAGCAGCAGCTTGGGGTCGGTAACGATTACCGAACGGCCGGAGTAGTCGACACGCTTGCCCAGCAGGTTCTGACGGAAACGACCCTGCTTGCCCTTGAGGGCCTCGGCGAGCGACTTGAGCGGGCGACCGCCACGGCCAGAGACCGGGCGACCACGACGGCCGTTGTCGAACAGGGCGTCCACGGACTCCTGGAGCATGCGCTTCTCGTTGTTCACGATGATCGCAGGGGCGTCCAGGTCGAGCAGGCGCTTGAGTCGGTTGTTACGGTTGATCACGCGACGGTACAGGTCGTTGAGGTCGGATGCGGCGAAGCGGCCACCGTCGAGCTGGACCATCGGGCGCAGATCGGGCGGAATGACAGGAATGACGTCCAGGATCATGTTTGCGGGGCTGTTGCCGCCCTTCAGGAAGGCGTCAACGACCTCGAGGCGCTTGACGGCCTTCTCGCGCTTCTGCTTCTGGGAGTCCTCGTCGGCGATGATGGCCTTGAGCTTCTCGGCCTCGGAGGGGAGGTCGATGGCAGCGAGCAGGTCGCGGACGGCCTCGGCACCCATGCCACCCTTGAAGTACATGGAGTAGTAACGGGTCATCTCACGGAACAGCGGCTCATCGGAAATGAGGTCGCGCTCGCTGAGCTTCATGAAGGCGTTGAAGGCGTCCGTGCGGAGCTGCTTCTCGTCCTTGCACTCTTCCTCGATGTCGACGATGCCGGAGGCGATCTCCTCGGGGGTCAGCGGCTCCTCGTCGGAGAACTCGTCAAAGTTCTCGGGGTTGCCCTGCTCCTTGAGGGACTCGATCTGGCGGGCGCACTCGGCATCGATCTCTTCCAGATCGGCGGCGAGCTCCTCGCGCAGGTCGTCGGCGTCGGCCTCGCGAGCCTCGTAGTCGACCTCGGTGATGATGTAGCTGGCAAAGTACAGAACCTTCTCGAGGTCCTTGGACTTGATGTCGAGCATACGGCTCATCGGGAAGCTCGTGGGGCTCTTGAAGTACCAGATGTGGGACACGGGAGCGGCGAGCTCGATGTGGCCCATGCGGTCGCGACGCACCTTGGCCGAGGTGACCTCGACGCCGCAGCGCTCGCAGACGATGCCCTTAAAGCGGATGCCCTTGTACTTGCCGCAGGAGCACTCCCAGTCCTTGGCGGGACCGAAGATCTTCTCGCAGAACAGGCCGTCCTTCTCGGGCTTGAGGGTACGGTAATTGATGGTCTCCGGCTTCTTGACCTCACCGTGCGACCAGGAACGGATCTGGTCGGCGGAGGCAAGGGAGATCTTTACCGAGTCAAAATCAGTAGCTTCGAAATCTGCCACAGTCAACTACTCCTTATCAGTGGTCGTGGCGGCGACAGCCTCGGGCGCCTCGTCGGTCTCGGCATCCTCGGCCTCGACGTCGGCGTCAACGCCGGCGAGCGCAGCCAGGTCGTCGAGAGCAGAGGTCTCCTCGGCGGTCACAGGGGCGGAGGCGTCCTCGTCGGCATCGTGCATGGGCTCGATGTCCAGTGCGAGGGAGCGAATCTCCTTGACGAGAACCTTGAAGGACTCGGGGATACCCGGGACAGGAACGTTCTCGCCCTTGACGATGGACTCGTAGGTCTTGACGCGGCCCACGGTATCGTCGGACTTGACGGTCAGGATCTCCTGCAGGACGTTGGAAGCACCGTAAGCGTACAGTGCCCAAACTTCCATCTCGCCGAAACGCTGGCCGCCGAACTGAGCCTTGCCGCCCAGCGGCTGCTGGGTAACCAGGCTGTAAGGGCCGGTCGAACGGGCGTGGATCTTGTCGTCGACCATGTGGCCGAGCTTGAGGATGTAGGACGTACCCACGGTAATGGGCTCGCGGAACTCCTCGCCGGTGCGGCCGTCGAACAGGCGGGTCTTGCCGCGCTCGTCAAGCTGGGTGACGAACTCGGGGCGCATGTGATCGCCAAAGGCAGCGGTGGCCTTGTTGAGCATGTTCTTGTTAGCACGACGAATGACCTCGGCGATCTCGTCCTCCTTGGCGCCGTCGAAGACAGGCGTCGCGGTGAAGAACGGACCGGGGACGTACTTGTCGGAGTCGGCCTGCTCGGTATCCCAACCGCAGGCAGCAGCCCAGCCAAGGTGGCACTCGAGCAGCTGACCGACGTTCATACGCGAAGGAACGCCCAGCGGGTTGAGGATGACGTCGATCGGGGTACCGTCAGCCATGTAGGGCATGTCCTCGACCGGCAGAACGTTACAAATAACACCCTTGTTGCCGTGGCGGCCGGCGATCTTATCGCCCTGCTGAATCTTACGACGCTGGGCGACGTAGACGCGCACCTGCTCGTTGACGCCGGGAGCCAGGTCGTCGCCGTTCTCGCGGCTAAAGCGGACGACGTCGATGACGCGGCCATAAGCGCCGTGAGGCATCTTAAGGGAGGTGTCGCGGACGTCGTGGGCCTTGGCACCGAAGATGGCGCGCAGCAGGCGCTCCTCGGCGGTCAGAGCGCTCTCGCCCTTAGGCGTGACCTTGCCGACCAGGATGTCGCCAGGGCCGACCTCGGCGCCGATGCGGATGATGCCGTCCTCGTCGAGGTTGGCAAGCATGTCCTCGGAGAGGTTCGGGATCTCGCGGGTGATCTCCTCGGGACCGAGCTTGGTGTCGCGGGCGTCGATCTCGTGACGGGTGATGTTGATGGTCGTCAGCAGGTCCTCGGCCACCAGGCGCTCGGACACGACGATACCGTCCTCGTAGTTAAAGCCTTCCCACGGCATGTAGGCCACGGTGAGGTTCTGACCCAGTGCGAGCTCGCCGTGATCGGTCGAAGGACCGTCGGCCAGAGGCTCGCCCTGCTCAACGGTGTCACCGACGCGCACGAGCGGACGGTGGTTGATGCAGGTGGACTGGTTGGAGCGCTGGTACTTGGCCAGGTGATACTCGTCCATGCCGCCGGCATGCTTGACGATAATCTTGGCGGCGTCGGCAAAGATGACCTCGCCGGCGTTCTTGGCCAGGGTGACCTCGCCGGAGTCCAGAGCAGCGCGACGCTCCATGCCGGTACCGACATAGGGAGCGGCGGGGTGAACCAGCGGCACGGCCTGACGCTGCATGTTAGCGCCCATCAGCGTACGCTTGGCGTCGTCGTGCTCAAGGAACGGGATCAGCGTGGCTGCGACGGAGAGCATCTGACGCGGCGAGACGTCCATGTAGTCGACGTCCTCGACAGGCACGTCGGCGGGAGCGCCGAAGGAGCCGTCGAAGTCGCGGGTACGGGCGATCACGGTGTGCGGACGGACGATCTTGCCCTCGGCATCGGTCGTGATGAACTCGTTGGTCTTGGGATCGAGCGGCGTGTTGGCCGGCGCGATGACGTGCTTCTCTTCCTCGTCAGCGGTCATCCAGTCGATCTGGTCGGTGGCAACGCCGTTCTCGACGCGACGGAACGGAGCCTCGATGAAGCCATACTCGTTGACGCGGGCGTAGAGGGCGAGCGAGCCGATCAGGCCGATGTTGGGGCCTTCGGGGGTCTCGATCGGGCACATGCGGCTGTAGTGCGAGTTGTGAACGTCGCGGACGGCCGTCGGCACGTTGGTGCGGCGGCTGGAGCCCGACTTGTGGCCGGCAAGACCGCCAGGGCCGAGTGCGGACAGACGGCGCTTGTGGGTCAGACCGGTCAGGGGGTTCGCCTGGTCCATGAACTGCGAGAGCTGCGAGGAACCGAAGAACTCCTTGATGGAGGCAACGATCGGGCGGATGTTGATGAGCGACTGCGGGGTGATCTCGTCGATGTCCTGGGAGCTCATGCGCTCACGGACGACGCGCTCCATACGGCTCATGCCGATACGGAACTGGTTGGCGACGAGCTCGCCGACGGTACGGATGCGGCGGTTGCCAAAGTGGTCGATGTCGTCGACCTTGAAGCCCTGCTCGCCGGCAGCGAGGGACAGGAGGTAGCGCAGCGTCGCGACGATATCCTCGTCGGTGAGCACCGTGACCTCTTCCTCGGTGGTGAGGTTGAGCTTCTTGTTGACCTTGTAACGACCGACGCGGGCCAGGTCGTAGCGCTGCGGGTTGAAGAGCAGACCCTCGAGCAGGCTGCGGGAAGCGTCCACGGTGGGAGGCTCGCCCGGGCGCAGGCGACGGTAGATCTCGATGAGGGCGTCCTCGCGGGTGAGGGCGGTGTCGCGCTCCAGGGTGCGCTTGATCACATCGGAGTTGCCGAGCAGCTCGATGATGTCGTCGTTGGTGACGGCGATGCCAAGGGCGCGCAGGAACATCGTGGCGCTCTGCTTGCGCTTACGGTCGATGGAGACCATGAGCTGGTCGCGCTTGTCGACCTCAAACTCAAGCCAGGCACCGCGGGACGGGATGATCTGGGCCTTGTAGATCTGCTTGCCTGAATCCATCTCGGAGCTGTAGTACACGCC
The DNA here is from genome assembly GCA_902491055.1 of uncultured Collinsella sp. Taxonomy (GTDB): domain Bacteria; phylum Actinomycetota; class Coriobacteriia; order Coriobacteriales; family Coriobacteriaceae; genus Collinsella. The sequence continues at coordinate 4,283 of CABUGI010000019.1, read as the reverse complement.
CGGGGAGCGGACGAGCTGCGAGACGACGATACGCTCGGTACCGTTGATGATGAAGGTGCCCTGATCGGTCATCATGGGGAAGTCGCCCATAAAGACGAGCTGCTCCTTGATCTCGCCGGTCTCCTTGTTGGTGAGACGGACGTCGGTCAGAAGCGGGGCCTGATAGGTCATATCCTTCTCGCGGCACTCCTCGACGGTGTGCGCGGGGTCGCCGAACTGATGCTCGCCGAAGGTAACCTCGAGAACATGGTTCTGGCTCTGGATGGGGCTGGATTCCTTGAACGCCTCACGAAGGCCCTCGTCCTTAAAACGCTCAAAGGATTCCCTTTGAACAGAGATAAGGTTGGGGAGCTCCATGGCCTCCGGGATTTTCCCGAAGCTGACGCGCTTGCGCTCAGTGGCAGTGTATGCGTAGGTCACCAGGTTTTTCCTCCTTCACGGAAATGCTCGGTGGGTTGGCGAGGCATGGCTTCGCCAGTTATCGCAACCTAATAGTTTATCAGGTACCGACCGTTGGGCAAGAAAAGCCTTGACGCGATTGAGTTTTTGGAGTAGCAAAGTTTTTCGGCAGAAAACACGCAGGTAGATGTATGTGTATCGAACATCTGTTCATATATTTTCTGTGAACAGAGAGCCGGCAATCGCAGCTCTTATAAAAAACGGGCGCGAACCGAGGTCCGCGCCCGTAAATGTCGATGTCCGAAGGCTTACTTGCGCATCAATCCGCCGCGCTCGTCGATGGCGTCCCAGAAGGCATCGGCAAAGCGAGAATCGCTTGCGGCCATGAGGGCGTTGGTTGCCATCCAGCCAGACGGGGTGCCGGTGTCGTAGCCCAACAGCGGGTCGATAACGACAGCGTACATGGCCTCGCGGTCGAGCGAGCGGGCCATGGCGTCGGTGAGCTGGATCTCGCCGCCCTTGCCGGCCTGCTGATCGGCGAGCAGGTCCATGACCAGCGGGCTCAGCAGATAACGGCCGACAATGTACAGGTTGGACGGAGCCGCCTCGGGAGCGGGCTTCTCGACCAGACCGCCGATGCGCCAAACGGCACCGGGCTCGTCGTCGGCGGCATTCTCGAAGCCCTCGAGCGAGCCAACGCGATCGCCGGCGATAACGCCGTAGCGGCTGACTTCCTCGGGCGAGCAAGCAGCGACGGCGATAACCGAAGCGCCACCGTGCTCCTTGGAAACGGCGAGCATCTTGTCGCAGATATCACAGTTAGGCACAACGTAGTCGCCCAGAAGAACCAGGAAGTTCTCCCCTGCCACGGCGTCGGCAGCAGAGCGGATAGCATGGCCGAGACCCTTGGGCTCGTACTGATAGCGGAAGTCGACCGGCATACCGCCAGCGTGGGCGACGGCATCGGCATAGGCGTTCTTGCCGCGCTCGCGCAGCAGGTTCTCGAGCGAACGGTCGGGCTGGAAGTAGCTCAGCAGCTCGGGCTTACCGGGAGAGGTAACGATGATGGCGTCGTCGACCTCCTCGGGGTCGAGTGCCTCCTCAACGACATACTGAATGACCGGCTTGTCGAGCACCGGCAGCATCTCTTTGGGCGTGCACTTAGTGCCAGGCAGAAAACGCGTGCCAAGACCGGCGGCGGGGATGATTGCCTTCATATTATTCAAGGATCCTTTCGCAGGCGCAGAATGCGCCCTGTGCGTGCGGCACGGCGGCCGCAGACCAAATTGCGATACCGAAGTATCTTACCGCCGGAGACATACGTCGCCGTAAGGCAAACGCAATTCTTCAGCAGGTCAACGCAAATTATTGCTCGAATGGTGCAATTTTACGCCCCAGCGGTAACGAGATTGGCACGGCGAAGACAACGGTGTTCTGCGCGCCGAGCAATGGGAATGAAGGGCCAAAACAAAAAAGACGGGGCTCGCAATGCGAACCCCGTCTGCAAAGAAATCTGGCGAGAAAGCCTGATTACTTGAGGGTGACAGCAGCGCCAGCAGCCTCGAGCTTCTCCTTGGCAGCCTCGGCGTCCTCCTTCTTGGCACCCTCGAGAACAGCCTTGGGAGCGCCCTCGACGACCTCCTTGGCCTCCTTCAGGCCAAGGTTGGTGAGCTCACGGACGGCCTTGATGACCTGGATCTTGTTGTCGCCGAAGCCCTCGAGCACGACGTCAAACTCGGTCTTCTCCTCGGCCTCAGCAGCGCCAGCAGCGGGAGCGGCGACAACAGCGGCAGGAGCAGCGGCGGAAACGCCGAAGGTGTCCTCGATAGCCTTGACGAGCTCGGAAGCCTCGAGAAGGGTCATTTCCTTAAGAGCATCGATGATCTCATCGGTGGTAAGCTTAGCCATTTCTAAGTCCTTTCGGTTTCCGTGTCTGTGCACGGAGATCAGTTAAAACACGGCGCGAATGCGCCAGGGGTGCGGCGTTGCCGCCGCGGGTGAAAACAGCAACTAGGCTGCCTTCTGCTCGGAGACCTGCTGGATCGAACGAGCGAGACCAGAGGAAACGCCGTTGACGCAGACAGCGATGTCGCGAGCGAAACCGGAGATGAGACCGGCGATCTGGCCGAGAAGCTGATCCTTGGTGGGCAGCTCGGCGATAGCCTTAACATCATCAGCGGAAACGGCCTTGCCGTCGGAGATACCGCCCTTGATCTCAAGGACGCCCTTGGACTTAGCAGAGAAGTCCTTAAGGGCCTTAGCGGCCTCGACCGGCTCGGACTCGTAGAACACATAAGCGACGGGGCCGGCGAGGATCTCGTCGAGCTCGGGCTGCTCCTGGTTCTTGAGAGCGATCTTGACCAGGTTGTTCTTGTAGACCTTCATCTCGGCGCCGCACTCGCGAAGCTGATGACGCAGCTCCTGAGCCTGCTTAACCGTCAGACCGTTGTAGTTGACGACGAACAGACCGGCGTTCTCGGCGATACGGGACTCGATCTCTGCAACCTTGTCGATTTTGTACTGCTGGGGCATGAATTACACCTCCTCGAATTCTTTCCGGGCACGGTCCGCCACAAGGACGTGACGGGGGCATGTCCAAAAAGAAAGCCCCCGCGCTGCATGAGCGACGGGGGCGAGAAGACATATCTACTCGACCACCTCGGCTGGCGGGATATCCCATTAAGCTCGCGGGCGATGCCCGTTTGCACCGGCTGTCTCTGGCAGCGGATTCGTGCGTGAACCGAAAGTATTATGGCGGGGACCCCGGCGTCGGTCAACGGGCGCGAGGATTCGTACACAAACCCTGCATACGCTCCGGCCGGGAGGGGCAGGGCGAGTTTTCCGCTCGGTCAAGTCCTGGGCTCGCACGAAGGCCACATTAAGTGGCCTTCGGCTCGTGCGGAATCTACGGAAAACTCGCCCTGCCCCTCCCGGCCGGAGCTACGTTGCCTTTGCTGCGAATCCTCGTGTCCGTTGGCCGGCGCGCCCCACGCATAACCCTTATGTCGATGGGCTGATGTGTTGCGTCCCTGATGGTTATAGGGTTGAAACGAAGGTGGACAGGCGGCGGAGGCCTTCGTCCAGATTTTTGTCGGAGACGCAGTAGCTTAGGCGGATGTGGCCTTCGGTTCCGAAGCAGTCGCCTGGGACTAGGGCTACGTTTGCTTCTTTGATGGCTTTGATGCAGAAGTCTTCGCTGGTTAGGCCGAACTTTTTGATGCTCGGGAAAGTGTAGAAGGCTCCTGCGGGCTCTACCACATCGAGACCCATGGCGTTTAAGGCTGCGAGCACGCGTTTGCGGCGGGCTCGGTAGACTTTGAGCATGGGGGTTGGGTCGACGGTCAGGGCTCGCGCTGCGGCGTCCATCTCAAAGGAGACGGCACTCGATACTAGGTATTGGTGGGCTTTTGCGATCTCGGCGATGACGGGGGCTGCGGCTGCGAGCCAGCCCAAGCGCCAGCCGGTCATGGCCCAGGGCTTGGAGAAGCTCTCGATGACTACCGTCTGCTCACGCAGCTCCGGGTGGCGCTGGGCAAAGCGCTCGTAGCCATCCACATAAACCAGGCGGTTGTATACGTCGTCGCAGACCACGTAGATGCCCGCCTGCTCTGCCACGCGCGCCACGGCGTCGAGTGACGCCGTGTTGAGGATGCAACCCGTAGGATTGTTGGGCGAGCAGATGACGATGGCCTTGGTCGCCGGCGTCACGCAAGCACGAAGTGCGTCCTCGTCAATCTGGAATTGCGCAGGCTCCGTATCCAAAAAGACCGCTTTGGCGTGATTGGCCACGACGATGCTCTCGTACAGGCCAAAGGCCGGCGTGGGGATAATGACCTCGTCGCCGGGGTTGAGCATAGCCATGAATGTTGCCGACAGTGCCTCGG
>CABUGI010000018.1 GCA_902491055.1 uncultured Collinsella sp. | reverse complement strand
CAAGGTGACGTGAAACGAAAGGGCGCTGACCTTCTGGTCGCGCCCTTGAAGTTGAACGTCAGATTGTCCAAATGCGGCCCGCGCAGCGTCGGCCGGTCCGCCGTTCGGTAGAACGGCGGAACTAAATCAACTTGAAGCCCTTGCGCTTACCCACAGAAAGGGTGTCGCCCAGCTTGAGGGCGCTGGGATCGATGTTGTAGCTCTTGGGAGCCACGGCCTTGCCGTTGATCTTGACGCCACCGCCGTCGATATCGCGACGAGCCTGGCCGGCGCTCGCCGAAAGGCCCAAGTCCTTGAGCAGGCCGGCGAGGTAGATCTGGCCCTCGTCGTTGACGGTCAGCTCGACATGCTTCTCGGGGAAGTCGGCAAGCTGGCCCTCCTTGAACACGCGGTCGAACTCGGCCTGAGCCTCGTCTCCGGCGCCGGCGCCGTGGTAGGTGTCGCACAGGTCGCGGCCCAGAGCGCGCTTGAGCTCGTAGGGGTCGGCAGAACCATCGGCCAGGGCGGCGTCGATCTTGTCGACCTCGGCCGGGGTGAGCGAGCTGGCCAGACGATAGTACTTGCCGATCATCTCGTCGGGGATGGACATGGTCTTGCCGAACATATCCTTGGGAGCGTCGGTCAGGCCGATGTAGTTGCCATAGGACTTGGACATCTTGCGCACGCCATCGGTGCCCTCGAGCAGCGGCATGGTGAGCGCGATCTGCGGCTCCATGCCCATCTTCTCCATGAGCTCACGGCCAGCGAGCAGGTTGAAGAGCTGATCGGTGCCGCCCATCTCGACGTCGGCCTTGATCTGCACGGAGTCGAAAGCCTGCATCACGGGATACAGGAACTCATGCAGGGCGATCGGCGTCTGAGACTGGTAGCGCTTGGTAAAGTCGTCGCGCTCGAGGATGCGGGCGACGGTGAACTTGGAGCACACCTGCAGCAGACCGGCCAGATCCATCGAAAGGATCCAGTCACCGTTGTGCACGATGGTGGTCTTCTCGGGATCCAGGATCTTCATGGCCTGGCTCACGTAGGTCTCGGCATTGGCCTCGATCTGCTCCTGCGAAAGCTGCGGACGGGTGGAATTCTTGCCCGAAGGGTCGCCAATCAACGCGGTACCGTTGCCGATGATGAGGGTGACGTTGTGGCCCAGGTCCTGGAACTGACGCATCTTGCGCAGCGGCACGGCATGGCCCAGGTGCAGGTCGGGGCTGGTGGGGTCGACGCCGAGCTTGATGTTGAGGGGCTCGCCCTTCTCAAGCTTCTTGCGAAGGTCGGCCTCGGGAACGATCTGCGCGGCGCCCGAGGTGATGATACGCATTTGCTCGTCAACAGACAGCATTGGGTATCCTCCTTTTGCTATAGCACCCTCGCCGAAAACGGCGGTGCTGGAAGTCCATAAACTCTCTTATGATAACAAACTGACGCGACGCAGCACCTACGACAGGAAAATCCTCGTCCTGCCGCATGCGTCAATGGCAACTGGCAGACGTGTACCGTCACGCTCGACCAGATAGCGTACCTGCCGACGACGCAAGCAGTCGCGGCAACGAACCTGTCCCGTCGCATCGGTGGCGCAGACGCCCTCGGCGGTCAGCAGGCAGTGCTCGCACACCATAAGCTCGGGACGGTCGGCGTCGACCGGACCCAAGACGCCGGGTTCAGCAGCCAGTTCGGCAATACGCTCCGCATCATTGCCGAGCAACTCGGCCGGCAAGTACACCCGCCCCGCACCGAGTCCGCGCAGCCAGGTAAGCGTGGCCCGATTCGCGCAGAACACCGGCGCCGCCACGTCAAACGTCACGCCCAGCTCGCGAGCGATCACCACCTGTCCCAGGTTGCGGCAGACGACGCGCCCGGCACGCTGCATCAGTGAGCGGGTCCGGTCAGCATCACTCACGCGGCACACCTCGTCAAGCACCACAACGGCGTCGGACAAATCGAGTTCTCCGCGCGGGTCGGCATCCATCAGCTGCCAAGCAAAAACCATGCGAGTGGGAACCGCGCACTCCACCAACTCCGTCGACGCACCGCCATCCACCGCAACGTCCTCAAAGGGCAGCACCTCAACGGCACGAGCAACGGGCGCAATCGCATCCGCCTCGGCCCGCATGCACTCCAACACCGCCGCCGTCTGATCCAACACGCCGGCGCTGCGAATCAGGTATACCTCGCAGCCCGTGCCCACCTTACGCTTGCAATGCACGACGACGCGCTCCCCCGCTGCGGCATCCACCGGGCAGGGCACCTGCGGCCAGCGCTTGGGCACATCGGGACGCGCGTCGACACCCGGATAAAACCGGATCTCGAGCATGTCACCCGCCGCCACGGCGGCGTCGAGCTCAACGGTCACCTCTTCGTGGCCCACAGCGACCAAGCGCCCCACGCGCACGCCCTGGTTAATCGCGCGCTCAAAGCTCATCAGCTCGGCACCCGAACGCCCTCGCAGGTACGCATCGGTAAACCCACGGTTAAACGACCTTCCCAGCTCGCGCTCAAGCTCTTCCACGGCACCGGGATCCCACGCGCCGTCGCACAGCATATCGAGTGCCCGGCGCCACACCCGCACCACGTTGAATACGTAATCGGGGTTCTTCATGCGCCCCTCGATCTTGAGCGACGCCACGCCGACATCTACAAGCGCGGGCAGATGCGCAATACCCAGATAGTCGCGCGGGCACAGCAGGCGATCTCCCTCGACGGCGACAACGCTCTGTCCAGCCTCGTCCACCAGGTCGTACGCCAGACGGCACGGCTGCGTGCAGTCGCCGCGCATCGCCGAGCGCCCACGCCGCAGGGCCGAGAACTCGCACGCCCCCGAATAGTCGATGCAAATCGCACCGTGGCAGAATACCTCGATGGGCACGCCCGTGGCACATAGCGCCGCAATCTCGTCGACCGTCAGCTCGCGTGCCGTCGTCACGCGCTCGACCCCCAGCTCATCGGCGGCAAGCCGCACGGCGCCTTCGCTATGAACGCCCGCCTGCGTAGACAGGTGAATCTCGACCCCGGGAATCGCCGCGCGCAGCGCGCAGGCCAACCCGGCATCGGCGACAATCAGAGCATCGGCACCCAGCTCCAGTGCATGAGCTCCCAACACCACCGCGTCGGACAACTCATCGTCAAACACGTACACGTTGAGCGTTACGTACACACGCACGCCATGGGCATGCGCCACGGCGCAGCCGCGCGCAAACTCGTTATCCGTAAAGCCATGGGCGCTCACACGGGCGTTAAAGCCGCCCAACCCCGCATAGATGGCATCGGCACCCGCGGCGATGGCCGCAAGCATCTGGTCGAGCCCGCCCGCCGGCGCCAGCAACTCGGGCAGCGCCGCACCAGCAGCATCCAATCCAGTCTCGTATTGTCCGCTCGGCCCCATCGTCCGAATCGCCATCGACAAACTCCTTACCAAGGTATGCATTCACTCTGAAAAATGCCGTCTTCCAGCATACACGAGGCCTCGCGCACCCCGTTTGGTTTATCGTGTAATAACTTATGTCCATCCTGCCCCGACGGCACATCCACCGTCCGGCACGACATACCTGGAGGTCAATATATGGGTCCTCGCCAACGACAGGGACACAGCCGTTCAAAGACGCATGCTCTGCCCATAATCCTGCTCTCGTTTTTGGGCTTTCTGCTGATTGCGGGCGTGGCATTTGGCATCGGCATGGTCGGCAACGTCAACCGCTGGCTGTCCGATCTGCCCGACTACACCGACGCCAACGCGTATCTGGTGAGCGAGCCCACCGAGATCGTCGACTGCAACGGCAACAAGATCGCGAGCTTCTACACGCAAAACCGTAAGTCCATCACCAAGGACGAGGTCTCCCCCTACGTGCTGCAGGGCACCGTTGACGTCGAGGACGAGCGCTTCTACGAGCACGGCGGTATCGACCTGTGGGGTATCGCGCGTGCTGCGGTGGCAACCCTCGGCGGCGGGCACGAAGGCGCCTCGACTATCACCCAGCAGCTGGTGCGCAACACCATCCTGCAGGAGGAGCAGTTCGACTCGACCATCGAGCGTAAGGTGCGCGAGGCCTACATCGCCGTAAAGATGGAGGATATGTACTCCAAAGACGAGATCCTCATGATGTACCTCAACACCATCTATTACGGCCACGGCGCCTACGGCATCGAGGCCGCAGCCGAGACCTATCTGTCCAAGAGCGCCGCCGACCTCACCCTGAGCGAGGCCGCGCTGCTCATCGGCCTTCCCAACTCGCCCTCGCAGTACGACCCCACGGTCAACCCCGACCTGGCGCTGTCCCGTCGCAACAAGGTCCTCGACAACATGTTGCGTCTGGGCCACATTACGCAGGAGGAGCACGATGCCGCACAGGCCGAGCCCATCACCCTCAACGTGACCGAAATCTCGGGCAGCGGCGTCGACGTATACTCGCAGCCCTACTTTGTCGCCTATGTTAAGCAGCTGCTGGAGCAGGAGTTCTCGACCGACGTGCTCTTTAAGGGCGGCCTGACCGTCAAGACCACCATCGACCCCACGATGCAGCAGGTGGCAGAGAATGCCGTTCGCGAGCAGCTCGACACGCTCTCGCTCGACGGCCTGGACATGGGCATGGTCGTCGTCGATCCCAAGACCGGCTACATCAAGTGCATGGTGGGCGGCTACGACTACAACGCCGACGAGAACCACGTAAACCATGCCACGGCCAAGCGTCCCGTCGGCTCCACCTTTAAGGCCTTTACGCTGGCAACTGCCATCCAAAACGGCATGAACCCCAACGTCACCCTCAACTGCAACTCGCCGCTCAAGGCCAAGGGCACCACGACCGAGGTCCAAAACTACGCCAACCATAGCTATGGCAACATCACGCTTAAGCAGGCGACGGCATACTCCTCCAACACCGGCTACATCCAGGTGGCGGAAGCCGTCGGCAACAGCAAGATCATCTCGCTCGTCAAAAAGCTCGGCATCGATCCCGCCAAGGACAACATCGAGGACGTTCCCGTCATGACGCTCGGCACCGGCTCGATCTCGCCGCTCGAGATGGCCGCCGCCTACGCGACGTTTGCCAACGGCGGCTACTATCGCCAGCCGATCGCCATCACCGAGATTGACTCTCGTACCGGTTCGGTGCTGTACCAGCACACGGACAATCCCTCACAGGTGCTTACCGAGGGCGAGGCCGCCGCGGTCACCGATGTTCTGTCCGGCGTCATGCAGGGCAGCGGTACGGGTGCTGCCGGCGCCTTGAGCGTCAACCAGCCCTATGCCGGCAAAACGGGCACCACCGACAACACCACCAACCTGTGGTTCTGCGGCTATACCCCGCAGCTGGCGTGCGCCCTGTGGACCGGCTATTCCGCGGGCGAGATTCCCATCCAAAAATACGGCACAGACCTGCTGGGCGACAGCACCAACCTGCCTGTCTTTAAGCGGTTTATGAACACCGTTCTGACCGGTACCGAGCGCGAGGAGTTTGCGACCGGAACGGCGCCCACCTACAAGAACAACAGCGTCTGGAAGTTCTACGGCACCAACAACACCAAGAAGACGGAGAACGACGACAAGGACGAGAACGAGGACGAAGAGGAAACCACCACAACGACTACCACGACGACCACGACCACCGAGACCACGGGCGGCGACACCACCGGCGGCACCGGTACGACCGGTGGCTCGACGGGCGGCTCCACTGGTGGTTCGACCGGCGGCGATGGCGGCACGCCTACGCCTACGCCTACGCCTACGCCTACGCCTACACCCACTCCCGACCCCTCTCCCACGCCTGACGATACGGTTGGCTAGAAATTCATCCGGCCATTAGCAACAAGGCCCCCGAGCAGCTTATTAAAGTGCTCGGGGGCCTTTTAGTTTAAAGCGACCTGGTGGACGGCCTTTATACCGGCAAACAATATAGGGGGTACCGACCAACGTCGATACCCCCTTACAAGCCACCATGTCACGCACACAGTGCCGAGCGCACGACCCGCACGCCTACTTGCGAGAATTGCTCAGCTTATTGATCAGCGCCTCGAGACGCTCGCCGTCCTCGGCCGTCTGGGCAATAACCAAAATCGTATCGTTGCCGGCAAGCGAGCCAAGCACATCGGGCAACTCTGCCGCATCAACGGCGGCGGCGATGCCGGAAGCCGTACCAGGCTGAGCCTTGATCATAACCAGATTATCGGTGCGCAGAACGCCCGTTACGAGCTCGGAAACCATACGCTGCAGGTGCAGGTCCTCTGCCAGAACATAGATACCCTCGGGGAGCTTACGCAGCCCCATATCGGCAATATCGCGAGAGACAGTCGCCTGCGTGCAATCAAAGCCCATAGCGCGGAGCTCATCGACCAGCACGCGCTGCGTGCGGACGTCCTTATTGCGCACAATATATCTAATGGCATCCTGGCGCCCATTGCGTTTTTTAGCCATACAAACCCTCTCTCCAAAAGATGGCGGAGACAATCAATCAGTGATTGAATAGTTTAACGCTATTTGAAGGCTTTTGTGTATAAGAACGCATTTCGAAACAATTCTATGCAAATTTGTTTCGAAATGAGCCGTTTAGGCGGTTTTTGCGCCCGTCCGGTTAAGAAAAGCTGCCAGATGCGTACACATCACGCAGCGCGCGGGCTTGGCGCTGGCGATCGGCCCAAACAACAGACCGAGTCCCCGATGGTTATCCTTGAGCGCAGCGACCATCTGACGGGTTCGAGGCGCCTCGAGCATATCACGCATGCGGGCGGAACGCTCGATTGACGACACCCCATGCGGGCTCAGACACAAATTCTCGATGCAGGCGACTAGTCCGGCAAAGTAGAACTTCTGGCTTGCCAGCTTAAGCCGACCACCGCTATCTGCTTCCGAGAGTGAGTCCGCAAGCTCGTCGAGCGCTCGGGCATCATCGGATACCTTGGCATACATGGTGGGATCAAAGGCATCTGTAAGCTTAGGTGCCGCCGCGTGGAAACAAGCATCGCCGCAGCCGGACACGCATCGTGCCTGCGAAAGCGCGCATGCCATAAACCCAACTGTGCGAAACACCTTGTCGCACAAAAGGCATGCCTCAAACAGCGAGCGGCTGTACATCACGCCAGAGGTCTGAACGACAAGGCCGCCTAAAATCAACTGAGGCAGCCCGGCCACCATCGAAGATTTGCCATCAATGGAAATATGAGCAGCATCCAAGACGCGCGAATGGCGCTCTCGATGTGCATCATAGCGGTCGAGCGACACCGTGGGGAACACTATGTCTGCTGCGGTATCGCACGCGATATCGACCATCTTGGAAAGGGACTGCGGAGCAAACCACTCATCGGCGTTCATAGCGATGATTTGAGAGCCACGCGAGGCAGCAAAACCGGCACGAAGGCAAGCACCGCGCTTCGCGTCCTCGACGTCAATCAAATCAATATGGATGTCCCTGTCGGCAGCAACTTGAAGCGAATGGCGCACACCGGGCGCAGCATCGCGGCAGACAACGACAATCTGCAAATCGTAGAGGTCTTGGTTCTGGATACTCTCGAGCGCACGCATCGCATAGCTGGGCGAACCTTCTACCACAAGGATCACCGAAAGTCGCGGATGCGAGCCACGTCGAACCAAGTTATCCGTCCTCTCGACAGCAATGAATCAAATCGTGGTTCATGGTACACCCCGGCAATAAAAGCAATGAGACACCGGTTGTATTGCACGCCAAGAACAGATGTTGCACACGCGCAGCCCACAGATAATGGGTGTCGACGCACGACGCGTCGAGCCCTCCCCTAGTCGAGCACGACGAGCTCGGCGGGATCGTAATCCACGCCCATAAACGTAAGGCCGCAGGCAGGAGCCGTGGGGCCCGCAGCGGTACGGTCGCAAGCATCGATGACCTCGCGCATCCACTCGGGTTCACGGCGATGCATGCCAATCGCGACAAGCGTGCCAACGATCGTACGGACCATCGAATGCAGAAACGCATTGCCCTCGATGGTAAACGTCAGGATGTCCTCGCCAAACGCAACCTCATGGCCAAACTCGGCGCGCATTACGCAGCGGTGCGTAGGTTTGCCCACGGCAGAAGCAACCTTGCAAAAGCTTTTAAAGTCCTGCTCGCCCAGCAGCGCGGGGCAGGCAGCAGACATAGCCTCAACATCCAAGGGATAGCGATGCCACCACACCGCACCGCGGGACAGCACGGGGCGCGCATCTCGATCGGCAATACGGTACGTATACGTACGGGAACGCGCGTCAAAACGTGCAGAAAAGCCTTTACGGGCCTTGTAGACCTCGTTGATGGCGATATCTTTGGGCAGCAGGGCATCCATAGCCCGCAGCCACCTACGGCGCGTTAGGGCGAGCTCAGCGTCCGTTACGGGCACGCTGATGTACTGAGCCACGGCATGCACGCCGGCATCGGTGCGACCCGCGCACGTCAGATCGATCGGACGGCGAAGCAGCGTCTCGATGGCTCGACGCAGCTCACCCGCAACCGTCGTCTGTCCCGGCTGCTCGGCAAAGCCGCTATAGGACGAGCCATCGTATGCCACGCGGAAAACGAGCGTGGCATCGAGCTCTGGAATCGAATTGAAATCAGACGGCGCGGTCATGGGCGCTCCCAACAAACAGGCAATGGCATTTCGACAAAAAAAGAGGGGTACGCGAACGTACCCCTCGAATATAGCCTATGCAGACGGATTGTCTACTCAGCGGTCTCCTCAGCAGGAGCCTCCTCGGCAGCCTCGACCTTCTTGGGAGCAGCGGCCTTCTTGGGGGCCGGAGCAGCCTTCTTGGCCTTAGGCGTGCAAGGCTCGGTGACGAGCTCCATGATAACGATGGGAGCGTTGTCGCCCTTGCGGTTACCGAGCTTCATGATGCGGGTGTAACCGCCGTTGCGGTCCTGCCACATACCCTGGGCAGCCTTGTCGAAGATCTCGGCAACGAGCTGCTTATCGCCGAGCTTGGCGATAGCCAGACGACGAGAGTGCAGGTCGCCCTTCTTGGCCCAAGTGATGATCGGATCGACGACCGAACGCAGCGCCTTAGCGCGGGTCTCGGTGGTCTTGATGCGGTCGTTCTCGAAGAGGGCCTTAGCAAGGCTCTTCTTCATGGCCTTGGTGTGGCTCGCATCGGTGCCGAGCTTCAGGCCCTTCTTAACGTTGTGACGCATGGTCTAGTTTCTCCTCAAATATGCGAAGCATTAAGCCTTCAGGCTCAGGCCCATGGACTCAAGCTTGTCCTTCACTTCCTCGATCGACTTAACACCGAAGTTACGGATGTTGAGCAGATCGTTCTCCGAGAACTCAACGAGCTGACGGACCGAGTGAATGCTGGCGCGCTTAAGGCAGTTGTAGGAACGGACGGAAAGGTCCAGATCCTCGATCTGCTTGTCCAGCTCGGCGTTGTCGTTGGTGACCTCGGGAGCGAAGATCGAAGCCTCCTCCTCGACCTCGGGGGTCTCGGCAAGGTTCATAAAGGCGGCCATATGCTGGTTGATGATATTGGCAGCCTGGACCACGGCGTCGCGCGGGGCGATGGAGCCGTTGGTCTCGATCTCGAGGACAAGGCGGTCGTAGTCGGTGTGCTGACCGACACGGCAAGCCTCAACGAGCTTGGCGCAACGGGAAACCGGCGAGTACAGCGAGTCGACGTGGATCACACCGATGGGATCGTTGTCGCGCTTGTTGGCCTCGCCAGAAACATAGCCGCGGCCATAGCCGATGCGCATGCTCATGGTGAGATGGCCACCCTCGGTGAGCGTAGCAATGTGCTGCTCGGGGTTGACCAGCTCAAACTCGGACGGAATAAAGAAGTCCGCACCGGTGACCTCGCAGGGGCCGTCAACCGAGATGGTGGCGGTCGCCTCGTCGGTCGTGCCGAGAGCCCTGAAGACAAGACCCTTGACATTCAGGACGATGTCGGTGACATCCTCGACCATGTTAGGGATGGTCATGAACTCGTGCTGCGCACCATCGATCTGAATAGCCTCGACGGCGGCACCCTCGAGCGAGGACAGAAGAACGCGACGAAGGGAGTTACCCAGCGTATCGCCGTAACCACGCTCGAGCGGCTCGACGGAGACACGAGCAGACGTCTCGTTGATCTCTTCGACCTGAACCTGAGGCCTAATGAATTCTGACATGTATTACCTCCAGCCTCAGCAGCCCGGATGGACTACTTAGAGTAGAGCTCGACGATGAGCTGCTCGTTGATATCACCGCTGATCTGCTCACGCGTCGGCAGAGCGAGCACGTTACCAGACAGCTTCTCGATATCGACCTCGAGCCAGCCAGGGACCTCAAAGCGCTCGGAGGAAATCAGGGCCTCCTTGATGGGGAGGAGGTCACGGAACTTCTCGCCGACAGCGACGACGTCGCCGGCCTTGACGCGGTAGGACGGGATGTCCACGCGCTTGCCGTTCACGGTGAAGTGACCGTGACGGACGGACTGACGAGCCTCTTTGCGGGTGCGGGCGAAGCCAAGACGGAAGACGACGTTGTCGAGGCGAGACTCAAGAATGATCATGAGGTTCTCACCGGTGACGCCGTTCATCTTACGGGCCTTGTTGAAGTAGCCGTGGAACTGCTTCTCCAGAACGCCATAGATGAACTTGACCTTCTGCTTCTCGCGCAGCTGCATGCCGTACTCAGATTCCTTGCGACGGCGCTTGGGCTGACGGATAGATTCCTTCTTGCTGCTGTAACCGAGCTCAGCGGGATCGATCCCGAGCTGACGGCAGCGCTTAAGAACAGGAGTCCTGTCGATTGCCATATTGATACGATCCTTTCAGTTACACGCGGCGACGCTTCTTGGGGCGGCAGCCGTTGTGCGGAATGGGGGTCTTGTCCTGGATGCTCGAGACCTCGAGGCCAGCAGCCTGGAGGGAGCGGATGGCGGTCTCACGACCGGAGCCGGGGCCCTTGACGAAGACGGAAACCTTCTTCATACCGTGCTCCATGGCCTGCTTGGCAGCAGCCTCGGCAGCCATCTGGGCAGCGAACGGCGTGGACTTACGGGAGCCCTTGAAGCCCACCTGGCCAGCCGACTTCCAGGAAATGACGTTGCCCTGGGGATCGGTGATCGAAACGATCGTGTTGTTGAACGTAGAACGAATGTGAGCCTGGCCCACGGAAATGTTCTTACGGTCCGCGCGCTTCAGACGGGCAGCGCGAACGTTCTTCTTAGCAGTAGCCATCTATCTAGCGCTCCTTATTTCTTCTTCTTAGCACCGATCTGACGCTTCGGGCCCTTGCGGGTACGAGCGTTAGTGTGGGTGCGCTGGCCGCGGACCGGGAGGCCCTTGCGGTGACGAAGGCCGCGGTTGCAGCCGATGTCCATAAGGCGCTTGACGTTCTGGTTGCGCTCACGGCGGAGGTCGCCCTCAACCATGATCTGGTTCTTATCGATATAATCACGGATGGCGTTAACCTCATCCTCGGTGAGGTCCTTAACGCGCGTATCCACGTTAACGTTGCACTCGACGCAAATCTTCGTCGCAGTGGTGCGGCCGATGCCGTAAATGTAGGTCAGACCGATCTCAACGCGCTTCTCACGCGGGAGGTCGACACCATTAATACGGGCCAACGTAGTCTCCTCTCTTAACCCTGACGCTGCTTATGACGGGGGTTCTCGCAAATGACGAGGACCTTGCCATGGCGCCTAATGATTTTGCACTTATCGCACATCTTCTTGACCGAAGGACGTACCTTCATCGTTCTTCCTTTCGGTAGCGCTCAAACTACTTCCCTACTATCTACTCGCCCAGCCGCAGGCGTTTAAAACTATGGCTGGTCTTCACACACAATCCGACCGTAGGTTGAGCTAAGCCTGCAGTCGGAAATGGAGTGCGTGTATGCGTGCCGCTATTTGTAGCGATAGGTGATGCGGCCGCGGGTCAGGTCGTACGGGGAAAGCTCCACGACAACCCTGTCACCGGGGAGAATACGGATGTAATTCATTCGGATCTTGCCAGAAATGTTGCACAGAACCGAATGACCGTTCTCGAGCTCGACCTTAAACATGGCGTTGGGCAACGGTTCCTTTACCGTACCCTCGAGCTCAATTGCGTCTTCCTTCTTCACAAGCAATCATCTTTCTCTAGAAAACGACAGCGATTGAGTATTCTACAACACGTATGCACGCATCGTAATAACTTCGTAATGGCTCCACAACTAAATGGAACTTGTTACATTTCTCCGCCTTGGAGGGAGCACCAAGCACCTTGGGCATCCGTGGTGAGAATCACCGGACCGTCATTGGTAATGGCGACGGTGTTCTCGTAGTGCGCGGCGGGCAGGTGGTCGTTGGTCGTAACAATCCAACCGTCGGAGCCCGTGCTCACATGGTTGGAACCCATCGTAACCATAGGCTCGATGGCAATGACCATGCCGGCCTGGAGGCGAACGCCCCTCCCCTTCTTTCCATAGTTAGGAACGTTGGGGTCCTCGTGCATCACGCGGCCAATGCCATGGCCCACATAATCACGAAGCACGCCGTAACCGTGAGACTCGGCGAGGGACTGAACGGCATAACCGACGTCCCCGATATGGTTACCGGGAACAGCCTGCTCGATGGCAGCCTTAAGGCAATCGCGCGTGACCTCGCACAAAGCCTTGGCTTCGGGCGTGGGGGTGCCGACGAAAAACGTCCAAGCGTTATCGCCGACCCAACCGTCGACAACGGCCCCCGTATCGATAGAGATGATATCGCCATCGCGCAGGATCATGTCGGGGTTGGGAATACCGTGGACCACGGCATCGTTGATCGATGCGCAAATGGTCCCCGGGAACCCGCCGTAACCCTTAAAGGCCGGGGTGCCGCCATGCATGCGGATAATCTGCTCCGCGAGCTGATCGAGCTCAAAAGTCGAAACGCCGGGGCGCACCATGGCTCCAACGTGGCGGAGCGCCATCTTAGATAGCGCTCCTGCCTTCTTCATCTGCTCGATTTGCGTTGCAGACTTAATCTTGATCATAGACCGAGAGCCTCTTTGACATCCCCGTACACGGTCTCACGAGCCTGGTCACCGTTGACCGACTTGAGCAGACCCTGGCCACGATAGTAGTCGACGAGCGGGCTCGTGGACTTCTCGTAGACGTCGAGACGGTTCTTGATGGTCTCGGGCTTGTCGTCGTCACGCTGATACATCTCGCCGGAGCACTTGGGGCAGGTAGCATCGGCAGCGGTGCCGGTGTAACCGCAGGCGCGGCAGGTGCGACGCGAAGACAGACGATCGATGATGACCTCGGGGGCCACATCGACCAGAAGGGCACAGTCGATCTCGCGACCCATGGCGGAGAGCTCGGAATCGAGCGTCACAGCCTGAGCGGTGTTGCGCGGGAAGCCGTCGAGGATGAAGCCCTGCTGGGCATCATCGGCGGCAAGGCGCTCCTTGACAAGGTCGATCACGAGCTGGTCGGGAACGAGCTCGCCAGCGTCCATGTACTTCTTAGCCTGAATACCAAGCTCGGTGCCACCCTTGACGGCAGCGCGCAGCAGGTCGCCCGTGGAAATGTGGGCGACGCCAAACTCGGCGACGAGCTCCTGTGCGACGGTGCCCTTACCGGCACCCGGAGCTCCGAGCAATACGAGGTTCATGAGCAATCCTCCTCTAGCCTATTTAAAGAATCCATCGTAATCATACATCTTGATCTGACCTTCGAGCTTATCGACTGTGTCGAGCACGACGCCGACCATGATGAGGATGGACGTGCCGCCAAATGCCTGAATCAGCTGGTTACCCGTGAAGGAGAAGATGATCGAAGGCACGATGGCGATGAGCGCCAAAAAGACAGCGCTGGGAAGCGTGATCTTGTTGAGCGCGTTCTTGATGTAGGCCGCGGTAGCCCTACCCGGACGCACGCCCGGAATAAAGCCGCCCTGCTTCTTAAGGTTGTCGGCCGTGTCATCGGGGTTGAACACCATGGAGGTGTAGAAGTACGCGAAGAACACGATGAGGACAACGTTAAGCACCCAGTTGAGCCAGCCGCGCGAAAGCGCAGAGGCAACTGCCTGGATCCAGCCGATGCCGGGGAAGAACACGGCAATCTGAGCCGGGAAGTACAGCAGCGCCGAAGCGAAGATGATCGGCACGACACCCGCGGTGTTGACCTTGATGGGCAGGTAGGTGGTCTGGCCACCCATCATGCGACGGCCCACGACGCGCTTAGCGTAGGAGACCGGGATGCGGCGCTGGCCGCGCTCAAGGAAAACAATCAGCGGGATAACCAGCAGGATGATGGCGCAGATGATCACCATGGTGATGATGCCACCGGCATTGCCCTCGGTGCTGGAGAAGATAGCCTGCGGCAGACCGGCCATGATGTTCGCAAAGATAATCAGCGACATGCCATTGCCGATACCGCGCTGGGTGATGAGCTCACCAATCCACATGATCAGCATGGCGCCCGCGGTGAGCGTACCGACGATCATGAGGTCGAAGATGATCTCGGGAGCGCCGGCGCCATTGAAGCTGATGCCGAAGCTCTTAAAGAGGAAGAGGTAACCCACGGAGTTGAGGATTGCCAGAGCCAGGGTGAGGTAACGCGAATACTGCGCAATCTTGGTCTGACCGACCTCGCCCTCGCGGGCAAGCTCATGCAGGGAAGGCACGACGGCCTGGAGCATCTGGAGGATGATCGAGCTGGTGATGTAAGGCATGATGCCCAGCGAAAACACCGACACATAGCTCAACGCGCCGCCAGAGAAAAGATTCAGGAGGGCCATAGCACCTGCGGCGACCGAATTGTTATCGGTCGAGAAAAGGCCCAGCATCCCCTGGAAGGGAATGCCGGGCACAGGAACGTGCGCACCAATGCGGTACACGACGAGCATAGCTATGGTAAAAAGAATCTTTTCGCGCAATTCTTTGATGCGGAAAGCATTCTTAAGACCATTTAGCACGGCAGCTCGACCTTTCCGCCGGCGGACTCGATCTTGGCCTGCGCAGAAGCGCTGACCTTGTCGACCTTGACCGTGAACTTCTTGGTGAGCTCACCATTGCCGAGCACCTTGACGGGCTCGAACTCGCTCTTGGTGATGCGAGCGGCCTTAAGAGCGGCACCGTCGATCACAGCGCCGTCCTCGAACTTACGCTCGAGACGCTCAACGTTAACAGCGGTGTACTCGATACGACGGGGGTTACGGAAGCCCGGAAGCTTGGGCAGGCGCATAGCCAGCGGAGTCTGGCCACCCTCGAAGCCGGCACCCTTGGTGCCGCCAGAGCGGGAACCCTGGCCCTTCTGACCGCGGCCAGAAGTGGTGCCGTGACCCGAAGAATTGCCACGGCCGACGCGCTTGCGGTTCTTGGTGGAACCGGGCGCGGGAGTAAGATCGTGAAGCTGCATTTGCTACTCCTCTACAATCTCGACAAGGTGCTTGACCTTGAAGATCATGCCGCGGACGGACTCGTTGTCAGCAATCTCGCGAACCTCGCGGATCCTGTGGAGACCGAGGGCACGGACAGTACGGACCTGGTCCTGCTTGCAACCGTTGGTGCTGCGGACCTGCTTGATCTTGATGGTGTCAGCCATGCTTAGTTCTCCTTACCGACGAACATCTCGGAGACCGTCAGGCCACGGCGAGCCGCGACGTCCTCAGGGCTGGAGAGCTCCTTGAGGCCCTCGACGGCAGCCTTGATGATGTTGAGGCCGTTGTCGGTACCGAGGGACTTGGACAGGACGTTCTTGATGCCAGCAAGCTCAAAGAGGGGACGCACAGCGCCGCCGGCGATAACGCCGGTACCCTCGACAGCGGGCTTGATGATGATGCGGCCGGCACCAAAGTGGCCGAGAACCTCGTGCGGGATGGTGCCCTGCTCGGTCACCGGCACGTGGAACATGTTCTTCTTGGCATCGAGAGACGCCTTGGAGATGGCCATGGGCACCTCAGCGGACTTGCCCATGCCAACGCCGACGTTGCCCTTGCCGTCGCCAACGACGACGAGAGCGACGAGGCTCATGCGACGACCACCCTTGACGGTCTTCGACACGCGGTTGATGTAAACGACGCGCTCCTCGAACTCGGAGGCCTCGCGCTGCTGCTTCTGATTACGAGCCATGTGCTACATACCTCCTAGAACTCGAGACCGGCGGCACGAGCACCGTCGGCGAGGGCCTTAACGCGGCCATGGTAGATACGGCCACCGCGATCGAAGGCGACCTTGGTGATGCCGGCCTCGATGGCGCGCTTGCCAACGAGCTGACCGACCTTCTCCGCAGCCTCCTTGTTCGAGGTGTGGGTGCCCTTGAACTCGGCCTCGAGGGTCGAGGCGGAGACGAGCGTCAGGCTGGAGCCCTTGCTGTCGTCGATGATCTGGGCATAGATGTTGGCGTTAGTACGGGTCACGCGAAGACGCGGACGCTCGGCGGTACCCGAGACCTTGCCGCGAACACGACGCTGACGACGCTTGAGGCCTTCCAGCTTCGCCTTATGCTTGTTCATACGTAAACTCCTAAAAAGGTTGATCTTGCCAGCACCTGACGGGGTGCTGGTCTTATGCGAGTGAGTCGGTTACGACTACTTGGCGGCCTTACCCAGCTTGCGGCGGATGTGCTCGCCAACATAGTGGATACCCTTGCCCTTGTAAGGCTCGGGAGGACGATGACCGCGGATCTCAGCGGCGATCTGACCGACCTGCTGCTTGTTGATACCCTTGACGTTCACGTGGGTGTTGTCGGGAACCTCGAAGGTGATGCCCTCAGGAGCCTCGACGATCACGGGGTGCGAGAAGCCCAGGGAGAACTCGAGGTTCTTGCCCTTCTGCTGCACGCGGTAACCGACGCCGGCGAGCTCGAGCTTCTTCTCGAAGCCCTCGGAAACGCCAACAACCATGTTGTGGATGAGGGCGCGGGTGAGGCCGTGGCGGGCACGGGTCTCACGCTCGTCGTCGGGACGGGAAACGGTGAGGACGTTGTCCTCGACGTTGATAGCGAGCTTCTCAAAGACATCGAGCTCGAGCTGGCCCTTGGGGCCCTTGACGACAACGTTGTTGCCGTTGACTGCCACTTCGACTCCGGCGGGAATCTGGACAGGCTTATTACCGATACGAGACACGGTGATCTCCTTTCCTTCTACCTACCGAGCGAATTACCAGACGTAAGCGATGATCTCGCCGCCGACGTTGTGCTTGCGAGCATCGCGGTCGGTCATGACGCCATGGCTGGTGGAAATAATGGCGGTACCAAGGCCACCGCGGACGCGGGGCATGTCGGCAACGCCGGTGTACTTACGCAGGCCCGGCTTGGAAATGCGGCGGATGCCGTTGATGACCTTAGCCTTCTTGGGACCATACTTAAGCGTGATGTGCAGAGTCTTCTGGGGAACGGTGTCCTCGACATCGTAGCCCTCGATGTAGCCCTCCTCGTGCAGAACACGAGCGATCTCGACGAGCTTCTTGCTGCTCGGCATGGAGACCGTGGCCTTGTTCACAGAGTTAGCGTTACGGATGCGCGTAAGCATATCTGCGATCGGGTCTGTAAGGTTCATACAGATTCTCCTTCGTTCTTGATGAACACGTGCTCTTGGTTCTTCGCCGCCCTTAACGGCAAAGCCTTTTTAGCGCGTTTTCCCTGTTCCAAACTGATGCTTGAAACGCTGGTAGTGACTTACCAGCTGGCCTTCTTAACGCCGGGAAGCTCGCCCTTGAGTGCAAGCTCGCGGAAGCAGACACGGCACAGGCCGAACTTGCGGTACACAGAGTGCGGACGGCCGCAGCGCTGGCAGCGCGTGTACTCACGAGTAGAGAACTTCTGCTTGCGATTGCACTTGACGATCATCGATGTCTTAGCCACTTATATCCTCCTCACATAGAGTATTGTTCGCCCCAAGCGCCGCCCCCTTGTGGGAACGGCGCTTATAGGGCAGGTGAACCTATTTCTTGAACGGGAAACCGAAGGCGTCCAGAAGGGCCTTGGCCTCCTCATCGGTGTTGGCGGTGGTCACGAAAGTGATGTCCATACCACGCTGGTGATCGACGGAGTCGAAGTCGATCTCGGGGAAGATGAGCTGCTCGGTGACGCCCATGGAGAAGTTACCACGGCCGTCGAAGCTCTTGGCGGAGATGCCGCGGAAGTCGCGGATACGGGGGATCGCGACGGAGGTCAGACGATCGAAGAACTCCCACATACGGTCGCCACGCAGGGTAACCTTGCAGCCGATCGGCATACCAGCGCGCAGGCGGAAGGTAGCGATGGACTTGCGGGCACGGGTGATCATCGGCTGCTGGCCGGTGATGGCGCGCAGGTCGCGCACGGCACCGTCGATGGCCTTGGAATCGGTAGCGGCCTCGCCGACACCCATGTTCACGACGATCTTCTCAAACTTGGGGATCATCATGACGTTCTCGTACTGGAACTTGTCCTGAAGCTGCTGCTTGACCTCGTTGTTGTACTTGGTCTTCAGACGCGGCACATACTTCTCTTCTGCCATTGTTCACTCCTTCTTGGGGTTTTAAGCACGGGGCGTGGCCACGACGGGTTGTCCTCGTGCCTCCTGGCTGCATCCGCGCCGCTCATGGCATTTCGCGGTTTGGACTCGACGCAGCAGGAGCCGACAAAACAATCGGTACTATACGCGCATTGGGTGCGTATTTCCAGAAAAACCTCGTCTGCCTGCACAACTCCACAACTCCCCCGCACAAATTGATCCCAAGAAGCAGTTGCGGTGAAATAGGGACTGTTTGGCGGCCTAACAGGCTTAAACAGTCCGTATTTCACCGCAACTTATTGGTGGGGATGCGATTAGCGCTTGCGGGGGACGAGTTTGGTGCGGCGCAGGTGGATCATCTCGGCGGCGATGGAGATGGCGATCTCCTCGGGGTCCTCGGCCTCGATGGCAACGCCGATCGGCAGGTGCAGCTCGTCGATCTGGTCCTGTGTAAAGCCCTCCTGCTCCAGGCGGGCGCGCACAAAGGCCGTCTTGCGGCGCGAGCCCAGGCAGCCCAGGTAGGCAGGCTTGGCGCGCATGGCCTGAATCACCACGTCGATATCGGACTTGTGACCTGCTGTAGCGACCACCACCAGATCGCGCGGGCCGATGGGGCACAGCTCGCTCAGTTTCTTGTAGTCGACCAGACGACGGTCGTAGACACCGGGCACCCATTCGGGTGTCAACGTGCCGGGGCGATCGTCGCACGCTACAACGGCAAAGCCCGCCGCCGTGAGCACCCGCGCCGTCGCGGCGCCCACGTGGCCGCAGCCAAAGATATAGGTCAGGCCCTCGGGGCAGAGCGTCTCGATGTGCGCCGGGGGAATCTCGGAGGCGGCGTTGGTGTAGGTGACCTTACTCCCCTCCTCCACCAGCGAAAGCCCGGGGCAGCCCGCAATGGTGCGGCGCGATTCCTCGCCATGGTACTCGGCCACATCGCCCTCGAGTGCGCTCGCGATAAACGGCTCAAAGTCGATGACGAAGTCGCCGATGCGCCGATAGGCCAAGACGTCGGCAATTTCTTGGAACAACGATGCCTGAGTCGCATCCAGATGCAGGTAGCACAGGCAGATGGCTCCGCCGCAGATCATGCCGGTATCGGAGTTCTCGCCGCCCATGGTGTAGCGGACCAGACGCGACTGTCCCGCGCTCAGGAGCTCGCGCGCCTCGTCCAGCGCAAAGAGCTCGATCTTGCCGCCGCCGATGGTACCCGCTTGGCTGTCATCGGCAAAGACGGCCATCCAGGCGCCCACGCCGCGCGGCGACGACCCTGCCGTGCCGGCCACGACCACCAGCTCGCACGTCTCGCCAGCACGCAGAGCGCCAAGCGCAGCATTCACCACATCGAGCTTTTCCATTGCCGCCTTCTATCCTCTAAAGACATCGGTGAGCATAGCGAGTGCCTCGAGCACGCCGCCGCCGACCGACGTCGCTTTGTCCGAAATGTAGTTGATATAGCTGGCATCGCCGCGCGGATCGACATCGGCGCATTTAAAGCCCTCGGTCACCTGCACGCCGTTCGCCAAAAGCCCGCGCAGACAGCCATCGATCTGCGTGCGCATGGGCATATCTCCCGCGTAGCCAATCACGTTTCCGGCACTCACGATGTCGCCGATTGCGCGGTCGGACCGAAACACGCCGGCGGCGGGGCTGTGAATAACGCGCTCTTTGCCATAGCCGGCGATAATGCCTGGCACGCCCGTGTTGGGCTGGGGCGAACCCTGGGTGATGACGCGGCCGAGAAAATGCCCGCGCATGGTCTCGACCACGGCGTCACAGTCAACCGGCGCGGTAAAGCCCGGCCCCACGGCGATGACGGCAGGCGCCATGTCGCGCGTGGTGCTCAGGTTGCGCTTGGCCAAAATCGCGTCGACCACAGCCGCGGGTTTCAGCTCGCCGAGCATCTTGGCCTGGGGGTCCACCACAACGGCGACGTCTCCAGCCTCGGTAATCGCAAGCGCCTCTGCCGGCGTCTGTGCCAAGCGAGCGCGAATGCCTTCGACCTCGACCTCGCCCAGGCGAATGGCCTCGCAAAAACTGATTGTGCGGCGGATGCACGTGGGAACCGCGATATCGGCCATAACGACCGACACGCCGGCGCGAACCAAGCGAGCGGCGACGCCCGTGGCGATATCGCCAGCGCCGCGAACATAAACGAGCATTCCCGGGGCACCTCCCTGTGCTACGGTTTGAGCAGAGCAAAAGCGGTTCGACCGCTACTCTGATGATTATTTATTATCACAGTATTATACGGCGGTGAACAGATGGAAACGACGAGCGGAAACCTTGCCTCCGCGCTCAAGATCGAGCCGGGCATTACCGCAATTATCGGCAGTGGCGGCAAGTCGACATTGCTGAAGACGCTCGGCCTTGAGCTCATGCGCGCCGGCGGCAGGGTGCTCCTCTGCACCACCACGCACATGTTTCCCGTCGCCGGCGTGCCATGGGACGGGTCGAGCCGTCGCCTGGACGCCGCGCCTTGGAAGCCGGGGACCCTGCATGTTCCCGGCTGCACCTGCGAGGCATGCGCGGGACTTGCCCGCGGAAGCATCTGCCAGGCAGGTGTTTTGGACCCGGAGACAGGTAAGCTCTCCTCCCCTGCCGAGCCGCTCGACGAGCTGGCGCGGCGCTTTGACTATGTATTGGCCGAGGCAGATGGCAGCAAGCGACTCCCGCTCAAGGCGCATGCCGCCTGGGAGCCGGTAATTCCCGCCGCCACGGCAAACGTTGTCTGGGTCGTCGGCGCCTCGGGGCTGGGCAAGCCCGTCGCCGAGGTTGTCCACCGCCCCGAGCTCTTTTGCGAGCATTGCGGCTGCGAGCCCACCGACGCTGCCACCCCAGAGCGCGTCGCCATGGTGCTCAATGCCGAGCTGCGGATGCTGAACCTCAACAATGCCCGCATCATGCTCAACCAAGTCGACACGCTTGCCGACCCAACGATGGCCGACCGCTTCGAGGCAGCTCTCGACCACCCCGTCGTCGCCAGCAGCCTCAAGTAGCCGGCCCCATCTCCTCAGTTGCGGTGAAATACGGACTGTTTGGCCGCCCGACGGCCGCAAACAGTCCGTATTTCACCGCAACTGAGGAGGGGACACGGCATCTTTGCTGCTAGCGGGGGACGTAGCGGCCGGGCTGGGCTCCGGTGGGCTCGCCATCGCGCGCCACCAGCACGCCGTTCACAAACACGGCCTTGGCGCGGCCATGTGCCTCAAAGCCCTCGAGCGGCGTGTAGTCCACGGCCTGATGCTGTGTCGCGGCGCTGATTGTCCAGCGCGCTTTGGGATCCCACACGCACACATCGGCATCGGCGCCCTCGGCAAGACAGCCCTTGCGCGGGTACATGCCAAACACGCGCGCCGGGTTCTCGCTCATCAAGCGGCACAGATCCTCGGGTCCCAGCTGTCCCTCAAAGCTCGTGGCAATCGCGACGGGACGATGCTCCACGCCGGGCCCGCCGTTGGGAATCGCGCGGAAATCGTCGCGCCCGCGGTCCTTTTGCCCGTGCAGGTTAAAGCTGCAATGATCGGTCGCAATCGTATCGATCTCGCCGGCCACAAGCGCCTCGCGCAGCGCGGCACGGTCGCCGGCATGGCGCAGCGGCGGGCTCATCACGTACTTGGCGCCCGCAAAGCCGTCCTCGCCCTGCTCCAGATAGCAGGTGTCGTCGAGCATCAGATACTGAGGGCAGGTCTCGACATAGATATTCTTCTGCCCGCGCGCCTTGGCCGCACGAATGGCCTCGAGCCCCAACTTGGTCGAAAGGTGCACCACGTTGACTGGGGCGTCGCCGGCCAGGTGCGCCAGATACAGCAGGCGGCTCACGGCTTCGGCCTCACACACGTCCGGGCGGCTGAGCGCATGCCCCTCGGGTCCATGAATCCCCTGCTCGTACACGCGCTTCTGCAGCTCATTCACCAGCGTACCGTTCTCGCAATGCACGCACAGTATGCCGCCAATACGCTTGAGCTCCTCGAGCACCTCGAGCGTCTCGGCATCGTCCAGGCGCAAATGATCGTAGGCAAAGTAGGTCTTAAACGACGATACGCCCGCCTCGCGCATAGCCGAAAGATCGGCGCGGTTGCGTTCATTCCACTCGGCGAGTGCCATATGAAAGGCGTAGTTGGCCGTGCAGGTTCCGTCGGCACGGCGATGCCACTCGGCCAAGGCATCGGGCATGGTCACGCCGCGATCAGCCGTCGCGTAGTCCACGATGGTCGTCGTACCGCCGCAGGCAGCCGCACGCGTGCCGGTTTCAAAGCTATCGGCTGTCCAATCCATGCCAGTCCAGCACTGCATGTGCGTGTGGCCGTCGATAAAGCCGGGAAACACCCAGCAGCCCGCGGCGTCCTCGACGGTATCGCCCTCGGCCGGCTCAATCGCCGCGGCAATCCGCACAATCTTATCGCCATCCATGGCAAGATCAGCGCGGCGAAGCCCCTGGGGCGTCACGAGGGCGCCGTTTTTGATGATGATCATAATTGCTCCTTATTGATTAATACTGTTGGCCACGCGATCAAAATACGAGCAGGCAGCGATATGCTCCGTTATGCGTTGCTGTCCCTTGGCGGTATCGACGTCCCACAGCTCGTAGGCACGCGCCTCGACCAACACCACATCGGTACGGCCCTTGAGGATCGAACCGCCGCCGTCCTTGCCCTCAAGACGTATGAGCGCATCGAACAATTCCGCCGGAAAGAGCACCGGACTCGAAGGCTCACCGTTGCACGCAAGACGCACCGGATGCTTGCGGCCACGCTCGTCAAATGCACGAACCATAGCCTCAAAAGAATCCGAACTCACGAGCGGCTGGTCGCCCGGCAAAAAGAGGCAGCCTTTCCAGTTGCGTTCGACTCCCCACGAAAGGCCCGCACGGACGCTTTCGCTGCGCAGCTCGCCATCGTGCAGTACACACGGGCAATGCTTGTCCTCGCAAATCTGGACGACCTCGGGCCAACGCGTCGAAACCACAACGTCAAAGCCCCGGGGAACCGAATCGATAGTCCGGGCAATCAGCGGCTCGCCATAGATATCGGCAAGCATCTTGTTAGAGCCAAACCGCTTGCCCTCGCCCGAAGCCATAATGACGCATCCAAGTTTCATGGTGATACCTCCCCTGAAACCATCGTACCCATAACTCGCGCCGCGGGCATCCACATCGAAAGCGCTTATCCCGCACGCCCGCGATGCAAAAAGGGGGCACCCCGCCGGTTGGCAGAGCGCCCCCTTTACATGGCTTACCTCAATCCGGCTTTAGGCCTGGAACCAACGGGCGGTATTGCGCTCGTCGAGGGCCTTGAGGGTAGCAGCGGGATCGGCAACCTTCTGCAGGAACATCATGGCTGCGATGGCGTACGGCTTGTAGCTGGCCTCCTTGTACATGCCCACGCGGTGCATGTCGAAGACGTCGGCGTTGACCTCGCCGTGCTCGCAGGAGACACCGGAGATGTCGGCGGGCAGCGGGTGCATAAAGATGGTGTCCTGGCCGTTGGCAGTCTTCTCCATGAGCTCAGTCGTGGAGCACCAGTCCTGATGGGTGGCGTTCTGGGCGAGCAGCTCCTTCTCGAGCGCAGCGATGCCGGCGTCGTCGCCCTCGGCGTACAGGTTGGTGCGCTTCTCCATGGCGGCAAACGGAGCCCAACTCTTGGGGATCACGATGTCGGCGCCCTCGAAGGCCTCGGCCATGGTGTTGACCTGCTTAAAGGTGGTGCCGGACTCGGCGGCATAGCCCTTGGCGCGCTCGACGACCTCGGGCATGAGGTCGTAGCCCTCGGGGTGAGCCAGGGTGACGTCCATGCCAAAGCGGGGCAGCAGGCTGATCAGCGACTGCGGGCAGGACAGCGGCTTGCCGTAAGAGGGCGAATAGGCCCAGGTGACGGCAACCTTCTTGCCCTTGAGGTTCTCGAGGCCGCCAAACTCGTTGATAAGGTAGAGCATGTCGGCAGAGGACTGCGTGGGATGATCGGAGTCGGACTGCAGGGAGATGAGCGTGGGACGGTGATCCAGAACGCCATCCTCGTAAGCCTGCTGGACAGACTCGGAGACCTCAGCCATGTAGGCGTCGCCCTTGCCGATGTACATGTCATCGCGGATGCCGATGACGTCGGCCATGAAGGAGATCATGGTAGCGGTCTCGCGGACGGTCTCGCCGTGAGCGATCTGGGACTTCTTCTCGTCCAGGTCCTGCAGCTCAAGGCCGAGCAGGTTGGCGGCCTTAGAGAAGGAGAAGCGCGTACGAGTGGAGTTGTCGCGGAACAGCGAGACGGCCAGGCCCGAATCGAAGATCTTGGACGAAACGTTGTTCTCGCGCAGCTCGCGCAGAGCGTCGGCGACGATGTAGAGCGCCTTGAGCTCATCGGTGGTCTTATCCCAGGTGTGCAGGAAGTCGCTGCCGTACATACCCTTAAAGTCGAGGCCGTTCAGCTGCTCGACGAGCTCGGTAAACTTGGCGTCCATGGAAATGTCCTTTCTAAAGATGAAACGATCGCAATGAGTAGATGTGCGCCGGCATGCGCGTGTGGCTAGAACATGCAGAGCACCATGACGAGGACCCGCTACCGTTGAGGAAGCATGGGAGATAACGACCGCGGGCCCCAAGTCAACAGGGGGTGCCGGGGGCATAAACTGTCCCCGGCTCAACAAGATCGAGGAATGGGACTAGTCGATCTTGTTGTTGGTCAGACCGGCGCGGAACACGGTGGCATCGCCATCGGCCTGGCTCGGATCGTAGAGGTTCAGGGCAGCCACATACATGGCGGCAGCGGTGACCAGGTCGTCCTTGTAGGTGACCTCGTTGGGAGCGTGAGCCTGAGACTCGGCACCCGGGCCAAAGCCGACGCAGGGGATGCCGTAGCGGCCCTGGATGGAAACGCAGTTCGTGGAGAAGGTCCACTTGTCGCACAGCGGACGACCGGTGCGCTTGTCCATGCTGGGCTCGCAGCCGATGCGCTCGTCACCGAACATAGCCTTATGGGCGTCGACGAGGGCCTTGACGTGCGGAGCGGTCTCCTTGTTGATCCACGTGGGGAAGTAAGCCTCGGTCTCGTAGACCTCGCCGGTCCAGGACGGACGGTCGTACATGTACATGGAGACCTTCACGTCGTCGCCGTACTTCTTGGCTGCCGGCAGGTTACGGATCTCGTCCAGGCAGGACTCCCAGGTCTCACCGGCGGTCATGCGACGGTCGATGGAGATGGCGCAGGAGTCAGCGACAGCGCAACGGCTGGGGCTGGTGTAGAAGATCTGGCTGACGGTGCAGGTGCCGCGGCCCAGGAAGCGGGCGTCCTCGAAGTGCTCGGGGTTGTACTTGGGATCGAGCATCTTGACGAGGCCCTTGATGTCGGTCGACTCGTCGCAGCCGTTGTTGTTGAGAGCGCGAACGTCGGCGATGATGTCGGCCATCTTGTAGATGGCATTGTCGCCGCGGTCGGGAGCAGAGCCGTGGCAGGAGGTGCCGTGAACGTCGACGCGGATCTCCATGCGGCCGCGGTGACCGCGATAGATGCCGCCGTCGGTGGGCTCGGTGGAAATGACGAATTCGGGCTTAATGCCGTCCTTGTTGTAGATGTACTGCCAGCACATGCCGTCGCAGTCCTCTTCCTGGACGGTGCCGACGACCATGATCTTGTAGCCCTCGGGGATGAGGCCCATGTCCTTCATCATCTTGGCAGCGTAGGTAGCGGAAGCCATGCCGCCCTCCTGGTCGGAGCCGCCGCGGCCGTAGATGATCTCGTCGGTCTCGTAGCCCTCATAGGGATCGGCATCCCAGTTCTCGATGTTGCCGATGCCGACGGTGTCGATGTGGGAGTCGATGGCGATGATCTTGTCGCCCTCGCCCATAAAGCCCAT
>CABUGI010000017.1 GCA_902491055.1 uncultured Collinsella sp. | reverse complement strand
CGCGCACCATGGAGCCGATCTATGTGGCGCGCGACCCGCACGAGAAGGCCATGCAACGCGCGCTTATCCAGTATCGCAAGCCCGAGAACTACAAGCTGGTACGCGAGGCGCTGGAAAAGGCTGGCCGCCGCGACCTGATCGGCTACACCAAGCATTGCCTGATTCGCCCCGTGCCGCCACGCCCGGGCGAGACGTCTGCCGGCGGCGGACACGGCACCGGCAAGAAGGGCGGCAAGCCGCACGGTGGCGCTAGCGGTGCCGGCAAGGGGCCTAAGGGCAGCAAGGGGCACAGCGGCATGTCGCGTGCGCAGAACACTGCCGGGCGCAACCGTGCAGCTCAGGGGCGTCAAGGTGCCAACGGAGGTGGACGCCGCAATTAGTGCGGGAATGCGGTAGATGCGCTCGCAGCGCTCTGCTGGCACGCTTGGCGCAGCGAGCGCATTGCCTCCACCAGGATCACGCCGGCGATCGCGACCGTGATTATCACGTCGAGCGGCGTGTTCACAAACCACAGCAACGTCATGAGATACGACCCGGCGTTAAAGGCAAAATGCAGCAGGATCGTGTAGCGGAGCTTTCCGGTGGTCACGAGCACCCAGCCAAAGACCAGACCGGCGGCGCCGGCGTAGCAGCCCTGCACCCAGTTCATATGCATAAAGCCAAAGATGGCCGCTTGCAGCACAATCGCCGCGGCGATGCCTCGCTTGTCCGGCGCCGCCCAGGGCACCATGGCGACGCCTTGCGCCCGCGCGCGACGCCGGCGCTTCCAGAGCGGACGGCACTGCGGGTTAAATGCTCGGAGCGAAAACTCAAAAATGATACCGCGCACCAGCAGCTCCTCGCAAAACGGAGCGCCGATCACCGTGGTCAGGACGGCCAGATAGCTCGTGTCGCCCATGCCCGTCTCCTCGACAAGTTCGCTGTAATCGGCCGCCGCCTCGGGCAACAGCGACAGCACAGCGTCGGTCACGTAGCCAACGACCACCTGCAGGGCAAGGCCAATCACGATAACGCAGGCGATGCGCCTCCACGCTTTGCCTGCTCCCCCGCCAAGCGGGCGCTCGCCCTGCCAGCGCGCCATAAACGAACGCGGCCACAGATAACGCCACCACAGCAGTGCCATCAAAAACGACGCCATCTGCGCGACAGCCTGAAGCAATTGAATATCGAGATTGTCGATCGGATAGCCCGTCAGCACCGATACGGCATCGAGAACTGAAAACAAAACCACGCTCAGGGCTATATCGGCGGCGACAACGCCAAAACAGGCAAGCGCCCACGCCATCGCATTGAGCATGCTAACCTCCTCAAAACCGTTCCCAAGTTCTACCACAACTCGGCAGAGAGCTGATCCCATAGGGACGGAGGAAAACGGATCACTTATTGATGAGAATCGGGCGCAGTGCCAAAGGCCCCGCTGGGCGAAATGTCGAACGGAAAGGTGCCGCAACGATTGAACGCGGCGATAAACATGCGAATGGCGTTGGACGGCGTGGTGCCCACGAGCTGGGTTGCCGCCGCGAAGGCTGCCTTTTCCTCGGGCAAGACCTTCGCGACAACCGGGGTCATGTGTTCTGCCATGGCGCTTCCTTTTTGAAACGACGGTGGTGCGGATAGATGCGGGCCACGCGGCTGGGCGACGGGCTGTGAAGACAACCCGATTGGCCCGCATCTGGAGTTTGTTTCTGCGGCGTTGGTATTACTAGGTATTCCTAAGTATTACCCCGCAGATAGAATACCATACCAGATCCCATGGAGACGGAAAAAAATGAATCATTTTATTGTTGAGTTAGCGTCTGAAATGGCTTTTAGAGCGTAATGATGTCCGAGATATTGAGGGCCCGAGCGTCAGCGGCATCGTGCGTGGCAAGCA
Organism: uncultured Collinsella sp.; assembly: GCA_902491055.1. Taxonomy (GTDB): domain Bacteria; phylum Actinomycetota; class Coriobacteriia; order Coriobacteriales; family Coriobacteriaceae; genus Collinsella. The sequence goes on along the minus strand of CABUGI010000017.1, from coordinate 24,505 downwards.
GGAGCATGCGGCCGTCGAGCGCCGGCGCCCAGGGCGCGCGATCGCCCACGGCAAGCGCAAGCTCCGCTGCAACCCCGCCGTCAGCAGGGCCGCCCGCACGCCCATAACTGCCCTCGCCTTTTGATTCGCGCACGGCGCGGAAGGGACGCGGCGAACGTCGGCGTATGGCGCGCCCAATCTGGGCATCCGGCGCATGGCGCCCTATTGTCCTGCATATTTTCGCTTGTGCCATGCATAAATAGATGGGGGCGCCCCTTCCCGTCCCAACGTACCCCCGCTTGGACCGTGCAAAAACCGGAGTATTCAGCATCGCGACCCCCGCCGGCGACGCCGCGAACCGGGAGCATCGCGCGGCCGGCGTCGCTTTGGGGCACGGCACGGCGCGAAACGCGCGCTATCGCCACGCCGTACGCCGCCTGCCGACCCAAATCGCCCGTCGAGGGATCTCGCGAGATCAAATAGACGCTTCCGGCGCGTATGCAGCCACCCCGGCTTGCTGAAAACTCCCGAAAATGCACGGCGCACCCCGGGGGACCCGTGCATGCCGTGAAAAAACACGCCCGCATCCAGAACAATGCGAGCGTGAAAGTCAGATGGCAGCAAGGGCGCCAGGCAGCGAGCGGAATCCCGAGTGTGTCCGCCCGGGCACTGCGGCCACCGTGCGTCAGTAGGGAGCTTCACGTTCTCCGTCTATGCCAGAACCCCGCATACGCGAATCTCCAACTAAGCCGATAACCCACATCTCTTGCCGCGACCGCCTCCGTGCTTTTTCGTGAGGGGGCCGGCCCACCTCAAACTGCGCCCACAAATAGGGCCCCGAGCATAGTCTGCTCGGGGCCCAAACTCATCTCGCCTTACCGCGCGACGCGTGTGTTACTTGCGCTTGCCGCCGCCGTCACCGGGGCGACGGGAGCTGCCGCCGCGCTTGCCGCCACGGCTGTTGCCATAGCTGCCACGGTTATCGCGACCGCCGGCGCGGCCGCCACGGGAGCCGGCCTGGTTGCCGCCACGACCACCACGATAGCCGCCGCGACGCTCTTCGCGGGTATCGTCGTAGTTGCGCCAGTCATCGCGACGATCGCGGCTGGCACGCGGGTCACGACGATCACGCGACTCGTTAGAACGACCAGCGCCGCCGCGGCCGCCATTGCCGCGAGCACCCTCGCGACGCTCGCCGCCGCGGCTACCGCGCTCTTCAAAGCGCTTGCCGCCACGGGACTCACCGCCACGGGCAGTACGCTCACCGCGACCCTCGCCGCCGCGACGCTCATCACGGCCGCCGCGCTCGTCATCACGACCGGAACGCCGGCGGTCGCCCTCGCGCTCGACACGACGACGACCGCCGCGGTCCTCGTCCTCACGACGACGGCGGTGTGCCTCGCCCTGGAACTGCTTGGCACGGCGCTCGGCACGGTTGCCGCGCGGGGCCTGCTCGACGGCACCAGCACCGCCGCGCTCCTCGGCAGCCACCTCGCGGGCCACGCTCTCCACGGCCTCATCCACGCGAGCCTGAACGCCCTCGCGCACGCGGGTCTTGCCGCCGCGCTTGGGACGGCTCGGACGCTCGCCGTCGCCGCGACGCTCATCGCGACCGCGGTTGGAACGACCGGCCACATCGCCGTAGTCATCGCCGTTGCGCTTGCCGTCGCGACGTGCCTGCTCAAGCTTCTTCTTGCTCTTGGACTTGCCGCGCTTGGTCTTCTTCTTCACCTTAAAGGCCGCAGGGTCGCGCTCGGGATCAACCGCGGGCGGGTTGGGACCCACATGCAGGTCGCCGGCCTCGTAGATGTCGGCGGTCTTGTCCATGAGCTTCTCGATCTCGTAGAACTCGTCGACGTCCTGCTCGGTCACAAACGTGATGGCCCAGCCCAACTCGCCGGCGCGGCCCGTACGGCCAATGCGGTGGATATAGTCGGTCGGCTCGGCCGGCACGTCAAAGTTTACGACGTAGCGCACGTCGCTAATGTCGATGCCGCGGGCGAGAACATCGGTTGCCACCAGCACGTCGACGGTGCCGTCGCGGAAGGCAGAAAGCGCGCGCTCGCGCTGGGCCTGGCTGCGGTTGCCGTGAATCGCGGCGGCCTTGATGCCCTTACGCTCCAGACGACGGCAGCAGCTGTCGGCGCGATGCTTGGTGCGCATAAAGACAATGGTGCGCTCCGGGCCCTCCTTCTTGAGAAACTCGGGCAACAGGTTATTCTTGGCCTCGATGGACACCGGGAACACAAACTGGTCGACGGTGTCGGCGGTCGACGTGGCGGGCGCGATCTCCACGCGGGCCGGGTCGCTCACCAGGTCGGTGATCTCGCCCACGGCCTCCTCGTCGAGCGTCGCCGAGAACAGCAGCGTCTGGCGCTCGGCCGGCGTCTCGCGCACAATACGGCGGACGGCGGGCAAAAAGCCCATGTCGAGCATGCGGTCGGCCTCGTCGAGCACCAGCACCTTGACCTCGTTCAGGTGGCAGGCGCCCTGCTCGATCAGGTCGACCAGACGGCCCGGCGTGGCGACCAGGATATCGCAGCCGTACTTGAGTGCCGCGGTCTGCGGCTTGTAGCTCACGCCACCCACGACGGTCACGGCGACATGGCCGGTGACGTCGGCAATCTTGCTCGCGACCTCGTCGATCTGCTGGGCGAGCTCGCGCGTGGGGGTGATGACGAGCATCACGGGGCCACGGCCGTTGCCCTCGGGCTTCTTGGCGCCGCGACGACGGTTGCGGCCGCCGCGCTCACGCACGGGCTTGGGCGGAGCGATGTGCTCCAGATTGTTCATGGTCGGCAGCAAAAAGGCGGCCGTCTTGCCGGTGCCGGTCTGGGCGGCGGCAAGCAGGTCGCGGCCCTCGAGCACCACGGGGATCGAGCCGGCCTGCACGGGCGTCGGCGCCGTGTAGCCCAGGCTCTCGATAGCACGAAGCATCTCGTCGGAAAGCCCCAGCTCGTCAAAGGCGGGCAGGCTCTCGGTAGCGGACTCGACGGCCTGGGCAGCATTTGCCTCGTTGGCGGCATCGAAGGCAGCCTGGGTCATGGCCTCGCGGGTCTCGTCCAGAATCTCGGCGTCGGTGACGTCGGATACAGAATTACGCATATGTTGTTGTTCCTTATCTGCACGCGCTATGGGCACGGCATGCGGCCGCGCTGGCGTGCTTGGTAGTGCGCTAATACATACAAAAACGGGTGCGCACAGAGAGGACGTTGCTCAGCACGCTGGCGATCGCTTTGGCAGCCCTATCACGCGCCGTCCAGACGCAGCAGCTCTAAGCGATGGAGCAGATTCGCCGCCGGTTAGTATACCCGCACTCCGTATGCCCCCACGTAAACCACAGATGACGAGGCGGACGAGGTGGGCCCGGCTGATTGTCTCAATCTGTAACATCTACAGGGCGAATCTTCCTCTACGTGTTACAGATCGAGACAAACGGTCGACACGGCTCACAAACGTCTCAATCTGTAACAGTTAACGAGTAAAATCGGCCCTAATTGTTATAGATCAAGACAGAGGGGGATTTCCGTCCAGTCCAAACCAAATCTCTCAGTCTTCCTGCAATTTCGAACATGTGGCCTATAATGTTGCTTTGGTTACGCTATATATTGCGCAACCATTTAATACGTCGCCCACCGGGGGCCATTAATTCCTATCGCCATATTGGCTAGGAAGCAATCAAAGGAGGTATCCGTGGCAGCAGAGACGCCTTGCTCGGTCCTCTATAACGATATTCGCTCGTTCGGCGGTCTTAAACATCTCGAGATCGCCCGAATGCTCATCAATGGAAACTCCTATCTCGGCAGTACCCTGCTCGAGAAATGCTCTTCCAACCGCTCGTATCTCACCCGTTACATCGTCCATCGCAAGCCTGACCAGTGCGCGCCCGCCATCTACAGCGACTTTACCGTCACCACGCTCAACCTTTCCGCGGCAATCTGCAGCAAGCTCGGCGGCGGCGAGTCCGCCTATCAGGCAATCGCCGAGCACTATCGCGGTCCGGCCGCCAACGAAATGATGTCGGCTCTCGCCAGCTACAAGCTGGACAGCCGCCTATATGCAAATGCCCTCAATCGCATCGACAACTTTGACGGCAATGCCGTGCGCGAGAAAAGCACGCTTTACCTTATGCTCTTTGTGGCAACGGGGGCGCTCGCCGATCCCGTTCAGGGCGTGGCCACCGTCGAGCGCTTTTGCGACAGCAAGACGGGCGGGCACTTTGGCACCACCGAAACTACCGTCGGACGTGGCTTTATGAGCAGCCTGGAGCAGCCGCACACCGTCGCTCCCAACCTCGGTCTGCTCAGAACCCATGCCGACAACTGCGCCGACATGCAAATCCATCCCCTCACACGCGATCCGCGCGGCACCGTGATTGGTTCTTTGCCCAAAACCTCGCCCAGCATCACCGATGTAGGCGCCGACGCCTCGCGCGAGCATCTTCGTATTTGGCTCGAGGGTGAGCACTGGTACGCCCAGGGCCTTGGATCGACCAACGGCACAGTGCTCGAATCGGGCGCGGGCGACGGCGATATTGTGATTGAGCCGCCGCGCGACCAACGCGAACCCGGCAAAGTCTATCCCCCCGTGGAAATCGCCAACAGCGACAGGCTCCATCTGGGTCTCTACACGACATTCCTTGTCATTGTGGACTAGCACGGACAGCGATCGGAAGACGGTCGCCGTCCGTCTTTCGTCTTCTACCTTCTGCGTCGTAAACGACAATACTCAGCGGTACACGTGAGCAGTGCGGCTATCATGGTACTTTACCGATATCCGCACTGCTCACGTGTACGCGCGGCAACCCATGCCAGACAAAGGAACGCCATGGATACTACCGATAGCGCCTATGGCGACAAACTCATCCGTCTCGATACGTTCGACACCGCCGTGGCGGTCGACCCCAGTGCCGAGGACGACGCCAAGCGTCGGTTTATGACGCTTATTCTCCAGACGGCCCACCGCAACAACGGCAACATCGGGCACGTGCTTCGCGCGACCAACACAAGCGGCGAGGTCTTTGCCGTCAAGCTACTCAAGGACAACGCCTTTCTCTCTGGCCAAGCCCCCGACCGCTCCGCCGAGCAATCGGCAGCGCACCTGGCCAACACCGCTGCGCTGTTCGAGGAGTACCGTCATCTGTGTACCGTCTCGCACCTGCGCGGATTTCCGCGCGTCTATGGCTACGGATCGTGCGAGGACGACCCGCTCATCCTCATGGAGTGGGTCGAGGGCACCTCGCTCAAGCAGGCGCTGCCCCTGCTTCCGCACGACGCCTCGGGCGGGCTGACCACCCAGATGGTCGCCGCCGTCGGAAACGCCGTGCTTCGTGCGCCCTTGATGACCCAAGGCCTCGTGAATCCGGTCATCCATCGCGACCTGTCGCCTGCCAATATCATGTTCCGCACCACCAGCCGAACGCTCGAGCAGCAGATTGCTGATTGTTCCTTTGACCCCTGCCTCATCGACATGGGCTCCGCGACCATGGCTCTCGGCGACGACACGATCACCCGGCGCGCCGACATCTGGCGTTTTGCCACGCCCGCATACGCCGCGCCCGAGATGCTCACGCAGGATATCGAAGGCATCGCGGCCCTTCGCCGTTCGCCGGCAATCGACGTCTATGCGCTTTCGAGCATTCTGTACCAGCTCTACAGCGGTCGCAAACCGTTTGACTTTGAGTCGACGGACGCCGCTGCAACCGGCTCGTTCTATCTCGTAAAGACCAAGACCAAGCCGGCACCGCTCGAGCCGCGCTGCGAGGGCGATGAGGCGCTCGTCCAGATCATCATGAAGGGTCTCTCAGTCGAGCAGTGCGATCGTCCCACCGAGCAGCAGATGCTCGAGGTGCTCTCGGCATACCTCACCGACGCCGAATCCGAAGGCCGCGAAGGTGCAGGAGACGAGGCCGCAATTGATATCGATTCTGGCACGCACCTTAAGGTCGACGTCGCCGGCGAGCGCGCACGAGAGATCCTGAATCAGGCCCGCCACGATACCATGACCCGCCGCCGCTTTATTATCGGCGGCGCTATCGCAGCCGTTGCGGGGCTCAGCGTTATCGGGGCGGCAACCCATGGCTTTGGCATCCCCGACTACCTCGACGGCATCCGCGGTTCACTTGACGACTACACCTGGGATCAGCTGCAGGAGATTTCGCTCAAGATTAAGGCCGCCGAGACCCGTAGCGAGGCACGCGAGATTGCCAAGCGCTATCACCTGCTCGATGCCGATGGGCATATCCCCTATCCGTGTACCAAGCGCGTGAAACTCACCAACGGGCTGGAGGTCGGCGCGCAGCTTGTGGGCATCCGTCACGATGAGCTTCTGGACGGGACGGGCAAGGCCGGACTGACGTTTATGTTCGACGCGGGTATTGCCGAGCGCAACGCTGCGGCTGAACCGCCGAGCGCCGGCTGGGCAGTTTGCGAGCTGCGGGAATGGCTCGACGGCGACGGCCTTAAGCTGCTGCCCAACAAGTTGCGCGCGCTCATCAAATCTGTCAAAAAGGTCTCGAATAACGCTGGCGCCGCCAACAGTGCATCGTGTCTGAGCGAGTTGCCCGCAACCCTTTGGCTGCCCGCCATGGTCGAGCTGTGCGGTACGCAACCGCCCGATTCGTTTGCCAAGGACTATCACTACCTGGCAGAAATCTACAACGGCGAGGGCAAGGAGTATCAGCTCTTCCGCGAGCTCAAGGTGAGCCCGTATTCCACGAACGAGACGATGGTCCGCCAGTGGAAGGGCAAGGACACCTGCTGGTGGGAGCGCACGGTGAGCCCCGACTCATCGGAGACCGAAGGCACGCTCTACATAAACCGTGTGGGCCACGACGGCGACGTCTTTACGTACGCAACGCCTGCGGAAAAGCCAAACAAGCTAACCTGTGTGATTCCCGGGTTCTGTATCTAGGCGGCGGGCGTCTTGCCGTGACGGGACCCCTCCCCGGCAGTTGTCTCGATTTGTAACACTAGCTCGGCAGATACAGGTCTAGATGCTACAGAACGAGACAAACCCCAATCCCGCGAGACAACATCTCAATCTGTAACAGTAAGGGGTCAAAAACCTCTCTAGATGTTACAGATCAAGACATTTGAGTTGGCCGCGGACGGTCTGTCTCGATCTGTAACAGTAAGGGGTCATATTTCCCGCCAGATGTTACAGATTGAGACATTGAGTTTATTGCTGAAGGTTCGTCTCGATCTGTAACATCTGGAATCCAAAAACCGGTCTAACTGTTACAGATGGAGACAAACTCAAACCTCTCAAAACAAAATCTCAATCTGTAACAGTTAGAGGTCATTTTCCCCGCTAGATGTTACAGATCGAGATATTGATTTGCCGCCGGAGAGTTTGTCTCATTCTGTAACAGCAGCTCGGCAAAAACTGGGCTAGATGTTACAGATTGAGACGAAGGGCGGGGATGGTGCACCAACCCGGCAGCCACCCTCATCTGTAGCGAAATGTCATACATTTCTTTCTGTACTGGACACCCCCAGGGGGTATGGGTGTATAGTATCGGCAGGTTAACATTTCCGACACTACGTCACAGAAAGGAGAAGCCATGGCTCAAGATAAGTTCGACGTGGGCGGCATGACATGCGCCGCCTGCCAGGCGCATGTGGATCACGCCGTGAGCAAACTCGACGGCGTCCAAAGCGTCGCGGTCAATCTGCTCGCCGGCTCTATGCTGGTGGACTACGACCCTGCGCAGGTCTCCCCCGACGACATCTGCACCGCTGTCGACCGCGCGGGCTACTCGGCCTCACCCATCAGCACGGGCACCGACGCTGTCCAAAGCGGAAGTGCGCAAGCCAGGTCCGGCGCCGCCCATATGGAGTCACCGACCAAAAAGTTGGAGGCCGCCGCCTCTGCCATGCGCACCCGCCTCATCGTCTCGATCGTATTCCTCATCCCACTGTTCTACATAGGCATGGGGCACATGCTCGGCTGGCCGCTGCCCGGCATCTTCACCGACCACACCCACAGCATGACGCTCGCGCTCACCGAGCTCGTCCTGCTCATTCCCATCGTCTACGTCAACGACGCGTACTTTATCAACGGGTTTAAATCGCTCGCGCACGGCGCGCCCACCATGGACGCCCTTATTGCCGTGGGCGCCACCGCCTCCATCGCCTGGTCGCTCTACGCCATGTTCATCATGGCCGACCAGCTAGCCGCAGGTCAGGTGCACGAGGCCATGATGACGAGCATGGACAACCTGTATTTTGAGAGCGCTGGCACCATCCTGTCGCTCGTCACCGTGGGCAAATACCTCGAGACGCGCAGCAAGTCCAAGACCGGCGGCGCTATCGAGGCGCTCATCGACTTAGCACCCAAGACCGCGACCGTCGTGGCAGAGGACGGCAGCGAGGCCACCGTCGACGTCGATGCCATTCTGCCCGGCCAGGTGCTGCGTGTGCGCCCCGGCGAGTCCATCCCTGTCGATGGCGTGGTGCTCGAGGGCAGCTCGGCCGTGGACGAGAGCGCGCTCACCGGCGAGTCCATCCCCGTGGAAAAGACCGCCGGCGACACCGTCAACGCCGCCACTGTCAACCGCACCGGCTCGTTTGCCTTCCGTGCCACACGCGTGGGCGCCGACACGTCGCTCGCCAAGATTATCCAGCTCGTCGAGGACGCCAACGCCACCAAGGCGCCCATCGCCCGCATGGCCGACAAGGTCGCCGGCGTGTTCGTGCCCGTGGTATTCGTGATCTCGGCCATGACCTTCGTGGCGTGGATGGCACTGACCGGTAGCGTGAACGAAGCGCTCACCTCCGCCGTCGCTGTGCTGGTGATCAGCTGTCCGTGCGCATTGGGTCTGGCCACGCCCGTCGCTATTATGGTCGGCACCGGCAAGGGCGCCGAGATGGGCATTCTGTTCAAGAGCGCCGAGGCGCTGGAGAATCTGCGCAGCGTGGGCACCGTGGTGCTCGATAAGACGGGAACGGTCACTCGCGGCAAGCCTGCCGTGACCGATATCGTGGTAGCCACGCGCGCCGACGGATCGCCCGCCATGAGCGAAAAGGCGCTGCTCAAGCTGGCCGCCGCGCTGGAGCGCTCAAGCGAACACCCGCTGGCCGAGGCGATTATGGCCGAGTGCGAGACGCGAGGGATTGTCGCACGCGCCGTCGAGGACTTTGCCGCCGTGCCCGGGCGAGGCGTTACGGCACGCGAGGGGCAAAACACCATCGCCGCTGGTAACGTGCGTCTGATGAACGAGCTAGGCGTTACCGTGCCCGCGGGCCTTGCCGAGCAATTTGCCGCCAAGGGCAAGACGCCGCTGTTCTTTGCCAAGAACGGCGAGCTTGCCGGCACCATTGCCGTGGCTGACGAGGTCAAGGAGACGAGCGCCGGAGCCATCGCCGCACTGCGCTCGCTTGGCGTCGACGTGCGCATGCTCACCGGCGACAACCGCGTCACCGCCGAAGCGATCGCCCGCCGCGTGGGGCTGAGCAGCGAACAGGTCATCGCCGACGTTCTCCCCGCCGACAAGGAACGCCACGTGCGCGAACTGCAGGATGCGGGCGGCAAGGTCGCCATGGTGGGCGACGGCATCAATGACTCCCCCGCCCTGGCGCGCGCCGACGTGGGCCTTGCCATCGGCACCGGCGCCGACATCGCCAAAGAAGGGGCAGATGTGGTGCTCATGCGCAGCGACCTCATGGACGTCGCCCGCGCCATCGAGCTTTCGCGCGCCACGATCCGCAACATCAAGCAGGACCTGTTCTGGGCACTGTTCTACAACGGCATCGGCATTCCGCTGGCGGCGGGCGTGTTCTTCCCGCTCACCGGATGGCAACTCTCGCCGATGTTTGGCGCCGCGGCCATGAGCCTGTCGAGCGTGTGCGTCGTGTCCAATGCCCTGCGTTTGAAATCCTTTAAGCCTAAAGTGGCAAAATAGGCTCACCATTAAGTCCATTTAGAACGGGTTTTCCAAGTGCCCAAGATTGACCTGAAAGAGGAGCGACGCGTACTTTGGTACGCGAGCGACGGTTTGAAGGTCAAGGTCGGGTGCCTGGGAAAGCCGACACAACAGAGAGGAATACCCATGCGTTTCACAATTAAGACTTCCGGCCTTATGTGCGGCCACTGCGACGCCACCGTCGAGACCGCGCTGCTCAACGTTGCGGGCGTAACCGACGCCGACGCCGACCACGAGACTCAGACCGTCCAGGTGGAGTGCGCCGACACCGTGACCCCCGAGCAGCTCGCCGCCGCTGTCGAGGCCGCGGGCGAGAAATTCCACGCCCTGTCTGTGACCGCCGCATAGCAGTCGCTGCCTACTGAATCCTCAGAAGTTGCGGTGAAATACGGACTGTTGTGCCGCCCTAGGCCTTTAAACGGTCCGTATTTCACCGCAACTGACGGGGACATCCGGAAGATCGACCAGAAACGAGGACCCGACATGATGGCAGACCATAAATCGGTGACCCGCATGCTCAAGACGGCACGCGGTCAGATCGACGGCATCCTGCGGATGGTCGAGGAGGACCGCTACTGCGTCGATATCTCCACGCAGCTCATGGCCACACAGGCGCTCCTCGCGCGCATTAACGCCGACGTGCTCAAGGCGCATATCGAGGGCTGCGTGACTTCGGCAATCGAATCGGGCGACGAAGACCTCAAAGCCGCCAAACTCGCCGAAATTGAACGCGTCGTCGACAAACTCTCCAAGTAATTGGGGCATTGGGGACAGGTACGTTTGCACCGTCTTGGTATTCCGGGGACAGGTATGTTTGCACCACATTGGTGCAGATTAACCTGTCCCCCTTGCTCTAAATCGGGTATAAAGGCGTGCAGCATATCGAACGAAAGGCAATTTGCATGAATGACTTTATGAAGGGTCGCAATGGTGCCGATGAACTCACCATCGTGATGGGTTTTGCCGGCATCGTCATCGCGATGATCGGATCGATAGCCCGCATCCAGTGGCTCAGCTGGATTGCCATCGCCGTAATCGTGATTGGCGTGCTGCGCGGCCTGTCCAAAAATATCGACGCACGTCACAAGGAGAACGAGGCCTTTGTCGCCGCGACTGCAAACGTCCCCTGCCTGGGCAAATTCGTCGCCAGCTTGGGCGGCGGAACCGCAGCGGCCAGCACCTCACGCGCGGCCGGCACCAGTAAGGAAGACTTTGAGCGTGCCAAGCGCACGGCCAAGAAGATGTGGAAGGGCCGCAAGACCACGGCCTATCTCAAGTGCCCCAACTGCGGCCAGATGCTCTCCGTCCCCAAGGGCAAGGGCAAGATCCGCGTCACCTGCCCCAAGTGCCACGCCAAGATGGAGACGCGCTCCTAGCCGCCATACCATAGGACAAATAAAAGCCGAGGCCTCGCGCTGAGACCTCGGCTTTTTGTATGCGACAACGGAGCTGTCCCTTTGTCACACCTATGCTACGCCGTCGCGGGCGAGTTCCTCGGCCAGCGTCTCGGCCGGCATGGCCATAATCGTGTCGAGCTCGGCGTCCACCTCGGGAATATGCTTCACCTTGAGCTTGCGCACCAGATCACCACGGCACATCACGTGCATCGGCTCACGTAGGGCGCACGGGTCATCGAGCGGGTTCTCGCACGTCACCAGGATATCGGCGGCCTTACCGCACTCGATTGTGCCGGTCTCGCCGCCCAGCCCCAGCAGCTCGGCATTGACTTGCGTGGCCGTATGCAGCGCGAAGGCGTTGCTCACGCCCACGTACTTGGCAAAATAGGCCACCTCACGCCACATGTCGTACTGCGTCACAAACGGGCAGCTCGAATCTGTGCCAAGGCCCACCTTAACGCCAGCTTCCAGTGCGGCACGAGCGCTCTCGATGATGCCCGAGCACACGATGTCGCCGTTCTTCTTTTGCGTATCGGTCGAATGGGTCTTTTCCGGGTCGAGCAATACAAACGGCAGCGCCGGGCTGATAGTGCAGGTAACACTGGGCGCACGCCCCTCGAGCTGCGTGCCCGCGGCGCCACGGTACAGCTCCAAGATCTCGGGCGTCAACGGAGCGCCGTGCTCAATCGTGTCAACACCGGCCTCAAGCGCGGCCCTCACGCCCTCGGTACTCTCGACATGGGCCATAACCGGAAGGCCAACCTCGTGCGCCGCCTTGCACGCCGCTGCGGCAACCCCCACCGGCATACGCAACACGCCCGGCTCGCCCACTTCGGTCGCGTCGAACACGCCACCCGTTACGAACAGTTTAATGACGTCGGCACCGCGCGCATACAGGTCACGCACCTGTTCGGCTGCCTCGGCGGGACTGTTGGCCACCTGGGCGAACAAGCCTGCACCATGGCCGCCCGGCACCGTGACGCCCGTTCCCGGCGCCACCAGGCGAGGACCTTGATACTTGCCGGCATCGATAGCATCGCGCACGGCAAGATCGGCAAACAGCGGGTCGCCCGCGCCGCGCACCGTGGTCACGCCACTTGCCAGCTGTTGTTGGGCGCTGCCCTTGAGGATATGGCGGACAATGGCGCGCCCCACGGGATTATCGAGCTTCTTCATCAGCGCGCCCGCATCGCCCGCCGAAACCGGCTTGCCCGAACCGCACAGATGCACATGCATATTGATGAGGCCCGGCATGAGATACGCACCTGCCAGGTCGATGACCTCGGCACCTGCAGGCGCCTGCGCCACAGCACTCGGCCCCATCCACGTGATGACACCGCGCTCAACAGTCACGGCCATATCGGGTTGCGGCTCCATATGCTCCGAACCATCCAGAATGGTCGCATTGATAAACAACGTAGAACGATCGGCAGACGCCATATCGAGCTCCTCCCCCTCAGAAAACTTGAACATCTGTCCATTATTATCCAGTGTAGCCCGATTGCCACAGACATATCGGTTAACGGAGGGAAGAGGGGATGTGGGGGACGGAATATGCTGCAGTCCCACCCCAGCGACACCAGGGAAATATCTCGATCTGTAACAGATACAGGGTTGTTGGGCCCCTTGATGTTACAGATCGAGACATTCGGTCGACGTTTCACCGGTTTGTCTCGATCTGTAACAATTACGAACTCAAACAACTTCTAAACGTTACAGATCAAGACAAAACCTCTCAGCGCCCATACCACCGACGTCTCCACTCCTCAGCCAAATCGGGCCGTCGCGGAATACCCGCCAGCCTCATCTTCTCAACCAGCTTCCCCGGATTCTTGAGCTCATCAAACGTAAACCGAAGCACCTTGTGCCCGAGCATTGTCAGATGAGATTCCCGCTGACGCTCTGCCACGAATGGGTCGACCGGCTCCCGGGCCTCGCCGCTCTGCAGGGTGTACTTCCCCTTACCGTCCAGCTCGCCAATCACGCACGTTCCCTCCTCGAGCCGCCAAAAAAAGTCGACGCGAAACACCTGGCTCGGATCGAGCGGGTCGCGAAACTCCACCTGCAGCTCCGGAACCGGAAAGCCGTACGCAATAAAGAACGCTCGGAACCGAGACTCGCCGCCGTTTTCGGACAGCCCGTCCGCATACGACGCAATCGCCTGTGCCCTGCGATACCCTCGCCTGCCCTCGCAATCGGCGCGGAGGCGCTCGCACAAATCCCCACGTGATACGTCTTTCACCCGCAGTGCAGAATCGGCAATCGCCAACCCGTAGGAGAACGGCGCACGCAGCAAGCAATCCTCCGCCGTGCGCCAAAACGACGTCACCCGCACGCCGTCGACGCGCTCGAGCGCGCCCGCAATCTGCGGACGCAACAACCTGCACCCGCCGCTCAACGTCACCGAACAGCAAGTCTTAACAAGGAAACGCGGCCCGAGCAGATCATTCGGCACCTCCAGACCCCATATCAGCGCGGCGTCATATCCCCAAAACGCCCAATCGGGATGAAATTTCGCAAGCCCTTTGATAGTCCTCAGCGCTCGCTCCGCCGGCGTCAATGCATCCCAATCATGCTGAAAACAGAACAGGTACGGCTCGGGCTCCGCGATATCGTCGGTTCCAACATGGCGTCGCAGCCACATGAGCTCGGTATTGTCATGCGTTGCGAGCAGCGCACCTTGCTTGGCCGTCTCCGCGAGCCGCGCGAGCATCCTATTCCGCGCCAACGTGTTGCGAGTCGCATGTTTGTGTTTGAGAACGGTATTAGGCACTTTCATCACCACCACGTCAGACAAATGGACCATCGTCACCGTTGCCTCCGCTGACAAATGTCTTGATCTGTAACAGGAAGACAGTCTTTGAGCCTCTAGTTGTTACAGAACAAGATCTTTCGGCAGCCGCCAACCTTCCGTCTCAATCTGTAACAGTTACGGGCCCAAACAGCCGCCAAACGTTACAGATTGAGACAAAGTCAGGGCAGCAGGGCAACACCAGTCACATCCCCTACTCCCACTCCTGCTCGTAGATGTTGAGCGACTTTACGTACCGCCCCTGGGCGCCCATGATGTCGCGGACCAGACGCAAGAAGAAACTGATGCACGAGGTGTCAAAGCCATCCTGCAGGTCCTCCGGATGCACCGCACCAGGCCCATCGACCGCCGTGTCACTCAGGCGTGCGATGTCATACAGATAGAGTTGTCCCGCCGTCAGCCAGACATCGTCGACGCAGGCGAGGCGCACCGCAATCGCTCCGTCGCTCCAATGCTCCTTTTGCACGATATGCGGATCGTAGACGTCAAAGCGACGGTCGGTGCGTGTGTCCTTCAGCGCGACCATACCAGTCGCAGGATCCTTGTCCAAAATGCCAAAGCGCGAGAAATACTGCGTGTCGCGTACCTGCTCGAGCCGCTTGAGCGAGGCAGGCGAAAGCGATGTCGGCGGCTCTTCAACATACAGCTCGAGCAGCGTCTTGCCATGGCGATAGGGGCGCTCGAAGAGCAGCCAATCGGTAAATGCCATGTTGTAGGCCATGATTTCGTTTTGCGAAGGCTCGGTGCAATAGCTGAGCCACGGGTCGACAATGATCTCGAACTGTTCGCGCGCCGACTCCAAAAACTGGAACTTCCGCAGCATCCAAAAATGGGCCATGTCGGCAATATCGTTGCCGACGGCTTCGGCTAGCTGCGCTCGGTCTAAAGCGTGATCAGTCATGGCATCCTCCTCAAACTGATGGACCTCAATTTGAGCTTACGAGGAGGGTGGGCAGCCACTGTCAGCACGGACATAATAGGCCTCCGGCTGCAAACCAACTGCTGACCAAACACTTGACGGGATGCTTGACCGAAAATGCGCACCGCAATAAAACCGCAGGTAAACATAGACGGCCAACCCGCCCTTTTGAGTCATATGCCCACAGCCACCACAGAAACAACAGGTGACCACAGCCCAAGAAGTCGACAAATGAACACCCGTACGTCGACAAACGAGCAAATCGCTCGCAAAGAACGTCCCCAACGACTAGACAAAAAAATGACTAGTCATTGGGGACGTTCTTAAATGACTACGTTACAGCTCCAGCGCATCGGCGACTTCGGCTGCGCAGGCCAGGGCATCGGCCATGGCGTTTACCACGAGCGAGCTGCCGTTGCGAGCATCACCCGCCACATACACCGGCGCGGCATCCGCGGCGACGCCGTCGACACGGGCCGCAAGGTGCGAGCCCTCGGCAGCCATCACCGGCAGCGGACGACCAGCGGTGGCAACAGGCACGCCAACGGCGTCGAACACGCCATGCTCGGGACCCGTAAAGCCGCAGGCGATGAGCACCAGCTGGGCCGGCACCTCGTGCTCGGAGCCCGCGATGCGCTCGGGCTTGCCAGCCGACCAATTCAGATCGACCACGCGCAGGCCCGCGGCCGCGCCCTTCTTGTCCAACAGTACCTCGAGCGTATCCACACCCCAAGCGCGCATCTCGCCGCCCATGGCAGCGATGGCCTCCTGCTGGCCGTAATCGGTCTTCTTCACGTTGGGCCACTGCGGCCAGGGGTTGCTCGCCGCGCGCGCATCAGGCGCCGCCGGCAAGAACTCAAACTGGCGCACGCTGCGCGCACCCTGACGTACCGCGGTGCCCACGCAGTCGTTACCGGTATCGCCGCCGCCAATGACCACAACGTCCAGGCCGCGCGCGTTCACCGCGGGCTCGCTGCCATCGAGCACCGAGACGGTCGAAGCCGTCAGGTAGTCCACGGCATACACCACGCCCGGGGCATCGATGTTCGCAGCAGCCAGTCCACGCGGGGCGCGAGCACCGGCAGCCACCACGACGGCGTCAAAGTCGTCGAGCTTGGCGGTAACCTTGGGATCGCTCACGTCAGCACCCAGCTCGAACACAATGCCCAGCTCGCGCATAAGTGTCACGCGACGCTCGACCACGGACTTCTCGAGCTTCATGTTGGGAATGCCGTACATGAGCAGGCCGCCCGGGCGGTCGTCACGCTCAAACACCGTCACGCGCGCGCCGCGACGCGCAAGTTCCCATGCAGCCACCAGGCCAGCCGGGCCAGAGCCAATCACAGCGACCGTGGGCGCATCCTCCCCTGCCGGCTCAAAGCGGCGCGGGCCGCCGTTGGCCCACTCATGGTCGCTGATCGCACGCTCGTTGTCGTGAATCGTCGTGGACTGGCCGTCGACCGAGCCCAGGTTGCACGCGGCCTCGCACAGCGCCGGGCACACGCGGCTCGTGAACTCGGGCATGGGCGAGGTGAGTGACAGACGCTCGGCAGCCTCGTTCCAGCGGCCGCGATACACTAGCTCGTTCCACTCGGGAATCAGATTGTGCAGTGGGCAGCCACTCGAACGCGCCTTGCCAAAGCTCGCGCCCATCTGACAAAACGCCACACCGCACATCATGCAGCGGCTCGCCTGGGCACGGCGCGCATCGTCGTCGAGCTCCACGTACAGCGGATCGAAATCGCGGCTGCGCTCCTCCACGGGGCGCAGCTCGTGGGTCACGCGATCGATATCAAGAAAAGCACCGGGCTTACCCATGGCACTTACGCCTCCTTCTTGGTCGAAGCAACAGAGCTGGCGGCGGCGGGCACAGCGCCAGCGACACCACCCGCCACATCGAAGCGAGCGACATCGGCGGCGTCGGCGCGACCGGTCACAATGTCAAACGCCAGCTCCTCGGCCTGCGCATGCGTCTTGCCGACGGCCTCGGCGGCGGCGACAATCGCCAGCACGCGCTCGTACTCGGTCGGAATGACCTTCACAAAGTGCTTGCTCATCGTCTCAAAGCTGTAGAGCAGCTTAATGCCGCGCGGGCTCTGCGTCGCGTCCACGTGCTCCTGGATGAGCGCGCGAATCTGCGCCAGCTCGCCGGCCGTCGGGGCCTTGAGCTCAACGCTCTCGTGGTTCACACGGGCATCGAGCGTGCCGTACTGGTCAAAGACGTAAGCCACGCCGCCCGTCATGCCGGCGGCGAAGTTCTGCCCGACCTCGCCCAGGATGAGCGCCAGACCACCCGTCATGTACTCGCAGCCATGGTTGCCGCAGCCCTCGACCACCACGGTGGCACCGGAGTTGCGTACGCCAAAGCGCTGGCCGGCCAAACCGTTAATGAAGCCGCGGCCACTCGTAGCGCCAAAGAACGCAACGTTGCCCACGATGATGTTCTCGTCGAACTTGTAGGTCGCATGCGGGTTGGGGCGCACCGACACCTCGCCGCCCGAAAGGCCCTTGCCAAAGTAGTCGTTGGCGTCGCCGCACACGTTGAGCGTAATGCCGCGCGGCAGGAAGGCGCCAAAGCTCTGACCGGCCGAACCATCGCAATCGATGGTGATGGAGCCGGCGGGCAGACCCTCGGGATGCGCCTTGGTCACCGCGTTGCCCAAGATGGTGCCCACGCAACGGTTGACGTTGGCGATATCGGCGCGGAAGCGAATCGGACGCAGGTGCGCACGGGCATCGGCCGTATAGGGCACAAACAACGTGGAGTCGAGCGTCTTGTCGAGCTCACTGTCCGCAGCCATCTGCGGCAGGAAGTGACGACCGTCGGCACCCGGGATGTGGGCACCGAACTCGCAGGTCGCGCTCGCCAGCACGGGCGACAGATCGAGCAGGTTGGCCTTGCGGTTGCCCGGGACCTCAATCTGGCGCAAGCACTCGGGATGGCCGACCATCTCGTCGACGGTGCGGAAGCCCAGGCTCGCCATGACCTCGCGCAGCTGCTCGGCAACAAAGAGCATAAAGTGTTCGACGTGCTCGGGCTTGCCGCGGAAGCCGCGACGCAGGCGGCAGTTTTGCGTGGCGATGCCGGCCGGGCAGGTATCCTGCTGGCAGTCGCGCTGCATAAGGCAGCCCATGGAGATGAGCGGCATGGTCGCAAAGCCAAACTCCTCGGCACCCAGCAGGCAGGCGACGGCGACGTCGGTGCCGTCCATGAGCTTGCCGTCGGCCTCGAGTACCACGCGCGAGCGCAGGCCGTTTTGCAGCAACGTCTGTTGAGCCTCGGCAAGGCCAAGCTCCAGCGGCAGACCGGCGTGCCAGATCGAATCGCGCGCCGCAGCACCGGAGCCGCCGTTGTGGCCGCTGATCAAGATCTTGTCGGCGGCACCCTTGGCCACACCGGTGGCGATGGTGCCAACGCCGGCCTCGCTGACCAGCTTGACCGACACGCGTGCGCCGGGGTTGGCGTTCTTAAGATCGAAGATAAGCTCCGCCAGGTCCTCGATGGAGTAGATGTCGTGGTGCGGCGGAGGCGAGATCAGGCCGATACCGGGTGTGGACTGACGGACCTCGGCAATCCAAGGGTAGACCTTCTTGCCGGGCAGGTGACCGCCCTCGCCGGGCTTGGCGCCCTGGGCCATCTTGATCTGAATCTCGAAGGCGCTGCACAGGTAGCGGCTCGTCACGCCAAAGCGCGCGCTTGCCACCTGCTTGATGGCGGAGTTCTTGGAGTCACCGTTAGCCAGCGGGGTCTCGCGACGCGGGTCCTCGCCGCCCTCGCCCGAGTTGGAACGGCCGTGCAGGCGGTTCATGGCGATGGCCATGCACTCGTGTGCTTCCTTGCTGATGGAGCCGTACGACATGGCGCCGGTGTTAAAGCGGCGGACGATGTTGAGCGCGGGCTCGACCTCGTCGAGCGAAACCGGCGTGCGACCGCTGGCATTAAAGTCCAGCAGGTCACGCAGGCGCACAGCACGGCCGGTGCGGTGCAGGCGGGCGCTGTACTCCTTAAAGGTGTCGTAGCTGTCCTCACAGCAGGCGGTCTGCAGCAAGTAGACAGTCTGCGGATCGATGAGGTGATCCTCGCCGCCGAGCGGGCGCCACTTGGTCAGGCCCAACGTGGGCAGCTGATCGGGAGCCGGGCTCTTAAGGATAGCGAGCGCGGCGTCGTAGCGCTCATTCTGCTCGCGCTCGACGTCCTCGACACCCATACCGCCCACACGGCTCACCGTGCCGGCGAAGTACGCGTTGACGAACTCCGGAGTGAAGCCCACGGCCTCGAAGATCTGCGCGGAGTGGTAGCTCTGCACCGTGGAGATGCCCATCTTGGACATGATGGAGACGATGCCGGCGGTCGCAGCCTTGTTGTAGTTGGCGATGCCCTGCTCAGCTGTCACGTCCAGATCGCCGTGCGTCGCCAAGTCGCGAATGCACGCATGCGCGTTGTACGGATAGATGCCGCTCGCGGAGTAGCCCACCAGCGCCGCAAAGTCGTGCGGGGACACGGCGTCGCCACACTCCACCACGATGTCGGCAAAGGTACGCACGCCGGCGCGGATCAGGTGGTTGTGCACGCAGCCCACGGCGAGCAGCGACGGTACGGGCACCTCGCCCGCAGCGGCGCGATCGCTCAACACCACGATGTTCACGCCGTCGCGAACCGCGGCCTCAACGTCCTCTGCAAGCTGCTTGAGCGCAGCCTGCAGCGCACCCTCGCCGGCATCGCGGCGGTAGACGGCACGGAAACGGCGGGTCTTAAAGCCCACGCGGTCGATGGCGCAGATACGCTCGAACTCCTCCTCGCTCAGCAGCGGACGCTCCAGGCGCACCAGCTGGCAGGCCGTACGGGAGTCCTCGAGCAGGTTACCGTGGTTGCCCAGGTAGAGCGTGGTCGAAGTGACCATATGCTCGCGCAGGGCGTCGATCGGCGGGTTCGTGACCTGAGCGAACAGCTGATAGAAGTAGTCGAAGAATGAGCGCGTCTTCTTGGACAGGCAGGCCAGCGGCGCATCGATACCCATCGAGGCGAGCGGCGCCTTGCCCTGCTGGGCCATGGGACGCACGACTTCGTCAACATCATCCCAGTGATACCCGAGCTTGGCCATGCGCACGGCGGCGGGCACCTCGGTATCCTCGGCGGGCGTGGGCGCGACGGGCTCATCGAGCGCGTCAACGGTCAGCGTCTCCTCGGCAATCCAGTCGCGGTAGGGTTTTTCCTTGGCATAGCGGGCGCGCAGCTCATCGTTGTAGATCACGCAGCCGCGGGCAAAGTCAACCTCGAGCATCTGGCCCGGTCCCAGACAGCCGCTCGTCAGGATGTTCTCGGGGCTCACCTCGATGGTGCCCACCTCGCTTGCCAGCATAAAGCGACCGTCGCGCGTCACATAGTAGCGGGCGGGACGCAGGCCGTTACGGTCGAGGGCGGCACCCAGCGTGCGACCGTCGGTAAAGGCGATGGCCGCCGGGCCATCCCACGGCTCCATGAGCATGGACTGGTAGGCATCGTAGGCGCGGCGTTCCTCACTCAGGCTGTCGTTGTGGTCCCACGGCTCGGGCAGCAGCATGGACGCGGCACGCGTAAGCGGGCGACCGTTCATGACCAGGAACTCAAGCACATTGTCCAGAATCGCGGAGTCGGAACCCTCGCGGTTGATGATGGGCATCACGCGCTCAAGATCGTGCTGCAGCACGGGGCTGTACAGGTTGGGTTCGCGAGCGCGAATCCAGTTGACGTTGCCCTTGAGGGTGTTGATCTCGCCGTTGTGGATGATAAAGCGGTTGGGGTGCGCGCGCTCCCAGCTGGGCGTGGTGTTGGTGGAGTAGCGCGAGTGAACGAGCGCCACGGCCGTCTTGACGGCGGCGTCGTTGAGGTCGATGAAGAAGCGGCGCATCTGCGTGGCGACCAGCATGCCCTTGTACACGATAGTGCGCGAGCTCATGGAGCACACGTAGAAGATCTTGCCGCGCAGGGCAAACTCGGCGTCGGCCTTTTTCTCGATGGTGCGGCGACACACGTACAGGCGACGCTCAAAGGCATCGCCGGCGGGCGTGTCGTCCGGACGGCCCAGGAAGGCCTGCAGGATAGTGGGCATGCAGGCGCGGGCCGTCTCGCCCAGGTCGTGCGGATCGACCGGCACCTCGCGCCAGAAGAGCAGCGGCACGCCGGCCTCGGCGCAACCCTCCTCAAACACGCGGCGGGCATCCTCTACGCCCTTGTCGTCCTGTGGGAAGAACAGCATGGCCACGCCATAGTCGCCCTCTGTCGGCAGAATCTGGCCGCACTTTTGGGCCTCTTTACGGAAAAAGTGATGCGGAACCTGGAACAGGATGCCGGCGCCGTCGCCAGTGTTCTTCTCGAGTCCCGTGCCACCGCGGTGCTCCAAGTTGACCAGAATGGACAGTGCATCGTCCAGAATCTGGTGATGGCGCTCACCGTTGATATCGGCAAGCGCGCCGATGCCACATGCATCGTGGTCGAATTCGGGGCGATAAAGGCCCTGCTGCTGAGCGGAATCTGCCTGCATCGCGATCCTCCCCTAGATATTTTGACAGTCAGTTGAATAGGCATACTAGGGGCATCGCCGGCCCGTTGTGTTTCCCACCCGTTTCGAAACAATCGCGTAACGCGCGCCCTACGAGTGGGCGCCGCCGACCTCAAGGGCGACAACAAGGGCCCCAGGTTCGGCCCGTAAGCTCACCGCTTCAAACATCTCAATCTGTAACAGAAAGACCCAATTTTGGCGCCCAGATGTTACAGATTGAGATTGTCTGCAGGACGGTTTTGGTTTGTCTCGATCTGTAACACGAAGGGCTGGTTTTGGCGGTTATCTGTTACAAATCGAGATTTTCCATAGGACCATTTCTTCCTGTCTCGATCTGTAACACCTAGGCCCAATTTCCATCCCCAGTTGTTACAGATCAAGACATTTCAGCAATCCCCTTTCACCATCCTATTCAAATACAACAATTTTGTTAGTCTTGGTTAACTTTTGAGCCTAAAACGGGTATCCTTTGCGACGTCAAACAAACGGCACGCAGGAGCTCACCATGCTCAACCATCTCAAACATCATTTTGGCTCCCGACGCACTGGTGGTCACGGAGGCCTAGACATTGCGCGGCACATCGGCCCCGGGCTGCTCGTGACCGTCGGCTTTATCGACCCGGGCAACTGGGCCTCCAATATGGCCGCGGGCTCGCAGTTTGGCTACGCGCTGCTGTGGATCGTCACGCTGTCCACGATTATGCTCATTGTGCTGCAGCACAACGCGGCGCACCTGGGTATCGCCACGGGCGCCTGTCTCGCCGAGGCCACGACCCGCTTTCTCCCCCGCATCGTGGGACGCGCCGTGCTCGGCAGCGCCTATCTCGCGACCATCGCCACCGCCATGGCCGAGGTCCTGGGCGGCGCGATTGCCCTTCAAATGCTCTTTGGGCTGCCCGTGCGCGCGGGCTGCGTCATCGTGGCGGCAGTATCGATGGCGATGCTCATGACGAACTCCTACAAGCGTGCCGAGCGCTGGATCATCGCCTTCGTCGGCGTGGTAGGACTCTCGTTTTTGGCCGAGCTTGCGCTGGTCAAGGTCGACTGGCCGCAAGCCGCCGCAAGCTGGATCACGCCCAGTATGCCCACTGGCTCTGCCGCGATTATCGTGAGTGTCCTGGGTGCGGTCGTTATGCCACACAACCTTTTTCTGCACTCCGAGGTCATCCAATCCATGCACTTCGAAGGCCAAGGCGAGCAGGTTATCGAGGAACGTCTGCGCTACGAGCTCTTCGACACGCTCTTTTCGATGGGCGTGGGCTGGGCGATCAACTCGGCCATGGTCATCCTGGCCGCAACGACCTTCTTTGCGCACGGCATTGTCGTAGACGACCTCGCCGTCGCAGCGGACACGCTCTCCCCCATTCTGGGCCCGGCAAGCTCGACCATCTTTGCGGTGGCACTGCTGTTTGCGGGCATATCGAGTAGTGTGACGGCGAGCATGGCGGCGGGCACCATCACCGCGGGCATGTTCGACGAGGAATACGACATCCACGACCGACATTCCTCGATCGGGGTGGCGGCTTGTTTCGTCGGCGCAGTGGCGGCGTGCTTGGTCGTCCCAAATCCTTTTGAGGGTCTCATCTGGAGTCAGGCGCTGCTGTCGCTTCAGTTGCCGATTACGGTCTTTGTGCTCATACGGCTCACCAGCTCACGCCGTGTCATGGGCAAATACGTCAACTCGCGCCCGCTCAACGCGCTGCTCGTAGGGATCGGTGCCATCGTGACGATTCTCGACATCGTGCTGCTAACGGGAATGTAATTGGGATGGCGTGGCTGTCCAGATATAACGTCTTAATCTGTAACACGTGAGACCGTTTTAAACCGTCAGATAAATCAAAAGGGTCCCGGCCGAGAATTCGACCGGGACCCTTGGACAGAGCTATGTTCGGCTTTCGCCGTGTGCCTGCGAGTTACTCCTCGACGAGCTCAAACTGATCGGGACCGACGCCGCACACCGGGCACACGTAATCCTCGGGCAGCTCGGGCGTGTCGACCTCAACCTCGTAACCGCAAACGGTGCACACGAACTTATACGTCTTCTTCTCCTCAGCCATGATGTTCTCCTCTCGAACGTGACTGCTGGTGTACTTGCTTATTAGTATATATTCTCAATAATATAATGCAAGTATTTTTAGAACATTTCTAGCCTTGATACGACGAAGCCTTGGGCGGCGTCTTGCCCTTTAACACCTTGTGGTAGTAGTCATAGGTCAGCGGGGCCTCGCCGCTCAGACGCTCGGCATCTTCGACCTCACCGATAAAGAGCAGGTGCGTGCCCACATCCACGGTATCAATCAGACGGCAGCTAAACAGCGCCGCCGCGTGCTCGGGCACATAGGGCATGCCCAGAGTGGTCTCGTGGGTCTCATACTTGGCAAACTTGTCGTAATCGCTGCTGGTGCGGAAGCCAAAATTGCCGATATAGAGCATGTCGGCGGTCTGGTCAATCACGGTCAGCGCAAAAGCCTTAGCCGATGCGATTACGCCGGACGTGACATTTTCCTTGTTCACGGCAATCGAGATGCGCGGCGGGGCGGATGTCACCTGCACCGCTGTGTTGATAACGCAGCCGGCACGCAGCCCGTCGGCCGCGGCACTCACCACATACAGGCCGCTCGGCATCGTAAAGAACGCAGTTTTGTCCATAACGACCACTCCCCTAGCTCGGGTTGGAACCTCATGGATGTATGTACCCACAAAAAAGGCGACGCCCATAACGGACGCCGCCTTTGAGACATATGTGTCAGAACAGTAAGAAAGATGAGACGCCCGCAGTTGCGGTGAAATAGGGACTGAATAGCCCCTCAAACAGGCAAAACAGTCCGTATTCCACCGCAACTTATACAGAGTGCCTAGCGGTTGCGTTCCTTAAGGGCGATCGCGTCGGAAATGTTGGTGTAAGCGCGCCGACGGCTGACCGCCAAACGCAAG
>CABUGI010000016.1 GCA_902491055.1 uncultured Collinsella sp. | reverse complement strand
ACGGCCTGCACGGCAAGCGGGGCAGAGATGCGGCGGCGGTAGTCGGCCGAGCCCCACAGGTTGGTGCCGTAGCTCAGGGCACGCACGGATGCGGCCAGGGCGCGCAGCTCGTCCTCGGAAGGCTGCTCGGCGGTAAGGCCACATACCTCGCCCTGCAGCAGGGTCGCGCGCAGCGGGCGGGCACCCACGGTGACATGCCAGCTGTTGTCCCACCAGGCGGCGGTGACGTTCAGTGAGGGGAAGTCCGTCGCGGCCTTGCGCACGGCCTCGTAGCTCGCACGGTAATCGTGCTTGACGACCACGACATGCTCAATAACGTCGCGCACGTAGCCCATGTCGACGAACTCGGCGAGCGGCACGCGGCCGGCGCCCGTCAGCTCAACATACGAATCGAGCGCCAGGAACGCCGAGAGCACGTCAGAGAAGCCAAAGCGACCATAGATGCTGCCGCCCACCGTGGCGGTGTTACGCAGCTGCACGCCCACGATATCGTGGACGGCGAACTCAAAGACATGGTTGACAAGTGCGTTGAGCTCGGCATGGCGCTCGAGCTGGCGCAGGGTGCACATGGCACCGATGCGAAACTCGGTCTCGGTCTCCTCGATCTGATCGAGTCCGCAGGCCGAAAGGTCAATCGCCGTCGCCACGCGACGCGAACCCAGGCGCATCCAGATGCCGCCTCCCACAATCTTGTTGTTGCGGTTCTTCTGTAAGAGCTCATAGGCTTCGGCCGCGTTTCCAACACGGACGTAGGTACCGAACTTGAGCACGTTCTCCCCCATCTCTTCACTTGTCCAGTACTTTTAAGTGTACCAAACGAGGGGCCGCACACCGTTTTAGGACAAAATCCACCCACCCATCCATAACTTGCGGTGATATACGGACTGATTAGCCGTTCTGGGACGCTTAACAGTCCGTATATCACCGCAAGTTATGAGGAGTCCTCCGGGATAGAAAAGGCTCCCAGCCGGATAGCTGGGAGCCTCATTACATGCTATGTCAGGCAGGGTTTAGCAGACGCCCTGGGCGAGCATGGCGTCAGCGACCTTCAGGAAGCCGGCGATGTTGGCGCCCATGACGAAGTTGCCCTCCTGGCCGTACTCCTTGGCGGTGTCGTCCACGTTGTGGAACATGCCACGCATGAGCTGCTCGAGCTTGCCGTCGACCTCCTCGAAGGTCCAGGACAGATGCTCGGCGTTCTGGCTCATCTCCAGGCCGGACACGAGCACGCCGCCGGCGTTGGCAGCCTTACCGGGCATAAAGGCGACGCCGTTCTCCTGGAAGTAAGTCGTGGCCTCGATGGTCGTGGGCATGTTCGCGCCCTCGCCGACCACCTTGCAGCCGTTGGCGACGAGCGCCTGGGCGTCCTCGAGCAGCAGCGTGTTCTCGCGAGCGCAGGGCAGCGCGATGTCGCAGGGCAGCTGCCAAACGCCACGGCCGTCGCCCTCGTGCCACACGGCGTTGGGCTTCTCGTCAACGTACATAGCGAGCGTAACGCCCTTGTCGTGGCCGGAGCGCTTCTTGTTGTAGACGTGCTCGAGCACAGTGTAGTCGATGCCGTCGGGATCCTCGACCCAGCCGTGAGTATCGGAGCAGGCCAGCACCTTGCCGCCAAGCTGGGAGACCTTCTGGACGGCGTAGATAGCGACGTTGCCGGAGCCGTGCACGACGACGTTCTTGCCCTCGAAGGAGTCGCCGCGGCTCTTGAGGTACTCGTCCACAAAGTAGGCCAGACCGTAGCCGGTGGCCTCGGTACGGGCGAGCGAGCCGCCAAAGGAGAGGCCCTTGCCGGTGAGGACGCCGGTCCACTCGTTGGTCAGGCGCTTGTACTGACCGAACAGGTAGGCAACCTCGCGGCCGCCAACGCCCAGGTCGCCGGCGGGAACGTCGGTGTTGGGGCCAATGTGGCGATAGAGCTCGGTCATGAAGGACTGGCAGAAGTGCATGATCTCGTTGTTGGACTTGCCCTTGGGGTCAAAGTCGGAACCGCCCTTGCCGCCGCCCATGGGAAGGGTGGTCAGGCTGTTCTTGAGGATCTGCTCCAGGCCCAGGAACTTGAGCATGCCCAGGGTGACCGTCGGGTTAAAGCGCAGGCCGCCCTTGTAGGGTCCAATGGCAGAGTTGAACTCGACGCGGTAGCCGCGGTTGACCTGGACCTTGCCCTGGTCGTCGACCCAGGGGACACGGAACATAACGATGCGCTCGGGCTCGACGAGGCGCTCAAGCAGGGCGGCCTCCTCGTACTCGGGATGGGCGTCGAGCGCCGGCTGGATGGTGCCGAGGATCTCGGTAGCGGCCTGGATGAACTCAGGCTGCTCGGGATAGCGGGCCTTGAGCTCGTCGAGAACTTTCTGCGTGTAGCTCATGCTTCCTCCAATGATGGGAAACGAAAAGTGTCGGTCGCGGCACCCCATGCGCCGCGAGCTTTATCGAGTATGGATAATATCGCACTGTTGCGGCAAAGTTTCGCATAAGCCGACGAGCAGATGTTTCGTTTTGATTACGATGCAGGTAGAAGCGTTTTTGAGCACCTGACGAACAAATCGCGTGTTTCGAAGCTGTTTCGTCCAGGTGTTCCAAACCACCACATTGGGCACCTTTGTGGTGGTGTTGGTGGTTAGAGGACGAGCTGATGGTAGTCGGCAGGGGTTATGCGGCCCTCGGTGGCGGCGCGGAAGGCGGCGAGCGCATCGCCCGAGAACGGCATGGCCCAGCACAAGCCGCAACCTGCGGTAATGGAGCCGGGCAAAGGCATAATGCGCCCGGGCACGCCGGCGGCAACACACAGCTGCTCGCATTCCATCACATCGAAGGTGCTGTCGAACGAAACGATAATCTTGCGCTCGTGGTCGAGGGCATCACCGGACGGGCCTTCGCGGTGTGCCTCACGATACGCCGCGGCGGCCGCTTCCTCTTCCGCAGTATGTCCACAGCCACCGCAGCCGCAGGTGCAAGGCTCGGACCCATCGCAAGTGCAAGGTTCCCCGGTATCGGGGCAAATATCATGTGACACGGCATCTCCCGTCATTGATGTGTGCAGATCTAGGCGAGCAACTCGGCCGCCGCAAACTCCTCGGGCGTATTGACGTTTTCGAAGCAGAGCGTCGAGCCCGCTACCTTAACGATCTGCGGCTCATCCATATAACCAGCCTGAACGCGACTGATCAGGCAGCGAATGCGCTGGCGGTCGCAGGAGAGCAGCTCATGGGCAACCGGCGCACACGCGTCACGGCGCCAGACGGCGCAAAGCGGCTCAATCCCCCGCTCCTCGCGCGGTACGCACACGTCGAGCGCCTCGGCCTCAACACGATCGGCAAGCGCGCCGATGAGTTCCGGCGAGACAAACGGCATATCACAGGCGACGATAGCCGCATGAGGAAGCCGAGCCGCAGCCAGCGAGCTCGCGATGCCGCGCATGGCGCCCGCCGACCCCTCAAGGTCCGGCACTATTCGCGGCACCAGGCCGCCAAACTTGCGCTCCTCGAGGTAGGCAAGCTCGCTGGGACGCGACGTCGTCACGACCAACTCACCGGCAACTGGCGCCAACCGGCCCAGTACGCGCTCGATGAGCGGCTCGCCGCAAAACGCCATGCGCGCCTTATCGCAGCCCATGCGCGAGGACAGCCCGCCCGCCTGGACGACACAAGAAAGATCGGTACGTCTTACGGTAGTCATACGGCAAAACACCTCCATCGGCATGCTCGAAACCCGGTGCACGATGCTAACTACCGCCGCCGAAATAGCGGCGCTACGAAAAACTCGTGCAAAAACAAAACAGCGCCTTTGCGGCACGCAGCAAGACCGCGAGCACAAAAGCGCTGGTAGCGTGTGGCGGGAACGTATGTGAATCGAACACATCCAAGACGTTTTGCACGCCTCGCAACGGTTTTGAGGACCGCGGAGCCCACCGGAGCCCATCCGTTCCCAAGTGCGGCGGTATTTTACCAAACCGAGCAGCCAATCTAGCGCAGGGAGCGCAGGCCGCCGGCCTCCTTGTCGAGCACCGTAAAGCGCACGGCATCCAGGTGTTCCAAGATGCTGATGGCGCGTTTGCGCGACACGCCAAGGGCCTCGCGCAGCACGCTCGTGGTGGCTGCGCCGCCGGCTGCCTCAATGGCAGCGGCAACAAGCTCGCGCGCATGGGCCTCGGTGGCAGCGGACAGCGCAACGTCGCGCTCGACCTTAACGATCGAGCGGTTGAGCGAAAGCTCGCGCAGAGCTCGCGTCATGGTGTCGCGATCGAGCTGTAGTCGCTCGCCTACCTCGGGCAACGTCGGCGCATCGAGGCCGGCCTCATCAAGCAGCGCGACGATCCGCTCGCAAGCCTCTCGCACCACGCGTGCCGCCGCGGCGGCCGAATGCGGATCGAATACCTCGGCGCCCTCGGCGGCGCACACGCCACGTGAGCAGCCCTCGGCAATCAGAGCCGCGGCAACGCCTTCATCAGCGGCAGGCCACGCAGCATGGGCAACGGCGCCGGGCGTAAAGCCCGTCTCCTTGGGAGCCGTCGCGTGCATGGCTGACAGGGTCGCCGCCAGCGCATCCATCGCGGCGTCGAGCACCACGGCGTCCGCCAAGAGGCCCGCATCGCCCGCGGCAAGCTTGCGAACGGAGCCCTGCGCCACCAATCCGCGCAGTGCGGCATCGGCCTCGCCGACACCGAGATCCAAAGCCTTAGCAACATCAACCGTCGTAACCGGCAGCGTCTGCAGCGCCAGCCAAGCGCCCACACCGCCCGCGATATCGCCGGACTCGATCGCCGCATACAGCGCACGCTCTCCTTCGGCAAGCTCGCGCGAGCGACGGCAGTGCGAAAGCAGCACACGCCCGCCACCAATAAGCATCACGGGCGAATAGGACAGCACCACGGCATGGTCCCCGGCACGCAGCGGCAGCGAGTTTTCCAAGCGCACCTGAACAATACGGGTCTCGCCCACCGCCATGGGGGCCTCGCCCTCCATGAACATGATGCGACCGACAACCTCGGCTGTACCCGCCATCACGTGCACACGCGCACCCGACTCGAGCACACGCGGCTTGGCTCCCTCGCGACCCAAATACGTAAACGCCATCATAAAGCGCATCGTCTGGCCAAAGCGGCCCGCCACGCCGAGCATCTCACCGCGATCGAGCGCGGCGACGGCATCGCCCACCAAGTTGAGCGCCACGCGTTGCCCAGGCAGCGCGCGCGGCGTATCGCCATGCACCTGAATCCCGCGCACACGACAGACCGTACGCGACGGCAAAGCCATCAGCTCGTCGCCCACCGCAACCGGCGCATCGCGCAGCGTTCCCGTCACGACGGTGCCGGCGCCCTTGATCGTAAAGCAGCGGTCAATCGGCAGGCGCGGCGCGGCATCGCTCCGCTCGGCACGCTCGCGACAGGTATCCCAGCAGACACCCACCTGCTCGTCGAGCACCGCAAGCAGCCCGTCAATCCCCTCGCCCGTCTTAGACGACACGGGCACAATTGGCGCGCCCGCAAACACAGTACCCGACAAAAAGTCATCGACATCGAGCTCGGCCAGATCAACCATCTCGCTATCGGCCAGGTCGCACATCGTCAGCGCGACCACCATGTGCGTAACGCCCAGCAGCTCCAGCACATGCACGTGCTCGCGGGTCTGCGGCATCACGCCCTCGACGGCCGAAACCACCAGCACGGCAACGTCGATACCCGTGGCACCCTGCACCATGGCGCGCAGATAATGGGCATGCCCCGGCACATCGACCAGGCCAACGATCTTGCCGCTCGGCAGCGCCAGCTCGCCAAAGCCCAGCTCCACCGTCATGCCGCGGCGACGCTCGACCTCAAGGCGATCGGGATTCTTGCCGGTCAGCGCCTCGATCAGCGCCGACTTACCGTGGTCGACGTGGCCTGCCGTGCCAACGATAACGGGACACTCCACCAACGCCTGAACCTCACTCATCGAATAATCGCCTTCTTAACGCACACGACGAGCGTCGTTGCCGCCGTCTCGATATCGCGGTCACCCACGAGCGTGCGCACGTCAAACAGAACGAGATCGTGCGAGGCGCGCGTGACGACCGGCGTGTCGAAATCCTGGACGAGCGAGCGCTTGAGCGCGTCAACGGAAAGACGCTCATCAACGAGACGCACGGCAACGCACATCGTGGACAGCTCCACGGTGGGCAGCGAGCCGCCGCCGGGAGTCGACGACTCCTCGACGATCTCCACCTGAACGGCACAAGGGCAACCAGCCTTATCGAGGCCCGCGACCATCAGATCGCGCAACTTGCGTGCGCGACGCTCCAGATGAGCCTGCGGAAGCGTGAGCATGTTGAGCACCGGCACCTCACGATGGGCCACATCGGCGCCGTCCATATAAATGCGCAGTGTAGCCTCGAGCGCCGCCAGCGCGAGCTTGCCCGGGCGCAGGGCACGCATAAGCGGATGCGACCCACAGGCCTGGACCAGATTGCGACGGCCCATGATAATGCCCGCCTGTGCTGCACCGAGCAGTTTATCGCCCGAGCACGACACCAAATCGAGCCCTGCCGAAACCGAAGCCGGCGTGGTTTCTTCGCCGCCGCGCACCAAGATGTCGTCGGGCAACAGCGCGCCCGACCCCTGGTCCTCGTAGAACAGCAGGCCATGCTTGTGGGCCAGAGCAGCAAGCTCCCGAGAGCCTACCTCCTCGTGAAAGCCCTCGATGCGATAGTTGGAAGGATGGACCTTGAGAATCATGGCCGTATCGGGTGTGATGGTTTGCTCATAATCTGCCAGGTGCGTGCGGTTGGTGGCGCCGACCTCGACGAGTTTGGCGCCCGAAGCCTCCATAACATCGGGGATACGGAAGCTGCCGCCAATCTCGACAAGCTCGCCGCGGCTGACGATAACCTCTTTGCCCGCAGCATGAGTCGCCAGCACCAGCAACACTGCGGCGGCATTGTTGTTGACGACCAGCGCATCCTCGGCACCGGTAAGCGAACGGATGAGCTGCGCGGCATGCTCCTTGCGCGACCCGCGCGAGCAGGTGTCCACGCTGTACTCGAGCGTACTGTACCCGCGCGCGACCTCGGCCACGGCCTTGGCGGCCGATTCCGCGAGCGGGGCGCGACCCAGATTGGTATGGATAACAACACCCGTGGCGTTGACGGCAGGACGCAAGCTCGGCAGCGCGGAGCGATGAGCACGCCACTCGATGGCCGATGCCAGCTCGCGCTTGGAGCGCGGATCGGCGCCGGCACGAATCGCGGCGCGCTCCTCGTCGAGCTCGGCCGTGACGGCGGCATGCACCACCGCGTCGCAGGTCTCCCCCGCCGCCTTCACCACCGGCCACTCGGCAAGCAGCTCGTTGACGGAAGGAATGGCGCGCAGGCGGGCGCGCACCTCATCGGACATGTTCTGGCTATCGCTCATGTGCGGCCTTTCAAAACCAAGGGCAGATCAGTCGGCCGTTCGTCAAAACCAGCCGAATCAATCTGTTGAATCAATCAGTCGTTATTATCCTCGCGCGCCGCGATCTTTTCCACGCGAACGGCATTTTCCTGGGTGAGCGCAGCGCCCGTCAACGGGTCCCAACGCAACGGCGTATGGTCGAGCGGGCCCACGCCCAAGGCTTGAGCGCCACCGGCATCGGCGCCAAACGAACGCCCGCCGGGAGCGGCCGAGGTGAAGATGCACGCCGGATGCAGATAGGGCGTCGTCTCCACGCGCACGCGGTCGCGGCCCATGTCGCTCACGAGTTCGACGATCTCGCCGTCGGCGATGCCCATGTGCGCAGCAGCATCGGCATTCATCTGCACGGCATCCAGGTCCGACCCAGCCTCGGCGGCACCTTGGGCCGCGAGCCTGCGCGAGGTATGCGACTCAAAGGGACGGTTGCCGCTAATGAGGCGAAACATCCCCGGGCCGGGCTCCACCATGGGAGCGATCCAGTTGGGTACACGACCCAGGCCGGCTCGTTCCCATACGTCGCTTGCCAGCGCAATTTTGCCGCCATCCAGGAGAATCGCCGGCTCACCCGTGCGCGACGGCAGCGGCACGCCCGTATCGGCCCAACCGCGCTCCTTAAGCGCAGCGAGGTCAATTCCAAACGGCGCCACCTGGGCAGCCGCCAGATCGTCAGACGTAAACTGGAAGTACTCGCCCACGCCACACGCCTGCGCCAGACCGGCAAAAATCTCCCGACCGGGACGTGTGTCGTCATGCTGCACAGGCAGCACGGCGTTGCGGTAGAACACGCGCGCATCGTTGGCGCCCACGACTGCGCCCACACCGCGGTCGGCCTCCAGATACGTCACGTCGGGCAGCACGAAGTCAGAAGCACGAGCCGTCTCGGACCAGCGAATATCAATCGTCACGAGCAAGTCGAGCTGCTGCAAAATACCCAACCAAGCCTGCGCATTGCCATAGCCCGCACCGGGGTTACTGGCATAGACGATGAGCCCGCGCAAATCGCCGGCAAGAATCGACTGACCGATGGTCGTGCACAGGCCGCGCACCGGATCGACCAGTGGATAGCGCTCGGACCCCAGCTTGGGCCCACACGGCACCGGCGGCGTCGCAAAGAGCGCGGGATCGAGGTCGCCCAACACAAGCGGTGTGGGCGGATTGAGCGCGCCGCCCGCGTGTCCGATACAGCCCAGCAGCACATCGACCAAGCAGATAGCGCGCGCGGTCTGGGTGCTATTGGCATACGCGATTCCGATGCCGCCATGAAAGCCCGCATCCACCACAGCGGCAGGCGCGGCGGCAGCCAAATCACGCGCAGTCGCACGGATATCGTTCGCCGGCACGTCGCACATCGACTCGGCCCACTCGGGCGTCCAAGCACGGGCCGCCTGCGCCAGCTCGTCAAAGCCCGTGGTATAGCGGGCAACAAACTCGCGGTCGTACAGGTCCTCGGCAATGAGCACATGTGCAATGCCAAGCAGCAACGCCAGATCGCATCCGGGACGCACGCGCAACCAGCGGTCGGCAAGCGCCGCAGAGCCACTGCGCCGCGGGTCGACCACGATGATCTTCGCCCCACGCCGGCGCGCATCGTTGAGCGCATCAACGGCCCCTATCGTCGACGAATCCACCAGTGAACGCCCTAGGTACATGATGCAATCGGTATGCGCCAAGTCGGAGGCGGGACTATAGCCCAAGCTATGCTCCCAACCGGTGAGACGGCTTACCTCGCAGGCACCGTCGGCACCGTACACGTTGGGCGAACCCAGCGCGCGCATAAAGCGATACGCCCAGTAGCGGTCGAACGAGGGCACGCCGAGCGTCATCCCCAGCGCACGAGGCCCGCGCTCGTCAACAATCCCCAAAAGGCGCTCGGCAATCTGGGCAAACGCCTCATCCCAAGAAATCGCATCAAACCCCGAGCCATCCTGGCGACGTCGCATGGGGTGCACGATGCGGTCGCGTTCGTCAAACGGCATTGTCAGGCGATGCCGCCCGCGGGCACACAGGGCTCGCGCCGCGCACGGATGCCCCGCAACCGGCAACTCGGCCACCACGCGACCGTCCTCAACGCGTGTCGCAAAGGCGCAATCGGCATAGCATCCCCCGCATGTGGTCACCACGGCGCGACCGTCACGCTTCACAGCAGATGCCATCTCGATTACCCCTTTCACAAGCCATACACAACAGGCCAAAAGCCCGGCAACGAGCCCCAGACCCAAAAAGCCTCCCGCACGGCAACGCCCCGCGGGAGGCCCAACGTCAAACAGACGCTACCTTACGCCTCGGACTTCTTAGCGTAGATAAACCAGTAGCCGAGCGCGATCAGAACCGCGCCGCCCACGATGTTGCCCAGCGTGGCGGCGGACAGGTTAAACGCAATGCCCGCGACGTTGAGTGCATCGGCGCCGGCAACCTCGGCACCATAGCCGCACGCGTGCATCACGGCACCCATGGGCAAAAAGTACATGTTGGCAACGCAGTGCTCAAAACCGCAGGCCACAAAGGCGGCGATGGGCAGCAGAATACCCACGACCTTATCGACCACGGTCTTGCCGGCGGTACCGATCCACACGGCAAGGCACACAAAGATGTTGCACAGGATGCCGCGGAAGAAGATCGTTACCCAGTCGATTGTCACCTTGCCGGCGGCGACGCTCACCATGGAGTTGGCGACCGCCTCGCCGTTGAGCTTATAGATGCCGGCCATGTACACCAAAAAGACGATGAACAGGGCACCGACAAAGTTACCGACCCATACGACGACCCAAGCCTTGAGCATCTGGACCAGGGTGATCTTTTTGCTCTTGAGCGCGCAGACCATAAGAGAATTGCCGGTAAACAGCTCGGCGCCGCACACCAGCACCAGCACCAGGCCCAGGCAAAAGCACAGGCCGCCCACGACACGCTGGGCACCCCAGCCCAGCGTGCTATCGCTCAAGAACACCGTAAAGAACAGGCCGCCGAAGGCGATAAACGCACCGGCGAACATTGCCAACAGAAAGGCCTTAGCGACCGGCAGGTTAGCCTTGGTCACGCCGGCGGCCTCGGTCTTGGCCTCGATCGCGGCGGGCGCCAGGCAATCGGGAGCGGGGTACTCCACCTTGGAATCTGCCATGTCAATCACTTCTTTCCTATTCAGCAGAGGCAAGCGCTGCTATAGCTCCTGCCCCAAGCGGACAAAGCGGGAAAAGTCGTTGGCGGCCACGGCGTCGTACACGGCGTCGACGGCCTCAAAGACCTCCGGGGACATGGGGTTATAGAACTCCGTATCGCCCGGCTGAATCCCAACGAAGA
The DNA here is from genome assembly GCA_902491055.1 of uncultured Collinsella sp. Taxonomy (GTDB): domain Bacteria; phylum Actinomycetota; class Coriobacteriia; order Coriobacteriales; family Coriobacteriaceae; genus Collinsella. The sequence goes on along the minus strand of CABUGI010000016.1, from coordinate 16,802 downwards.
CGATATCATCGCACGATTGCTCAATCTCTTCGATCAGAATCGACAAAGGGAGCGAATGCGTGGTGAACATCGACTTGCGGGCCACATCACGTTTGTCGAGCAAGCGGATGGCGCCGACGGACAGCGCCATGTCGGCGGCATCGACCAAAACCAAACGCGGCGGACGCTCGCGCTTGACCTCGATGATATCGTCCTCGGGCGTCTGACCGCCATCGATGGTGTACCAGCCGGCAAGCGGCGCGTCCTCCATCTTCTTGGAGAGCACGGGGCCGGCGGCATCGTCGGCGCGCAGCACGCTTCCCGCCGTGAGCACGATACCTGCAAACGGGGCACCGTTCACACAGCCATCAACAACGCGACCCATTACTGCAGCCTTCCCGTCAGATACACGCCCGACACATCGCGCACGCGCTCAACCAGATCGCGGAACTTCATCAGAAACGCGACCTGCTGGGCATGCAGGCCAAAGTCGTCGTCGAACACCGAGATGCCGGCCTTGGCCGAGCCGCGAAAACCGCGCTCGTCGAGCAGCGTGTCGCAGGCCTCGAGCAGCGACGGCACCGCCGCCTTGTCAAGCTGGCACTCGCCAAAGGAGCGGATGGCCTCGAACTTGGTCTTGGCCTCCCCCTCCGGCAGCGCGTCGACGAGCGAATAGAAGACATCCACCGGCACCGACAGGCGCGGCTCAAAGCAATCGAGCACGCCGGTGTGGTGGCCCACGGCGAGCGTGTAGTACAGCACGTCGCAGGCCTCCTGGGGAACGTCTTCCTCGGTCTCCACAAACTTACGCGTGAGCTCATAGAAGACCACCTGGTCGGGCGCATGGCCCAGGCAGGGGTCGGCGACGCCCTCGGCGGCCTCGTCGCTTGCGCGCGAGGCATCGCCAAAGGAGCCGCCGAGCATACCGGGGCCCGCAAAGTAACCAGAGCGGTCCGTGAGCTCCATCTAGTGACCTCCGGCCAGCACCAGATCCTGCAGCGCCGAGTAGACCTCAACGCGGCGCGGATCGTCCTGCTTGTCGATGAGCAGCGCCATGGCACCTCGGATATCACCCTTGGGCGCGTCCTCGAGCGTATCCATAAACTCGTTGGCCAGGTCGCGGCCGTAACGGTAGCCGCTCATGGCGCGAGCCTCGCGCTCGATGGCAACGCGCAGCTTGTACGGCACGCCGGGGTGCAGGATATCGGCCTGCTCGCCGGCAGCCTCCACCGTAGTCTCGGCATGGAGCTTTTGGTCCAGCAGGCCAAGTGCCATGGCAAAGCCGTAGACGGTCTGCGCGGGGCTGGGCGGGCAGCCGGGGATGTAGACATCGACCGGCAGAATCTTATCCGTGCCGCCCCAGACGCAGTAGTTGTCGTAGAAGATGCCGCCGGTGCAGCCGCACGCGCCATAGGACACCACGATCTTGGGATCGGGTGCGGCCTCAAACGCGCGCAGGGCCGGCATGCGCATGGCACGCGTCACGGCGCCGGTGTACAGCAGCACATCGGCGTGACGGGGCGAGGGCACGACCTTGATGCCAAAGCGCTCGACGTCAAAGACGGGCGTGATGGAACCGAAGATCTCGATCTCGCAGCCGTTGCAGCCGCCGCAGTCGACACGGTAGACGTACACCGAGCGCTTGATCTTCTTAAGAAGGGTCGCCTTGGCCTTCTCGATGCTCTCGTCGAGCTCGATCTTGGTCGGGCGGTACTGAAGCCGCTCGGGCAAAAGCGTGGGTTCGGCCATGGTTACTCCTCCTTCGTTTCAAAATCCATGATGATGCCCTCGACCGGCGCCGGACCGGCGGGAATCTCGGGCGCATCGGGGTTAAGCTCGCGGTCGATATACTCCGGGTTCACGCCGTGGCCGCCCAGATACTCCATGCCGGGGCCCTGGGGCTCGCCGGACGCAAGCGTCTCGTTGGCAGCCATGCCGTGTGCGTTGCCGGTCTTTACGGCCGAGGCGGCGCGCAGGGCGTCGAGCTCGCGCTTGCACTCCTGGCACATACCGACGGTGCGGGCGGCCTGCTCGGCCTCCATGCCGCCGGCCTTTTGCAGCAGGCGCTTGGCATAGTCGATCTCCTTGTGCGGGGCAAACGGCTTGCCGCAACGCGAGCAGCGCTCGAGCGTATAGACGCTCTTGCTGGTGAGGTCGTCCTTGCTCATGACGGCCAGCTCAAACTCCTCGGTGAGCATGATGGCCTCCATGGGGCAGGCTTCCTCGCAGCGGCCGCAAAAGATGCAGCGGCCGTAGTCGATTGACCAGGTAATGGTATCGGCCGCAAGGTCGGTGTCCATGCGAATGGCATCGGCCGGGCACGCCACGCCGCAGGCACCGCAGGCGATGCAGAGCTCGGCATTGTGCTCGGGCTTGCCGCGCATGTCCTTGTTGGTGGGGAACGGCGCAAACGGGTACTTGACCGTCGCGTCGCCGGCCTTGGCGTTAACCTTCCAAAGCTTCAGCATATTAGAGCGCCTCCTCATCGAGCGGAGCGGCCATGGTGCCCTCGCCCGCGAGCGGCGACTTGTCGCGCCAGACGTTCTCGAACTGCTCCTTGTCGAGCACGTGGTCGCGCTTGGCGGCGACATCGGTCACCGTCACGCGGTCGGTGCAGGAATAGCACGGGTCGAGCGAGCCAACGATCAGCGCCGCATCGCCCACGGTGTTGCCGCGGAACATGTAGCGCAGGACCGGCCAGTTACTGTACGTGGCGGCCTTGGCGCGCCAGCGGTAGCACTTCTGGTTATTGCCGAGCATGGCCCAGTGCACGTCCTCGCCGCGCGGCGCCTCGGTGGCACCGATGGCGTACTTGTGCGGGGTGTACTCCCAATCCGTGGTAAGGATGGGACCCGACGGGCAGTTCTCGAGCATGGTCTCGATCATGTCGATCGAATCGTAGACCTCCTGGATGCGGACGGCGGTGCGGCCGAAGGCATCGCAGGTGTCTGCCGTGGCAGCATGCATCTTCTGAACATCCGGATCGGCGTAGCCGTCGAAGGGATGGTCAAAGCGCACGTCGCGGGCATAGCCCGAGCCACGCATGAGCGGGCCGACCGGCGAGAAGTCGCGTGCGATCTTGCGGTCCAGAATGCCGATACCGCTCGTACGCTCGATAAAGTTGGGCGTGGAGAGCAAGACGTCGACGAGCTCCTGAACCTCGGAGCGCAGCTGGTGGATGGTCGTGAGCGTGGAGAGCTTCTGCTCGGCCAAAATGTCGCGACGCACGCCGCCGATCACGTTGAGACCGTAGGTCTTGCGGTGACCGGAGAGCTTCTCGGCCAGGTCCATGGACTTCTCACGGACGCGGAAGAACTGCTGGAAGCCGGAGTCGAAGCCCGTGTAGTGCGATGCGAGGCCAATATTGAGCAGGTGCGAGTGCAGACGCTCGACCTCGAGCATGATGGCGCGGATGTACTGGGCGCGCGGCGGGACATGAATGCCCTGGGCGCGCTCGACGGCCTCGGCATAGGCCACAGAGTGAGCGCAGCCGCAGATGCCGCAGATACGGTCGGCGAGGAACGTCACGGCGTCATAGTTCAGGCGCGTCTCGGCGACCTTCTCCATGCCGCGGTGCACGTAGAACAGACGGTAGTCGGCGTCGACGATCGTCTCGCCCTCAACGAACAGGCGGAAGTGGCCAGGTTCGTCGGAGGTAATGTGCAGCGGGCCCATGGGGACGAGCGTGGTCTCCTTGCCCTTGGTGTCGGCCAAGAACTCGTAGTTTTCCATGTCGCTCGCGGGAGCGGGACGGAAGCGGTAGTCCATGGAGTCCTTGCGCAGCGGGTACAGGCCGCTGGGCCAATCGTCGGGCAGCACCAGGCGACGGCGATCGGGCAGGCCCTCGGGGATCAGGCCGAACATATCGCGCAGCTCGCGCTCGCCCCACACGCAGGCGGGGACGAACGGCGTCACGGACGGGAACGTCATCTTGGCGGGATCGACCTCGGTGCGCACGGTCACCCAGCCGGGGTCCTCCCCCTCCATGGAGATGACGTAGTACACGGCGTAACGGCCGCACAGGCTGCGCTCGTCGTTGCCGACAATCACGGGAATCCAGCCGTAGCGCTCGTAGTACAGGTAGTGGACGGCCTCGGGCAGCTTGTCCTGCTTGACGGTAATCGTCAGCTGGTCCTCGCACTGCCACTCGACCTTCTCGATGCAGCCCGGAACGGCGCGGCGCAGGGCCTCGACATGGCTCTCGCAGCGACGGGCATACACCTTGTTCTCAGTTTCAATCATTCGTTACTCCACCTCGCTCTGAGCGGTCTCGGTACCGAACACAGCGCGGTACATCGGCGTCGCGTGAAGTTCCTCGGTGCTCTGCTCGAGTACGATGCCGGTCGCGGTCTCCACACCGTGCACGAGGGGCAGCGGGGTGGCGATGCCAAACCACAAGATCATGACGGCCAGGATGATTTCGGGGATAAGCATGAGCGCCGGGGCCTCATGCTTGCCCATGCCCTGGGGCGCATGGCCGAACACCGACTTGAGTGCGATACGGGTGAGCGCGGAGATGGCCACGGTAAGACCGAGGGCGACCACGACGACCAGCCACATGGGACCGGCGGTAACACCGGCGACAAAAGTCAGGAACTCGGAGATAAACATGCCAAAGGGCGGGAAGGCACCAAGACCGAGCAGCGCCAGGACGGCGAGCGCGGCGGTTGCGGGGGCAACCTCGACGACACCCTGAATCTTAGCCAGGCTACGCGTGCCAAAGGCGTGCTGGATATTACCGGACACGCAGAAGGCAAGCGTCTTGGTAAAGCCGTGGAACACGCAGTGCAGCAGGGCCGCGGCGATACCCAGCGGGCCACCGATACCCAGGCACAGGGCGATAACGCCCACGTTCTCCACAGACGAGTACGCAAAGCGGCGCTTGAGGTCGTCCTGGCGAAACATCGAAAGTGCCGCCACCAAAATGGACAGCGTGCCGACGATCAGCAGCAAAAGCTGCGGATACTCGGCACCCACGGCCTGGATGGTAAAGCCATAGAAGCGCATGATCACAAGCATGGCGCACTTAAGCAGCACGCCCGAGAGCAGGGCCGAGACAGGGCTCGGGGCCTGGGAGTGGGCATCGGGCAGCCAAGTGTGCATGGGGAACAGGCCGGCCTTGGTGCCAAAGCCGATCACGATAAACGCAAAGGCGAGGCGCATGAGCGTCGGATCGAACTGGTCGGCATACGGCAGCACGCACGACAGGAATGCGGCCTCGTGGGCGTTGGGAATCACGTCGGCGGCGTTGGCGTAAATCAGCAGCGTACCGAACAGGCCAAAGGCCACGCCGGCGGTGCAGACCATCGCATACTTCCAAGAAGCCTCGAGGGCCGTCTTGTTCTTGTAGATACCCACGAGGAACACGGTGGAAAGCGTGGTTGCCTCCACGGCGGCCCACGTGAGGATCATGTTGTTGGACAGGCACGCGAGCAGCATGGTGAACACGAACAGGCTAAACAGCGCAAAATACTGCTTGGCGCGCTCGGCGGGCATGGAGCCCTCCTCGATATCGGCCTTTACATAGGGCAGCGAGAACAGCCCCGTAAGAAAACCGATAAAGCCGATGAGCAGCACAAAGATGGCGCCCAGCGAATCGAGGTGGAACCACAGGCCAAGAGCGCTCGCGGTGTCGCCGCTCGTAAGGACGTCACCGGCCGTCATAATCGACAGCACCAGGACGGCTGCGACGGAGACCAGGTTGAGACCGGCAAACACGTTATAGGACGTGTTCTTGGGCATAAACGCCATGACCAGCGAGAACACCAAAGGAGTCGCGAGCAGGGCGAGAATCAACGTTTCCATGGACTACCCCCTCAGCTCGGACAGGTCGCGCGCATCGAGCGAGTGGGAGTCGTCCCAAATGCGACGCACGACGATGGACATGATGATGACGGCAAAGATGGCGTCGGTGGCGATACCGATCTCGATGATCTCGGGAGCGGTGGGGGCCAAAAGCGCGAGCGTCACATGGCTGCCGTTTTCCATAAGGCAGTATCCAAAGATCTGCTTCATGATGTTGCGCTGCGAGATGATGCAGGTGAGGCCCACAAAGAAGTGAGCGAAGCTAATGGCGAGCGCAGGCGTTGCGACCTCGGCCGTGGGCAGGCTGATCTGCGTCACGACGGCAAAGCAAATCGCGACCTCGACGGCGATGATGCAAATAGCCCATGCGGGCTTAAGGCCGGCCTTGAGCGATGCGTCGCTCGGCTCGCCCATCTTCTTGTATGCGCGGTTGAGGATGTAAGGGACCAGGACGACCTTAGTGATAAAGGCAGATCCAGCCCACATAAGCAGCTCCTGCGCACCAGTGGTGACACCGAGCGTGGCGAGAAGCCCCACGAGCACCAGCGACTGCACCGCATACCAGCGGATGGCGTGCTTGATGTTCTTGGAGACGACCACCATGGTGGACGTGACGATCAGAAGGCCGCCAAGGATGTTGACGATCGAATAACCCATGTCGTTCTACCTCCTAACCGATCCAGCTGGCCGAAAGCGGGCCGCTGACGATGACCATGATGATGAGCACGATAAACACAAACGCCATCGCGCGGGGAAGCGGGGCTCCCGCAGCGACCTCTTCGCTCGGCTCGCCGGGCAGGCAATAGCCCATCCACTTGAGGAACCAGGCGAAAGTGGCGACGGTCTCGGCAACCATGATGCACACGAGCACCAGGATCGCGACGTTGCCGGCACCCACAGAAAAGCCGCCGGCGATAATCTGGAACTTCGAGAAGAACGTGTTCATAGGCGGCACGCCGGCAATGGCGAGTGCCGCGACACCAAAGCCCACGCCCGAGATCGGGTACTTCTTTACGATGCCGCGAAGCTTGGGCAGCATACGCGTGCCGAGCGTAAAGGAGAACGAACCGGCGATCAGGAAGAACAGCGTCTTGGCGAAAGCGTGGTTAAAGATGTGGCACACGGCGCCATCAAAGGCAAGCTGGCTGCCAAAGACCGAAAGGCCCAGGCCAAAGAACACATAGGAGAGCTGGGCGATCGTGGAGAAGGCCAGCAGGCGCTTCATGTCCTTTTGCGGCAGGTACATAAGGAAACCAAAGAGCATGGTGACCATGGCGTCGATAATGGCGACCCAGCCCACGATCTCGGGAATCTCGCCGGCAGAGACGAGTGCGCGCGCGAACACGCACACGCCGACCTTAACCATCGAGGCACCATGCAGGTAGGCCGAAACAGGCGTCGGTGCCTCCATGGCCGAAGGCAGCCACATGTACATGGGGACCTGTGCGGACTTGGCCCAGGCCGCAAACAGCACGAGCAAAAGGACGATAGCCTTGAGCTTGGCGTCGAGGCCGGCAATCGCGGTGATGGCGAAGGTACCGGTGTGGGCAAACACGATGGCGGCGCCCAGATACAGGCCGAGCGCACCGATATGCGTGATGATCAGGGCCTTCATGCCGGCCTTCTTGGCCGTAGGCGACATGTAGTAGCTAATGAGGCCCCAAGAGCACGCACCCGTGATCTCAAAGAACACGAGCTGGCCCAAAAGGGTCGAGCTGTACACGAGGCCGGCCATGGCGCCGATGAAGGTCGCGAGGTACGCGTAGAAGCGACGACGCGGCGCATCGGGATGCTCACGGTTATTCTCGCTCATATAGGGAATCGAATAGATCACGACAAGCAGGCCGATACCCACAAAGGCGGGCGCGAGCAGCGTGCTCATGCGATCGAAGGTGAATCCCATAACGAGGGTCTGCCCAAACGAGATCAGGGGGACCTGCGTGTCGGGCATGCCGGCGCCAGCGAAATTCGCGGCGAGGGCGATGGTGCAGACCGTCGAGACGGCGGCACCCAAAACGCTGAACCACTTGGCGTACGGACGGGGGAACAGGGCGACGAGCACCGAGGCCACCATCGGGGCCGCGATAGCGACCAAGCCGAGAAGGGACAGACTGACTGCAAATGACATTGTTTCTCCCTTCTCCTACACGCCTACGACCACGAAGACAAACGCCAGAACGGCGATGCCCACAACGGCCCAGGTCTGATTGCCAAGCACCTTAAAACGCGAGCGCGAGCAGGAGTTCTCGATCACGCCGCACACGACAAAGTCGATCAGGCACTTCACCAGGAAGATGACCGCGCCCAGAACGGCGGCAGCGCCCACGGTCGCGGGCTCGCCCCAGGGGACGAAGATCGCGCAGAACCAGGCGACGACCAGGACCTGCTTCATGGACATGGCGAGCTTTGCCATCGCAAGCGACGGGCCGGAAAGCTCGGCGAGCGGACCTTCCTGAAGCTCCTGCTCGGCCTCGGCCTGATCAAACGGCAGCTTGCCGAGTTCCATGTAGCAGGCGATCGCAAAGGCGATGCCGGCGAGAATCACGGCGACCGGCGCGTCGACGGCGCCCGTCATGATGTGCTGACCCATGGTGGCGATGTCGGTGGAGCCGCACACCAGGGCGGCGGCAAACAGCGCCAGCAGCATGGACGGCTCGATGAGCACGCTCATGAGCAGCTCGCGGACGCCGCCGATACCGGCGTAGGCGTTGGACGAATCCACACCGCAGAGGGCGAAGAAGAAGCGGGCGAGCGCCAGGCTGTACATGATGGTGATGGCGTCACCAAAGACCGGGATGGGGCTTTGTGCCGTAAAGAGCGGCAGGCCCATCGCGAGCATAAAGGCGACGGCGAAGAACAGCGGCGGCATAATGCGCAGCGCAAAGCTCGCGTCCTCGCTCTGGGACTCGGGGCGCGCAAAGAGCTTGGCCAGGTCGCGGTAGTCCTGCATGATGCTGGGGCCGCGACGGTTGTGCATCTTGGCGCGGATAACGCGACCGAGACCGGAGAAGAACGGCGCGACGGCCATAACGACCACGCCCTGCAGAACGGCAAGTACGATGTTGTTCATGCTCTCCCCTCCTTAACCCATTTGCACGGCGAGCACGAGGAACACCACGAGTGCCGCGACGATGTAGCAGATATAGATGCTGTAGTTGCCGCCCTCGAGCTTAGTCGCGAGGTCGGCGAGCTTCTCGACACCCTTATGCGGGGCATCGACGAGAACCTTGTCGGGTACGGGCTCCACAGCCTCGGCCACACCGGTGAGCTTCTGGAAGAAGTGCGCGATGGACCAGCAGACGGCCGTGCAGCGGTCGCGCAGCGTGTAAAGCGGCTGCATAAACCAGGACACCTCGGAGGCAAAGGTCGTGGCCACCACGGGCATATGCTCGTTGGGAGCATAGCCGCATGCCCACGGCTGGGACTTCTGCACCTTGCCGACGGTCTTGAGCTTGCGATAACCGCAGGCAAGGCCGACAAGCACCACGAGCGCAAGAGCGATCGCGGGCGTGGAGGTGGCAGCGCCGGAGTACTGGTTCATGAGCTCCATGCCCTCGGTGGCAAACACGCCACCGTACGGATGCAGCACGGACGCGGCGACATCGACCAGAACGGGCGCGATCACGGGAGCGCCAATGCCCAGCACGACGCAGATGGCCGCGAGCAGGCCCTGCGCAAACACCATGGGGGCGGGAACCTCCTTGGCATTGGCCGCGGCCTCGGAGCGGGGCGCGGAGGCAAAGGAGACGCCATAGGCCTTGACGAAGCACGTGACGGCCAGCGCGCCGGTAATGGCAAGCGCGACGGCAGCGAACACGGCCACGATCATGACGGCCTTGTCGCCCTGCATGGCGGCGTTAAACAGCGACTGGTAGGTAAACCACTCGGACACAAAGCCGTTGAAGGGCGGGATGGCCGAGATGGCAAGTGCGCCAATAAGGAAGCAGATGGCCGTTGCCGGCATACGACGGAACAGGCCGCCCATCTTCTCCATATTGCGCGTACCCGTGGAGTACAGCAGCGCACCGGCGCCCAAGAACAGCTCGCCCTTAAACATAGCGTGGTTAAACGTGTGGTAGAGGGCGGCCATCAGGGCCAGGACGGCGATGCCGACAGAGTTGAGCGCCATGGCGGCCATGGAGGCGCCGACGCCGAGCAGAATGATGCCGATGTTCTCGACGGAGTGATAGGCCAGCAGGCGCTTGATGTCATGCTCCTGCAGGGCGAAGGTCACGCCGAGGACCGACGAGATCGCACCGAAGACCATGACCATAAGGCCCCACCAGACCTGAACGCCCGAGGCGGAGAGCAGGTCGAGACCAACCTTGAGGATGCCGAAGATACCGATCTTGATCATGCCGCCGGACATGAGGGCCGACACGTTGGACGGCGCCTCGGGATGTGCCTTGGGCAGCCAGCCGTGCAGCGGGATGATACCGGCCTTGGCGCCAAAGCCAAAGAAGGCGAGCACGAAGCACGCGGATGCGACCGCGGGGCTAAACTGCGTGGCGCGGAAATCCGCAAAGGCAAACGAGCCGCCGGCGAAGTTGGTCATGGTGAGGAAGCTCGCCATGATGAGCACAAAGCCCACGTGCGCGATCACAAAGTAGAGCCAACCGCCATGGATGGAGTTCTCGTTCTCCTCGATCACGACCAGGAAGTACGAGGTCAGCGACATGAGCTCAAAGGCGACCAGGAACCAAAACACGTTGTCGGCGGTGATGACGAGCATCATGGACGCCACGAAGGTGTTAAAGAAGAAGCCGGCACGGCCCTTTTTGCCCGGGTACTCATCAAAGTAGTTGAGACCGTAGATCGAACCGGCAAACGCGAGCACCGAGATGAGCGCCACGAACAGACCGGACAGCTGATTGAGCAGCAGCTGGAAATGGGCAAACGGGAAGAACACGATGGTGTCGACCGACGTGACATCGCCCAGCACGGCCTGGATACCGGCCACAAACGAAAGCACCGCGGCGGCGGCGCCGATAAGGCAGCCGGCGGTCTTGGCGGCGTTATCGGCCTTGATCAGCAGAACCGAGGCGAGCGCACCGATGCACGAGACGGCAAGCGATGCGATAAACAGCGTCATGCTATCCATTGTTTACGCTCCCTTCTGCTTTCTCGGACAGACCCTGGGCCACAGCGGTAACGTCGACAACCGGACCGTTTTCGATCGAGCGCAGGCGCTTGGCCTCGTCGAGCTCGCGATCGGCCGCGCCGCCCATGACGGTCAGTGCCTTGGTGGGGCACGCCGCCACACAATGTGGGCCGTCCGGATCGAAGGCGCACAGGTCGCACTTGACAGCGCAGGTGTACTGGCCGGGAGCCCACGTAAGCAGGCTGCTCAGGGACTTAGGGTACGAAGGCGTCGGGTCGCACATGCCTGCGACACCGGCGATAGACGTGCCATCGGGATGGATGGCTCCGAAGGGGCACGCGATGGCGCACAGCCTGCACCCGATGCACTCCTGCTCCTTGACGTGGATGCGGTCGCCATCGTGCTCGATGGCATTCACCGGGCAAACCTCGGCGCAGGGGGCACCCTCGCAATGGTGGCAGGCAAGGGCGGCCGAAATACCGCCGGTCTTCACGAGCGCCAGGCGCGGCGTATCCTGAAGACCCTGCATCCGGTGGGCGTCGGCACAGGCGGACTGGCATGTTCCGCAGCCGATGCACCTCTCCGGGTTGATGTCGATGAAGCGGTTCATCCCCACTTCCTTTCAAAATAACGGGCCGGGCGTCCGATGCGCTTGGACGCCCGGCCCAAAAAGCCAACGAGAACGGGACTACACGATTTGATTCACGTGCGTCTCGTCGTCGAACTTGGCGGCGCCAGGCTCAACGTCCTGGGGAGCGGCGGCGTCCACCAGAGCCTGCTTGAGCTCGGTGTACTGACGCTCTACCTCGCCCTCGGCCCAAACCTGGTCGGCAATGGCGTCGACCTGGCAGGCGGAGAACTTGTCCTCGGGCGTGTGCGAGACCGGGTCGACCTTGTGAATGGTCAGCTCGTTGCACTTGCCGATCCACCACTGGTAGGTCATATAGACCGTGCCCTTGTTGATGCGGTCGCTCACGTCGGCGCGGCTGTATACCTGGCCGCGGCGGCTGTGGATCGAGACGATGTCGCCGTTCTTGATACCGCGCGCCTGGGCGTCCGCGGGATTCATGCGGACAAAACCGGGCTCGTCGGCGAGCAGCGCCAGCGTCTTGCAGTTGCCGGTCATCGAACGGCAGCTGTAGTGGCCGACCTCGCGGACGGTGCACAGGATGAGCGGGTACTCATCGTCGGGAAGCTCGGAGGGCGCCTCCCAGTCGTGCGCCATCAGGTTGGCGCGGCCGTCCTTGGTGGTGAACTTGCCACCAGCGAACATGTCGGGCGTACCGTGGTCGTTCACATCGGTGCTCTTGACGGGCCACTGGGCGTAGCCGCCCTCGGGAGCCATCTTCTCGTAGGTCGCGCCCACAAAGTTGGGGCACAGGCTAATGCACTCGTTCCAGATCTGCTCGGTGTTGTCGTAGTGCATGGGATAGCCCATACGCGTGGACAGGTCCGCGAAGATCTCCCAGTCGTGACGGCACTCGCCCTTGGGCGGAACGGCCGCGTCAAAGTGCTGGAAGCTACGGTCGGATGCGGTAAAGACACCCTCGTGCTCGCCCCAAGAGGTGGCAGGCAGGATGACGTCGGCGAGCATGGTCGTCTGCGTCATAAAGATGTCCTGGCAAATGAACAGATCCAGCTCGGAGAGCGTCTTGCGCATACCGGCCGAATCGGGCTCGGTCTGCACCGGGTCCTCGCCGTAGTTGTAGAAGCAGTGCACCTTGCCCTCGTCGACCAGGTGGCCCAGGTCGGTGAGCTTGTAGCCCTCCTCGAGCGGGAGCTTTTCCTCGGGCACGCCCCAAGCCTTGGCAAACTTGGCACGCACTGCGGGGTCGGTGACTTTCTGGTAGCCAGGGTACAGGTTGGGCAGCATGCCCATATCGCAGGAGCCCTGGACGTTATTCTGGCCACGCACGGGCGCGAGGCCGGAGTTGGGTTTGCCGATCTGACCGGCAACGCAGGCGATGGAGGCGATGGTGTGCACCGTCTTCAGGTTCTGCTTCTGCTGGCATACGCCCATGCCCCAGCCAATGATGGCAGAGGGCTTCGCCGTGGCGTACATCTCGGCAGCTTGGTGGATCAACGCGGGCTCGACACCCGTGATGTCCTGTACGGATTCGGGAGTGTAGTTCTTGATGGTCTCCCACCACTCGTCAAAGCCGTTCGTGTGCTCGGCGACGAATTCCTTGTCGTAGAGGCCATCGTTGACCAAGCAGTTGGCAAAGGCGTTGAGGAACGCAACGTTGCAACCGTTCTTGATCGGAAGGTAGAGATCGGCGATACGCGCGGTTTCGATATGGCGCGGGTCGGCGACGATGATCTTGCAACCCTTTTCTTTGGCTCGCACGATACGCCTTGCGACGATGGGGTGCGAATCGGCAGGGTTATAGCCGAAGAGGAAAATGCAGCCCGCATCCTCCATACCGGGGATGGAGCATGACATGCAACCTGAACCAACCGTGTCCATCAGACCGAGGACAGTAGGGCCGTGTCAAGTACGAGCGCAGTTGTCCACGCTGTGGGTGCCGATGCACGCACGCGTAAACTTCTGCATGACGTAGTTCGCCTCATTGCCGCCGCCTCGCGAAGAGCCGGTGGTCATGACAGCGTTAGGACCATATTCGTCAATTATGGCCTGCATCTTAGATGCGGTGAAATCCAGTGCCTCGTCCCAGCTTACGCGCTCAAGATCCGCGCCCTTGGTGCGACGGATCATCGGGTGCAGTACGCGAGGAGTCAAGATCTTGGTGTCGTTGATGAAGTCGTAGCCGCTCATGCCCTTAAGACACAGCTCGCTCTGGTTGGTGATGCCGTTGAGCGGTTCGGTGCCCACGACCTGGCCGTTTTGGACCAGGAGGTTAAACTGGCAACCGGCGCCGCAGTACGGGCAGATCACTTTATGCTTCTCCATGACACCCTCCTTCCTTTTTCTGCTACCGATTACTCGGTACTAATTTGACAATCATTGGGCTTGTCGCCCCAACGCTTACGCCTCGTTTTCGATGGTGGCGCGGGCACGCTCGGCAGTCAGTTCTGCCAGGCGCTCCTCGTCTACCAGGGTAAGGCCCTTGGTCGGGCACGCCTCGGCACACGCCGGACCGCCGGGACGGTCCACGCACAGGTCGCACTTGAGCACGAAGCTCTTGGTCTGCGAACCCACGCGCACGTCGCCCATCAAGACGGGGACCTGCGTGGTCGCCACGCTCACGGCGCCAAAGGGGCATGCCATGACGCAGCTCTTGCAGCCGATGCAGTTGTCCTCGTTGACGCCGATGCGATGGTTCTTTGGATCAAAGAACAAGGCGCCCGTGGGGCAGGCCTTGGCGCACGGAGCGTCCTCGCAGTGGTGACATGCCACCGGCGCGGAAATCTCGTAGGTGCGCGTTACGCGCAAGCGAGGTGCGGCGATGTTACCGGGAATATCGTGTGCTTCGATGCACGCCGCCATACAGGTTTGGCACCCAATGCAGCGTGAAGAATCAGCCACGACTCGTTTATTGCCCATGTTGTTCACTCCCTCCTGAATCCCATGCCGGAGAGATCCTGTCGACGTAGCCCCGGACCGCCCGTGGTCCGGCATCGGCGTATCGAGTGCATGCGGCGAAACAGGCACTTCGATAGAATTCCTCCAACGATATACAGGTTAAATATACGCAGTTGCAGGGGGCAAACTTGAGCATAGGCCCTGCAATACGGGTGTATTGCAGGGGTTTTGGCAGGTTGGAATTATTCTCGAATAGCTATAAAGGTGAGTGTATTACATGCGTATATCCAAGAAAGATTTCACGCTCGCTTCTGAAGGATGTAGTACGTTTGTATTATTGTTCAGACTCAATTACTCTAGTGCAATAAAGTAGTGGTTGTAAGATTGGCTATTATTAGCCGATGTTGTATTTGTTATTCAAATTGCACGCTCATTAAGGGAGGCCAGTGATGTCATCGACTCAAAAACGAGCCATCCTGCAGGTGCGCATTCGCGAGGAAGACAAGCAGCATGCCGAGCGTCTCTACGACGCTATGGGCACATCGCTCGCCGAGGCTGTCCGTCTATTTGTCGCGCAGAGTATTTTGATGCGCAAGCTCCCCTTTCAGCCGGTCGCCGTGCGCTCCAAGGACGGCACGGCCGCCTATGGATTGCTCAAAGCATATGGGGACCCCAATCGCCGCTCCGAGGAGCGCAATGCCTGGATTGAATACCTAGCCACAGAAAGCGACGAGTCGGTTTTGGGTCCCGAGGAAGTAGATATCCATGAGTAGCACCATCATCGACGAGACCGTCATCCTGCGCTACCTGCTTGACGACGACGAAGTTCTGTCACCGCGTGCCGCCAAGGTCATCGCCACGCGCACCGCTCGTGTCTACCCCGAAATCATCACGCGCGTCGTGGTCACGCTGCGCGACGTCTATAAGGTTCCCCGCGTTGAGATTGCCGCGGCCTTGAAAAGGCTGCTCGATGACGTCATGGTCGACGAGCCCACCGTTGTCGCCCTTGCCGTCAAACTCTTTGGCAAGACCCATATGGACTTTACCGACTGCCTCCTCGCAGCCCGTACCGCCATCTACAACGATGATGTCGTGAGTTTTGGCAAGCCCATCATCCAAGGCATGATCGATTACCGCCGCCAGCGCCAAACCGCCGCCGACGCCCGCGACCGCGCCGCCGAAGCCCGCGGTCACAGCACCGACGCCGCCATCGACAAGCTCCGTCACCGCCCCCGCCACTAACCGACAGGCAACGACATCGCCCGTCCCTCAGCCCCATCCCCTCCTAAGTTGCGGTGAAATGCGGACTGTTTCATGCCTTTAAAGGCCTCAACAGTCCGTATTTCACCGCACCTTATTGAAGGTGGACCGCGAACGATTTCGCTATCGGGATTCGGCATAGGGTTTTGTTGTCGGAATGCCGTAACCGCGCATCATGGCACCGAACGATTCTACGTCGTAGGTGTCCGAGAGTTTGAAATGAATGACGTTGTGGCCCATGGAGCGAAGGTTCGCGTCGCGCATGAGGGCCGCTCGATACGTTTTTGCCGCCGCCCGCTCTGGATCATTTTGAGCCTCGTCTTCAAACTTGCCTAGCCCATGCAGCTCTGCCAGCGTCCATGAGCCGTCTGGCATCTGCCAGCCATAATCTGCTAGATAATAGCCAGCGTTTCCCGGTCGCGTTATCTCAACTTGAAGCTCGGGCGCGGCAACCCCAGCGAGAATCATCGCTGCTCTCGCCTCAGACTCGCCGCCATTGTCTGACCTGCCGTCCATATACTCAAAAACGTCAAAAGCACGCGCGATGCCATGCAACCCTCGGCAATTTGCCTGGGCATATGCTCGCAGCTCTTCGCGTTCGACATCGTACTCACGGGCCAAGCCATCGACATAGCCCAGCGCATAGCGAAAGGCGCTCGTTCGAGCGATATCAACAACCGTTCGACACGGATCCGTCAGTGTAAACAGACCTAGCCGCCACACTTCGCCCGCCCGCCAGCGCTTGTATTCAACGAACTCATACGTATCACGCCTTGTAGACCGTGGCAGCAGTACTTGCACTTTATCCAGAAGCGTATACGCCGAGCCGATGCCGTAGAGTAGCGCTGCTGTCGATCCGCAAAACACAGCATCCGGTTCAACGACCGCAATAGCGGATGCCAGCTGAAGGATGCGATCTTCAACCCCAAGATTATTCCAATAGACCGGATCCGCATACACGTGGTTGTAAAGACGAAGCATGAGCTCTTCCTGCATAAGCTCACGCGCACGGCGTTCATCCCAAGGATCAATTGTTATAAGCAGCTGTCCATCTTGATGAATTCCAACGGCCGAGAATAGCATCCTTGCATATGACTGCGGAAAATGTTTGCCTTTATGGTTGATTTCCGATCTCAGCCGAACACATTGAGCGGATAGGCCATTCCCGCAGTT
>CABUGI010000015.1 GCA_902491055.1 uncultured Collinsella sp. | reverse complement strand
ATGTAGGGGGTGACCTCGGGGGAGATATGGTCGCAGCCCAGCTCGCGCAGCGCGGACTCGATGGCGGCGGGCAGCGGGGTTTTGCCCTCGGCGTCAACGGCGTTGCCACCGAGGGTAGCAATCTTGGCGACATCTGCGGGTGCGGCCTCGATATGCATGCAGCCGCCGATCAAGCGCGCGCGTACCTGTGCCAGATCAAGATCGTGCAGGTAATCCTCGCAGGCGCGGATTAAATCGACCTTCTCGCGCGTAAGCTCCTCGCCCGTGGGGACGCGGGTGGCAAGACATGCTCCCGCCGGCAGGTTCCAAACGGGATAGCCCCATGCGCGCAGCAGCTCGCGCTCTTCGTCCTTGGTAAAGCCGACCTCCATGAGAGGGGAGCGTACGCCGAGCTCTTTTGCCGCACGCATGCCGGGGCGGTAGTCACCGCGATCGCTTGCATTGCTGCCATCGATGACGGTGGGAAAGCCGAGCGACTTGGCGTGGTTGACGATGGCGGTAAAGCCGGCGTGCTTGCAGTGGTAGCAGCGATTGGCATCGTTGCAGGCTACCTGGGGGAGCTGCAGCTGATCCACCGAAAGATTGAGCACGGGGAGTTTAAAATGCGGTCCTTCATTGGCTTGTCCATCAACGGACCGCTCAAACGAAGCCTGCTCGGGCGTGCCGATGAGCGGCGTGGTGAGATGGACGAGGAGGGTATTGGTAGGCATGATGCGGGCGCATACGGCGGCCAAAAAGCTGCTGTCGACGCCACCGGAAAACCCGATAGCCACGCGCCCGTATGCCAAAAGCAGCTGTTCGAGCGCCGATAGCTTGTCTTGAAGCTCCTCTGCGGGTGCCGTGGTGTCTAAAATCATGAAACGATCCTTATCGTTGAGTACTCGATTGAAAACTATAATCCTAATGCGTTACTTGCCATAAGACTTCTATCTGTGTAACGAAAGTGCAATATGGTATATACGTTATATACAAGTTGTCAAATGCGGTAGAGTTGCGGCAATGCGACAGCGAGAGTCGATGGGGGACCGATATGATCAAGGCTGTTATTTTTGACATGGATGGAACGCTGGTCGATACCGAGCGTTTGGGGATTAGGGCCTGGAAGGCAGGCGCCGCTGAGCTGGGGCTCGCGATTGATGAAGCGCTGATCCATCAGTTTATCGGTCGCACGCTACCCGATGTCATGAACATCCTCGATAAGCATTACGGCAGCCACGAGACCGCCGAGGCGATCTATGTCCGCCACAAGGAGATTCGCGACGAGATGGTCAAGACCGATCTGGAGCTTAAGGCCGGCGCTGCCGAGTGCATAGACGAGCTGTTGGCTGCGGGCTATCACGTAGGCCTTGCAACGTCATCGCGCCATGTTACGGCCGAGCGCAACCTTAAAGCATTCGGTCTTTTTGACAAGTTTGAAACGGTAACGTGTGGCGAGGACGTCGTGCATGGCAAGCCCGACCCCGAGATGTATCTGCTCGCCTGCGAGCGCGCGGGCTTTACTCCCGAGGAATGTGCCGTGGTCGAGGATTCGCGCAACGGCTGCGTCTCGGGCATTACGGCTGGCTGCCACGTCTTTGCCGTCCCCGATATCGTGCCGCTGCCGCAGGACGTGGTGGATGGCTGCGAGGCCGTGCTCGATACGTTGTTCGATCTGGCGGCGGCGGTCAAGGCCGTGCGCTAGACAATTGCGGCGTTGAAACGAGCAATTGCTTACGTTTGCGCTTAAACAAAAGGGGTCCGGCAATGGTCGGGCCTCTTTTGCTTGAGCGGCGACTTAGCATACTTGCGGGCGTGCTATAGATACGCACCGAGGTTGATGGCCGTGGCGTCGGTCTGGCTGCTTGCCTGGGTGCTGGCGCGTTCCAGCAGGAACGGACGTACCAGTTCTTGGCGGTTGATGTCCTCGGCGGCGGTGACTGCGGTGACGGTGCGCGCTGTAGAGCCGACGCGGATATGCTTGGTCTTTGCTGGGGCCTTGTTCTCGATTTGCTCCATGAGCAATTGAACGCCCTTGCGGCCAATCTCGTAGCCCGGGGGCGCTACCGTAGTGAGCGGGACCGATCCGCTCCAAGCGAGCGGGTTGCCATCGCAACCTGCTACGCGTACTTGCCCGGGGACGGCGATGCCTTTGTCGACCAGCGCCGAGATGACGCCCGAGGCCAGCACGTCGGTCAGGCCGACGACAAAATCGGGGCGTTCGTCGGCGGGGCGCGCGGCGATTTGGGTGCCGATGCCGTAGCCGTCGGCGGCGGTATTCCATTCGCCGGCGTCGATGACTTCGATCTTGATATCGGGATGTAGGGCGAGCGCCTTATGAATGCCAAGGACGCGCAGGGTGAGTTGCATAAATGCTGCTCGGCCGACGACGACAATATGGTGCGCGCCGCGGGCGATGGCGAGCTCGGCGATGATGCGGCCTTGTGCCTCGTTGTCGGCGGCCACGTAGTAGCCGGGCTCGGAGCAATGGATGTCCAGATGGACGATCGGCACGGGCATCTTGGTCAGGGCGGGGTGCCAGTCGGGGGATGCCATGGGCTGAACCATGACGCCGGACATCTGGGTGCCCATAAAGTAGCGCAGGTAATGGTCCTCGAGAATATCGTCGTTATCGGCGTTGGCGATGAGCAGGTCGTAGCCGTGCTTGCGGGCCTCGTTGTGGGCGCCGCTGGCGATTTGGAGTGAAAAGCCGTGGTCGAGACGGGGGAGCACCAGGCCAAAGGACTTGGTGGCGCCGCCCGCGAGCTGACGAGCGCTTTGGTTGGGCAGGTAGCCCAGTCGATTGATGGTTTCGTTAATGAGCTTGAGGGTCTCGGGACGCAGCTTTTCGGGGTGGTTGAGCGCGTTGGAAACCGTGCCCAACGAAACCCCGGCCTCGCGCGCGACGTCGCTGATTTTTACCTTTGCCATAGCGGCCCCTTTGATGCGTTTCAAGTACAAGCCAGATTGTAGCATCGCCCGCCCCTGAGGTGTCAAAACCCGCCTATTAGGGACAGGTTTATTTTGGCAGGTTTTATCTGGGCAAACGATGCTGTCAGACCAAACCACCACGAAGGTGCCTGCCCCCTTCGGGGTGGGGTGTGTGTATCGAGTGGTATTCAAGTTGAGATACCACTTCTGGTATATCAGCTTGCGTTTGCGTGAGTACAATACTCGAACGTTATGCGTCTCAGCGCCCCCTGTGCGTGGACGTTTTGCAGTCAAGCGGACGAAGGGATTTATCCTATGTGCGGAATTGTCGGCTACACCGGCTCTGATATTGCAAAGAACATCCTGGTCACAGGCCTCAAGCGTATGGAGTATCGCGGCTATGACTCCTCGGGCGTCGCGCTCGAGGTGGGCGAGGGCGCCGCGGCGCACCTCGACGTCATCCGCCGCGTGGGCAAGGTCGCGGGCTTGGAGAGCGAGCTTTCCAACATCGACAGCGACGCTACCTGCGGTATCGGCCACACCCGTTGGGCCACCCACGGCAAGCCCTCCGTCGTTAACGCTCACCCCCACACCAGCTGCGACGGTCGTATCGCCATCGTCCACAACGGCATCATCGAGAACTTCGCCGAGCTGCGCGAAGAGCTGGAGGGCCGCGGCCACCACTTTAAGAGCGAGACCGATACCGAGGTCTTCGCGCATCTGATCGAAGAGGCTTATGCCGAGACGCACGACCTGATGGCCTCCGTGCGCGAGGCTTGCGCCCACGTGGTCGGTGCCTATGGTCTGGCCGTCGTGTGCGCTGACGAGCCCGGCGTGATCGCCGTGGCCCGCAAGGATTCCCCGATCGTGGTCGGCGCGGGCGAGACCGGCGCCTATGTCGCCTCCGACGTCATCGCGCTCATCGACGCCACCCGCGATGTCGTGGTGCTCGAGGACGGTCAGTTTGCCAAGCTTACGCCCGCAGGCGTCGAGTACACCGACGAGGCCGGCAACGTTATCGAGCCCAAGGTCACCCACATCGACTGGGACCTGGACATGGCAGAAAAGGGCGGTTATCCCGACTTTATGCTCAAGGAGATCCACGAGCAGCCGCGCGTCGTGCGCGACACGCTGGTGGGCCGCATGACGCCGGCCGGCGAGCTCGACATCGACGAGCTGGGCCTTTCGCTCGAGGAGCTCAACGACATCGACCGCGTCTACGTGATCGCTTGCGGCACCAGCTATCACGCTGGCCTCATTGCCAAGAATCTCATTGAGGGCTGGGCTCGCATCCCCACCGAGGTGGAGGCGGCCAGCGAGTTCCGTTATCGCAACCCCATCATTACGCCGACGACGCTTGTCGTTGCCGTGTCCCAGTCGGGCGAGACGGCCGATACCCTTGCCGCCATTCGCGATGCGCGCATCAAGGGTGCCAAGGTCTTCGGCATCACCAACGTGGTGGGCAGCCCCGTGGCGCGTGAGAGCGACGGCGTCATCTACACCAAGGCCAACAAGGAGATCGCGGTCGCCTCGACCAAGAGCTTCATCGGCCAGGTCGTGAGCCTTACGCTTTTGGCTCTGCTGCTGGCGCAGGTCAAGTACCGCTTGACCACCAAGCAGGCGCGCATGCTGTTCCGCGAGCTTTCCGATACGGCCGAGCAGATCCAGTGGATTTTGGATACCCAAACCGAGGCCGTGCATGAGGCCGCCCTGCTGTGCAAGGACGCGCAGTCGGCGCTGTTCGTGGGCCGTGGCATGGGTGCCGCTATTTCCTACGAGGGCGCGCTCAAGCTCAAAGAGGTCAGCTACCTGCACGCCGAGGCCTACGCCGCCGGTGAGATGAAGCACGGCCCCATCGCGCTGATCGACCCGGGCTTCCCTGTCATCGCCGTGGCCACCAAGAGTGCCACCTACGACAAGACCGTGTCGAACCTCATGGAGTGCAAGGCGCGCGGCGCCAAGGTCATCGTCGTTGCCACCGAGGGCGATGAGGAGATCAACAAGATCGCCGACTGCATTATCCGCGTGCCAGCAGTCCGCGACGTGTTCAGCCCCATCACGGCGAGCGTCCCGCTGCAGCTGCTCGCCCGCGAGGTCGCCATCCTGCGCGGCTGCGACGTCGACCAACCCCGAAACCTGGCGAAAAGCGTCACGGTCGAGTAGTTGGTTCCGCCGTTCTAGCGACTAAGGCCCGGCTCCGCATCAAGACGGAGCCGGGCCTTGTTGCATTTGCTCGGATAAAACCTGCCAAAATAAACCTGTCCCTTTTTGGCAGGTTAGCGGAGCTTGCTGGTCTCGAAGTACTCGGGGAACTGGTCCAGAACCTCGGTTTGATTGCGGAACATCATGTGCAGGTGCTTGCTGACCAAAAAGCTCGCTTCGATGGGGTCGCGACCGGCGATAGCGCGGCGAATCTGCTTGTGCTCGTTCACGATGTCCTGATTGTCGAGAACCTGCGTGGCGGCGCGCAGCCAGCGGAAGCGCTCCAGGTCGGCATTGGTCTCTTCGAGCCACGACCACACGGTGCTGCGACATGCGATGCTAAAAATCATGTGATGCATGAGGTTGTCGCTCAAAAAGAAGCCGATGCGATCCTCCTCGGCCATGGCCTTTTCCTGCAGCACGATGGCGCGGTCGAGCTGCTCGATGCCGGCCGACGTGGCGCGCGCACAGCACTCCACAATCACCTGCTTTTCCAGATGCTCGCGGATGTAACAGGCACTCTCGGCAAGGGTGAGGTTGATGGGCGAGACGTAGGTGCCGCTCTGGGGCACGGTGCGCACCAGGCCTTCCTGCGCCAAGCGAACCAAAGCCTCGCGCACGGGCGTGCGACCCATGTCCAGGTCATCGCAAAGCTGCTTGACGCCCAGCTTTTCGCCCGGCTTGTAGTCCAGGTAGACGATTTTGCGTCGAATGGTGTGGTAGGACTGGTCCTGTAGGCTCGTTTCCTGCTCGCCGACGTGCATCGATTCTTCCATAGCGCCTCGCAACTGTTCTATCAAACTCATATGTCAGTTGTTAATTATGCCGCGAATCAGCTCTCCGCGGTGGGTAATTCGGCTGTTGCCTGAGAACTATCGCGGCATCTTAGTCTGTGTTTGCGCAAGGCTGCGCTCAATGTTGCCGTATCATAAGCCGTCGCAAACGTGAAATAGAAAGAAGGAATCCCATATGCAACTGGCAAATATCGTACGCGAGCGCTGGAAAGGCGTCTTGTTCTGCCTAATCATCGCCATTCCCGCGACGTTGCTCGGCAAACAAATTGAGGTGGTCGGCGGTCCGGTATTCGCCATCCTCTTTGGCATGGTCCTGGCGCTCGTCTTTCCCAAGAATCGTCGCGAACAGCTCGCCGCCGGCGTCACCTATACGTCCAAAAAAGTCTTGCAGTACGCGGTTATCCTGCTTGGCTTTGGCATGAACCTCTCCCAGATTCTGTCCAAGGGCGCCCAGTCGCTGCCGATTATCGTGGCGACAATCTCGACCTCGCTTGTCATCGCCTTTGTGCTCTGCCACGTTATGAACGTGCCGGGCAAGATCGCGACGCTTGTGGGTGTGGGTTCGTCGATTTGCGGCGGTTCTGCCATCGCCGCGACCGCGCCCGTCATCGATGCCGACGATCGCGAGATTGCCCAGGCCATTTCGGTCATCTTCCTGTTTAACGTTATCGCGGCGCTCGTGTTTCCGACGCTCGGCGGCATGCTCGGGCTGACCAACGAGGGCTTTGGCCTGTTTGCCGGTACCGCCATCAACGACACCTCGTCCGTAACGGCTGCGGCGAGCGCCTGGGACAGCATGCATCCCGGCGCCAATGTGCTCGAGAGCGCCACGGTGGTCAAGCTCACCAGGACGCTGGCCATTATCCCCATCACGTTGGTCCTCGCATGCTGGCAGATGCATCTGGCGCGCAAGGCCGGCGGCGACGCCAAAAGCACGTTCTCGCTTAAACGCGCGTTTCCCATGTTTGTGCTGTTCTTTGTGCTGGCGAGCGTAATCACCACGGTGCTTCAGCTTCCCGCGCCCATTACGGCGCCCATCAAGGAGCTGTCGAAGTTCTTTATTGTGATGGCCATGGCGGCTATTGGTTTTAATACCGATATCGTCGAGCTGGTCAAAAAGGGCGGCAAGCCCATCGCGCTGGGCTTTTGCTGCTGGATTGGCATTGCGTGCATGAGTTTGGGAATGCAGCACGTGCTGGGAATCTGGTAGAGAAGTAGCTTATTTGCGTGCTGCGTGCTGGTGACCGCATGCCTGCGGTGGAGCGATAGGAGCTCTTGCGGGTATGGCTTGTCCGCAGGTTTATAAGTCCCGAAGAGCTCTTATCGCCCCGCCAGGATGGCGATGCGGGGCAACACCTATACTCGCAGGACGGCGCTTTCTGCCCTATAGTGTTTGGTGAGCAATATCGTTCAATTTTGAAACACTCGGTCGTGCGACCGTCGGCGGTTGCACGTCGCCGCGGACAGGGGCAAATCATGGATAGCGATGCCAAGCTGAACATCTTGACCGAGGCCCTGGCTGCTGCCGGGGCCTCGGCATTGGCAATCGATGCGCGTGGGGACGTCGCGATCTCGACCATGAATGACGCGGCGCTTGAGCGGGATGTGGCGGCTTTTGTCGCTGAGCGCCTCGACCGTATAGGAGACGGCGCGCGTCTGGTTATGGGGCGTGCGGGTACGCGCCTGAGCCTGACCGTTCGCCCCACCGACAAAGAGGGCGGGGGCCTTTGGGTCGTCGTGGTCCGCGAGGTGCGCGGCGCCGCGGCGCATGCGGGCATCGAGTGGCTCAACGCCGACGAAGTTGAGGCCCGCTACGAATCGAGTGCGTACGGCATCGTTGAGGGTGCCGCTGCGGTGGCTGCACCGGTTGCCGAGAGCTACGCGCGCGGTGTGCCCCTTATGCTCGAGGGTGAGCTGGGAGCGGGTCAGGTTGAGATCGCCAAGCGCCTCTATCTGGACGGTCCTTTTGCCGATCAGCCCTTTGTTTCCGTCGCGCTCGATGAGCTCACCGATCGCGGTTGGCGCCATGTGCTCAAAAGCGCCGAATCGCCGCTGTTCCAAACGGGGCTGACCCTTTGCATTGAGGGCTGGAACGCGGTTGGCCCCCAGCGCCTCCGCGAGCTCGTTTCCACGATGACCGACACCGCGTTGGCGACGCGCTGCCATGTGGTGCTGACAGCGAATGACATGCCGGGCGGCGGCGAAAGTGATCAAGCCGCGTTTGTGACCGAGCGCTTCGCCTGCGCGGTGAGCGTGGCGCCGGCAATCGCCGAGCAGGGAGCCGCGTCGACGAAGGTTGCGCGCTATTTGGAATATCTCGCTGATGCATTTGAGACGGCAGCACCCACGCTGTCTGCCGCGGCGACGAAGACGCTCGATGCTTACCGCTGGCCGCGCAATTATCTGCAGCTCCGCGAGGTCTCGGAACGACTGTATATATTGGCGGGGACGGGCACGGTGGACCGCGCTGTGGCGGAGGAAGTGCTCGCCCAAGAGGACGTGATTAAGACCGCAACCTTTGGCGCCCCGACGCTCGAAAGTGACCTGTATATCCTGCGACCGCTGGCCGATACCGAGCGAGATATCGCGCATCTGGTTGTAGACCATCTCCACGGCAACCGAACCCGTGCGGCGGAGGTGCTGGGCATAAGCCGTACAACGCTGTGGCGCTTGCTGAAGGACGATGACCGTTGAGCGAGGCGCCCGTGACCGCGCGCGACGCGTGTGCTACAGTCCAAAGCGTTATTGTTTCGATTTGGTTACGGCGTGCGAGGGCATATGGCTGAGACTTCAAAACCGAGCCGCAGAAGGCGGAGTGCCGCGCCGGTCAACCGACGCACGACATCGGTGACGTGGGGCAAACACGCCTCGGGGTTTGATGGCTCGTTCAAGCGCACTAAATACGGCTATCCTTCGGCAAGCGCCCGCTTGGCCATGCAGGCAGAGTCCTCGTTGTGGGGCCGCAAACGCGTGGTGGGCTCAAAGCTCAAGCACGACGGAACGCTCGGTTACATCAGCCGCGGGGCGGCTCGCCGCAGCGGACTCAATCCGGCTGGCTGGCATCGTTATGTTCCGATCGCGGTCGTCGTTGCAGTGATCGTCATCGCACTCGCTGCGCTTGGCTACGCCGGCGGTGGCGCCAACTTGGACGCAGTGTTTAAATCGCCCGAGCTCGCGCATGCAGGTACAGAAGTTGTCGAGGGCGCTCAGGCCCAGACGGGCGTCGCGCCCCAGCGCGGCATCGTTGCGGCAGCCTCCACCATCGCCGATGCGCAAGAGGACGAGGACAAGCAAGGCGACGATGCCGAAACGACTCAAACGAACGAAACGACGACAACTCCATCGGCGGGATAAGTTGCGAGTGGGGCAGCTAATTTGGGACGGGGCTTTTTTAGCTGCCCAAGACAGTGGCTCATTCGATGTCAGTCGCCAACAGCGAGCGAGCCGCATTTACGCCAAGGTGACGTGAAATGAGAGGGCGCTGACCTTCTGGTCGCGCCCTCGAAATTGAACGTCAGATTGGCGTGAATGCGGCCCGCGCAGCGTCAACAAGCCCGCCGTTCGGTAGAACGGCGGAACGAATTACCTTACGTAGATGATGTTGTCGCGGCGCGGCTTTGCCTCGGGTAGCGTGTCCTCGGCATAGCCCAGAATGCAGTTACCGACACCGCGCAGGCTTCCGTCGGCGGGCAGGCCCCAGCTGGCCAGCAGCTCCAGGCCCTCGGGCGAGTCAAAGACCTCATGCGCGCGGTGGATCCAGCACGAATCGACACCCAGCGCATAGGCGGCGTTGAGCAAGTTGCCCATGGCGAGCGAGCCGTCTTCCAGATGGGTGGGCACGCTGCGGTCAACCAGCACCACCACAACGGTCTTGGCACCGTAGAAGGGGTCGCCGTTGCTGCCCATGACCTGGGCGTTGAGCTGTGAGAGACGCTCGACGGTCGCGGGGTCGGTGACGGCGACAAATGTCACCGGCTGGCGGCCCATGCCGCTCGGTGCATATTGGCCGGCTTCGATAATACGTGCAAGCTTTTCGGCCTCGACGGGACGATCGCTGTAGTTGCGGCAGCTGCGGCGGTGAATGAGTGCTTCGATAGTCTCCATGGTGTCTCCTTGCGGTGGCGTTGCAGATGCCCCGTTCATACCCGTCGGGCTTAAACGATAGACGGTCAATTGCCCGGCCAAAAGAATAGATTCCAATTGGGAAAGTAGGTTTGCATAAAAGTACCTTCAGAATGTGACAAACAAATGGGATGATTAAACGTTTTATCCCGTCTACCCTGCGGTTTTTTACCACTTGCCTAAATGACGAACGCATAACCTCTGATAAAGGTTTTACTAAAGGAGTACCAACGTTTATCAATGCGCCGTGGTGGCGCCGGGCCAGGAGGTAACATCATGTTCCAGGCTGGAGATGTCGTCGAGACCGATTTCGAAGGATTTCTGAAGCTGCTGCGTTCCAAGACGCGCGCTTTCGTGTCGATTAACGATCACGAGTACTACATCACGCACACCGATGGCTATTGGCGTGTTCAGGATTGCGAGGCCCTCAACGACAAGGGCCACTTTACTGACTGCTCCGAGCTGGTCAACACGGTCTGCGAGGTCGTCGAGCTGCCGTGGATTGCCGGCAAGAGCCTGCATGACAGCTTCTCGGGCGCTACGGTCTATGAGGCCGTTGCCGCCTAGCAGCAAAGAATCGATTTCCTCTCATGACCGCCGGCGCTGCCCCCGCGCCGGCGGTCTTTTTTGTCGATATGTTGTATAGCCTGTGCGCTGCGAACGAAGCCCTTGACGATAGTCAAAACTCGGACTAATCTGAAATCTCAATTAGTCAAAATTCGGACTATCGAATGGTGGGAGAGATGGATTGCGCGGTTACGTCGGTCGATTTTGACCGGATGCTCAACGGGCTCGACCGTATTTATTCAGAGTTCGCGCGTGCCTGCGGCCTTTCGGATTGCGCCTATTGGATGCTCGTCGATATCAGCACGGCGGACGAAGGCGTTGCTGTGAGCCGGCTCACGAGCGAATGGTTCTATAGCAAGCAGACCATTAACTCGGCAATTAAAACTCTGACGGCGCGGGGGCTTGCAACGCTGGAATTTGCCGAAGGCAGTCGTAAGAATAAGGTCGTTTGTTTGACCGATGAAGGCCGGCGGTTCGCCGAGCAGTATGCGTTGCCGGCGGTTAAAGCCGAGCAGCGAGCCTTTGGCGCGCTTGAGCCATGTGAGCAGCGCGAGATTATGCGCTTGATCGGCAAATTCTCTCAGGTGCTCGGCGATGAGTGCGATGCCTTTAAGCAGCATATCGCTGCCGAGAGCCAAGCCGAGAATCAAAGTGAGGGGGAGTCGTGCGACTGTTAATGAGGTTTTTGAAGCCCTACCGAGGGCTTGTCGCAGTGACGCTGCTGGTGCTGCTGATGGATAACGTCGGTACGCTGTTGGTTCCCACGATGCTGGCGAACATGGTCAACACCGGTATTACCACGGGCGATGTCGACTACATTTTACGCAACGGCCTATACATGTTTATCGCGACCAGCATGGCTAGCGGCGGCACGGTGCTGGGCTGCTATCTTTCGGCGCGCCTGGCCGCCAACGTGGCTTGCGATATCCGCAATGCCGTGTACGACAAATCGCTCGAGCTCGCGGCCAGCGATTTTGAGCGCTTTGGCACCGGATCGATGATCACGCGCTCGCTCAACGACATCAACGTGATTCAGCAGGCGATTCTGCAGACGATTCAGCTGGTGCTGCCCGTGCCGTTTTTGGCTGTGGCGGGCATCATCTTCGCCTGGTTTATCGATCCCGCCATGGGCACGCTTCTGGGCGCAGTCGTTGCGATTGTGCTGGTGGCGGCGGTCTTTACGGTTGCCAACGCGGCGCCGATTTTTATGCGCCTACAGGGCTTTATCGACCGCATGAACGTGGTGCTGCGCGAGAATATTGTGGGCGTGCGCGTCATCCGTGCGTTTAACAAGGAGCGCCACGAGGAACGGCGTCTGGACGAGGTGTTTAGCGAATACGCCGCCAACGCCATCAAAGTCAACCACCTGTTTGTGGGCCTCGACAGCTCAAGCTTCTTTTTGATGAACATCGCCGAGGTGGCGGTGCTGTGGGTGGGCGGCAACCGCGTAGGTGCCCACGCCATGCAGATTGCGAGTATCTCGGCGGTGCTGGAGTATGCAATTCTGATCCTGTTCTTTGTGATGATGGCCCAGATGGTGGTGCTGACGCTTCCGCGTGCTGCCGCGTGCCTGAACCGTGCGCAGCAGGTGTTGGAGATTGAGCCGAGCATCGTGGACGGCGAGCGTACGTTGGATACGCGTGCGGCGGAGTCTGTTGACGGCGCCGATGCAGTCGCCGTGTTCGATCACATGTCGTTTCGCTTTGACGATGCCGACGAGGACACCCTGTGCGACCTGAGCTTTGCCTGTCGTCGCGGTCAGACGACCGCGATCGTGGGCTCGACGGGCTCGGGCAAATCGACGGTGGCAAAGCTTCTGCTGCGCTTCCACGATGCCACCAAGGGCTCCATTCGCCTGAATGGTGTGGACCTGCGCGAGCTTACGCAAGACGAAATCCGCGGGCGCATTGCCTATGTGCCGCAGAAGGCGTGGCTGTTCTCGGGCACGGTGGCGAGCAACCTTCGCTTTGGTAACGAAGGCGCGACCGAGGGCGACATGCTTCACGCGCTTGAGGTTGCCCAGAGCACCTTTGTACTCGACCAACCGCAGGGGCTCGATACCCCGGTTGCCCAGGGCGGTACGAACTTCTCGGGTGGTCAGCGCCAGCGTCTGGCCATTGCTCGCGCGCTCATGAAGCAGGCCGATTTGTACATCTTCGATGACAGTTTTTCGGCCCTGGACTTTAAGACCGATGCGGCCCTGCGCCATGCATTGCAAGACGAGACGCGCGATGCCGCGGTGCTCATCATCGCGCAGCGCATCTCGACGATTCTGCACGCCGACCAGATTGTCGTGCTCAAGGACGGCGAGATTGTGGGCTTGGGCACGCATAGCGAGCTTATGGAAACCTGCGAGGTGTACCGCGCCATCGCGGAATCGCAGATGAAGGGAGGTGAGTAGCATGACCGAGGAGCTCAAGAAGCAGGGCGGCGTTGATGACGCCGTTGCCGCGGGGCTGGTCGAGGAAACGGCTGCCGTGGCACCCGAGCTGGATGACGCCGCCAAGGCTGCAGCCGAGCGCGAGGCTCGCCGCCAAGCGCTCTACGAGGAAAACGAGCGCGCCGAGGACGAGCGCGCCCGCGCTGAGGCAGAGCGCATGCGCGATGTGGACGACGAGGACGAGGACGAGAAACCCCGCGACACCTGGGCGACGGTGCGCCGCCTGTGGAGCGAGGCTGCCGGCGACCATTGGCGCTTCTATATCGTGTTCGCGAGCATTGTGTTCTATGCCATCTTTAACACCGCTGCGCCGGCATATAGCGCCCGTGTGATCGATGAGCTGTGGGGCCACATTCAGGTAGCGTTTGTCAACAACGCCACCTTCAGCATCACCTGGGAGAACTGCGGCAGGACTATCTTCATCTACTTTTTGATTTGGACGGCCGCCGCTTCGTTCTACGCGCTCCAGAGCTTTTTGATGTCGAGCGTGGCCGAACGCCTCAATCTGTGCCTGCGCAACCGCATCGCGCAAAAGCTCAACCGTCTGCCGCTCGCCTATTTTGACGCGCATCGTCCCGGCGAGGTCGTCAGCCGCGCGACCAACGACCTGGACAAGATGTCCGAGAGCATGCAGCGCGGCTTGCTGCAGCTGCTCGTGTCGATCGGCACGGTTGTTGGTGCTGTGAGCGTGATGTTCGTGTTCAGCGTGCAGCTTACGCTCGTCTTTCTGTTCTTTACGGCACTGTCGCTGCTGGTGACGAAGGTCGTCTCGCGCCGCACACACGATGTGACGGGCGAGCGCCAGGAGTGGGTGTCCAAGATTACGAGTGCGGTCGAGGAAGGCTATTCGGGCCGTCTGGTGATCCGCGCGTTTAACCGCGAACGTCAGAGCTCCGCTGAGGTGCACGAGGCTTCGAAGGAACTGGCTCGTGTGAGCACCAAGGCCGACTTTATGATCAATGCTGTCGGCCCCGCAGTGCGCTTTATCGGCCGTTTGGCGCAGATCGTTATTGCGCTTGTGGGCTGCAGCATGCTGGTTGCCGGTCACATGACCGTCGGCGTGTTCCAGGCGTTCTTCCAGTTTATCTACGAGGCGTCCGAGCCCATGACGCAGTTGTCGTTTACCTTCAACTCGCTGCAGAGCGCGCTGGCGAGTGCAGAGCGCGTGTTCGACCTGCTCGATGAGCCCGAGATGGAGGCCGATCCGCTGCCGGACAAGGCCGCCAAGCTGCCGGGTCGCGTGGAGGGCCGCGTCTCCTTTGAGCATGTGCGCTTTGGTTATTCGCCCGACAAGCCGCTTATGCGCGACGTGTCGTTTACCGCCGAGCCGGGCCAGAAGATTGCCGTGGTGGGAACCACGGGCGCAGGCAAGACGACGCTCATCAACCTGCTCATGCGCTTCTACGAGATTGACGGCGGGCGTATTACGCTCGACGGCGTGGACACGAGCCGTATGGACCGCGGCGAGCTGCGACAGCAGTTTGGCATGGTGCTGCAGGACGCCTGGCTGTTCGATGGCACGATTGCCGAAAACATCGCCTACGGCTGCCCCGAGGCGACGCGCGACGAAATTGTGGCCGCCGCTCGTGCCGCGCAGGTCGACTTCTTTGTGCGCACCATGCCGCAGGGCTACGACACGCGCGTGGCCAACGATGCCGAGAGCATCAGCCAGGGCCAGCGTCAGCTGCTGACCATCGCTCGCGTGCTGCTCAATAACCCGGCGATTCTCATCCTGGACGAGGCGACCTCAAGCGTGGATACGCGTACCGAGCTTGCCATCGGTCGTGCCATGGACGCGCTCATGCGCGGGCGCACGAGCTTTGTGATCGCGCACCGCCTGTCGACGATTGTTGATGCCGACCTGATCTTGGTCATGGATCACGGCAACATTATCGAGCAGGGCACGCATAAGGAGCTGCTGGCTGCCGAGGGTGCCTACGCCGACCTCTACTTGAGCCAGTTCGCATAATGTGACAAAGGGACGGTCCCGCATGTCACATCAAAAGGAATGGCGCGCCGGGGATTGATTCCCTGGCGCGCCTTTTGCGTCGGTGCCGATATTGTTTTGTGCCGCTTGCGTTCCTAGCGTTCGTCCACGAGCTTGGCGACGAGGGCTTTGAGCTCGGCCACCTCTCGCTCGAGCTCTTTAACGCGGCGGGCGTTCTCGGTGATGCCCTGGCGGTTGAGTGCGGACTGCTCGGCGGCGTCGTCGGGCATGTACTCGCGATGCTGCTTGGCATCGAAGCTCTCCTCGAACACGCGGCAGCCGTTGCGCTTGATGATGCGTCCCGGCACGCCCACGACGGTGCAGTTGTCGGGCACGTCCTTGACGACAACCGAGTTGCCGCCGATCTTGACGTTGTTGCCGATGCGAATGTTGCCGAGCACCTTGGCACCCGTGCCCACGGTGACGTTATCGCCCAGGGTGGGGTGGCGTTTGCCGGTCTCGTTGCCGGTGCCGCCGAGCGTAACGCCCTGGTAAAGCACACAGTTGTCGCCCACGACGGTGGTCTCGCCGATGACGACGCCCATGGCGTGGTCGATAAAGAAGTGCTTGCCGATCTGTGCGGCGGGATGAATCTCGACGCCGGTGATGTGGCGGGTGATTTGCGAGAGCACGCGGGCGAGCGAGCGATGACCGTGCTCCCAGAGCCAGTGCTCGGGCACGTGGTTCCACTTGGCGTGCAGGCCAGGATAGGAAAGGAAGATGACTAGACCGTTTTGCGCGGCGGGATCCTGCGCTTGGACGGTCTTGATGTCCTCGCGAATGGTATTGATAAAGCTCACCGGCCGCCCTCCCTTAGCGCCATGGCAATGCGATTCAATAAAGTATAGCGATTCGCTAGGGATTAGGAGGGACAATCTTGGCGGCATTGCGCGACAGGTGTCAGTTATGCAAACTTGCTGGTAATGGAGTCATGCTTTTGTGGGGTTGCGCACGAGGGGGCACCGCAACCGTATACTGGTCAACTTGGACGTATCCGCGCCCACAACTGAGAGGTTTTACTTCATGGGTTTCATCAATTTTATTGCCGAGCTGCTTAAGGACCCGCGCACCGCGATCGCCAGCTGGATCGCCGCCGGCCCGCTTATGGCCTACGGCTGCGTGTTCCTGATCATCTTTATCGAGACGGGCGTGGTGTTCTTCCCGTTCCTTCCCGGTGATTCGCTGCTGTTCGCCTCGGGTTTCTTTGCCCACAATGGCGGCTTTAACATTGTGGCGCTTCTGGCCACCGCATGGGCCGCTGCCATTTTGGGCGATCAGTGCAACTTTATGATCGGTCACTTCTTTGGCAAAAAGATCATCGCTTCGGGCAAGGTCAAGGCCATGACGCCCGAGCGCATTAAAAAGTCCGAGGACTTCTTGGACAAGTGGGGTCACCTGGCCATCTTCCTGGGTCGCTTCTTCCCGTTTATCCGCACCTTTGTGCCCTTTATCGCTGGCATGGGCGGCATGCACTGGCGCAACTTTGTCGTCTTTAACGTGCTGGGCGGCATTACCTGGTCGACGGTCTTTACGCTGCTGGGCTACTTCTTTGGCGGCATTCCCTTTGTGCAGGAGCACTTTGAGCTGCTGATTGTCGTCATCGTTGCCGTGTCGATCATCCCGACCGTGGTCGGTCTGGTCAAGGCTAAGCTGGGCAAAAAGAACGCGTAGCTCGAGCCAGCGCGCAAACCGTGCCGTTGAGGCCCGTCACCGCTTACGGTGGCGGGCCTTTTTGCTTCGGTCAAATGAAAATACTTTAGTTAGTTAAAGAAAAACGTTTTATCCGACGCGCGCGCGGAGTACAATCTCGTGCATGCGAATCGGCGTGCCATCGGCTTTGATGCCGTTTGCGTGTCCCGTCCGGCTCTACGCTCCGGGCGTGCGACGTTGCGACGCGGTCGGCCTCGGTCCTTGCGTGCGGGTTCGCGAGTTTGCAACTGTGTATGTAAGGAGCGACATATGACTGTCGAGAAGAAGGATATCGATTGGGGTAGCCTCGGCTTTGGCTACATGAAGACCGATTACAGCTACGAGGCCCATTGGAAGGATGGCGAGTGGGACGAGGGCGGCCTGACCACCGACCACACCCTGCATGTCTCCGAGTGCGGCGGTATCTTCCATTACTGCCAGGAGGTCTTTGAGGGCCTGAAGGCCTACACCGCCGAGGACGGCAGCATCGTCTGCTTCCGTCCCGACATGAACGCTGAGCGTATGTACAACTCTGCCCAGCGCCTCGAGATGCCCCCGTTCCCCAAGGACAAGTTCGTTGAGGCCGTCAAGCAGGTCGTCTCTGCCAACGCCGCCTGGGTTCCGCCCTTCGGTTCTGGCGCGACCCTGTACGTGCGTCCGTTTATGATCGGCTCCGGTGACGTGATCGGCGTGGCTCCCGCTCCTGAGTACACGTTCCGCATCCTCGTGACCCCGGTCGGTCCGTACTTTAAGGGTGGCCTTAAGCCCGTCAAGCTGCGCGTTTCCGAGTATGACCGTGCCGCACCGCACGGCACCGGCAACATCAAGGCCGGCCTGAACTACGCCATGTCCCTTAAACCCACGATGGAGGCCCATCGCGAGGGCTATGCCGAGAACCTGTATCTCGACTCCGAGTCCCGCACCTATGTCGAGGAGACCGGTGGCGCCAACGTCCTGTTCGTGAAAGAGGATGGCACGCTCGTCGTTCCGCAGTCGCACACCGACTCCATCCTGCCCTCCATCACCCGTCGTTCGCTCGTTCAGGTCGCTCAGGACCTGGGTATGACCGTCGATCAGCGCCCCGTCGAGTGGGCCGAGGTCAAGGCCGGCACCTTTGTGGAGTGCGGCCTGTGCGGCACCGCTGCCGTCATCTCCCCGGTGGGCGAGATCGACAACAAGGTTTACGGCGCCGACGAGACCGTGACCTTCCCGGCTGGCTACACCGAGATCGGTCCTGTGATGAAGAAGCTCCGCGAGACCCTGACTGGTATCCAGTCCGGTGCTGTCGAGGATAAGCACAACTGGGTTTACACCGTCGCGTAATTAGCCTTTCCTGTCCGGGCAGAGAGCAAGCTCCCTCCCGGCGCGTCCTCGGACATGCAAGAAGCCCTCGCTGCGCACTTCGTGCGGCGAGGGCTTCTTGCGTCCTGCGGAGTGCGCCGGGAGGGAGCTTGCTCTCCGCCCTGCGGGCTCGGCGATGTCACAACGAACAATAATTAATCTGAATTAAAGATGGTGCGCGGCCTTTTAGGCCGCGCTTTTGTTTTGGTTCGCGCCATGTGGGGGTGGTGGCGACGTGCATTTTTGCGAGTATTCTGCAATCGAAGGCCCCTGCATATCGACCTCGGGCAAAAAATCGGGATTTCTCGATGTTTTCTACGGATGATGGGCGGGGTTATGGGCTGACAGCGTTTGATTTGCAGGGATATTCGCGGTCTTTGGCATTTATCGTGGCGCCCGAAGCTCTTGGTTATGTTGAATACTCCTGAAAATGCACGCCGCTTAGAGGGGGACCTTCGCGAAAAAGGAAACCGCCCCGTCGAAGTATGCATTCGACGGGGCGGTTTATGCATTTGGCCGATTAAGGATGCACTGCCAAACTACTAGAACTTGACGGTCGGGGCCTGGCGGGCTGCTTCGGCGGCCTCGAAGCCCTGGCGCTCCTTAAACTGGAAGATGCCGGCAAAGATGACAGCCGGGAACGTCTGAATGGCGTTGTTGTAGCTGAGCACGCAGTCGTTGTAGCTCTGGCGTGCATAGCTAATCTTGTTCTCGGTATCCTCGAGCGATGCCTGCAGCTGCGTAAAGTTGGTGTTTGCCTTAAGATCGGGATAGGCCTCGGCCACGGCGAAGAGCTGGCGCAGCGCACCGGTCAGCACGTTGTCGGCTTCCATCTTGGCCTCGGGCGTGGTGGCCTTGACGGCGGTGTTACGCGCGCTGATCACGGCGGAGAGCGTCTCCTGCTCGTGCTTGGCGTAGCCCTTGACGGTCTCGACCAGGTTGGGGATCAGGTCGTTGCGGCGCTGCAGCTGCGTATCGATGTTCTGCCAGGCGTTATCGATGCGGTTACGCTTGGTGACCATGTTGTTGTAGATGCCGGCGATGGCGCAGACAATCACAATGACAACAACGATGCCGATGATGACGGTGATCATGATGTCTCCGTTTCGAATGGCCGCGGCGGCATGCGCCAGCTGCCGTTGGTATAACGCTACTAGTATACCCGCAACGTTTTGCCGTGCCGAACTTTCCGGCAAGCGTTATGTTTTCGGCGGGGTCGGCACCGGGGCAAAGCGCGCGAGGTACAGGTGTAAGATATGCGACAGATTGACGAGTGTTGTCTTTGCCCTGAGGATGGCGATACGGATGGACCTTCGCATCAAGAAAACCTATCGTGCCCTGTTCGATGCCTTTACCGAGCTTTTGGAAGAGTATCGGTTTGAGGATTTGACGGTTGCTATGCTTTGCGATCGGGCCATGATTCGTCGCACGACGTTCTATAAGCACTTTCGCGATAAAAACGATTACTTCGCCTTTTATATCGATGAGCTCATGTCGGGCTTGCCGCAAAAACAGCCCGATGAGGCCGGCGCGGTGTCTGCCGAGGACGTGCGCGCGCTTCGGCACGCGATTTTGGACGATGCCATGGATTTGATTCTGGCGCACGAGCGGCTCATGGATAACATTTTGGCAAGCAGCATGTCGGGCATGTTGACCAACGTTATTTGCGACCGCATTGCCCACTCCATCCGCGAGCGTGTGATGAACGTGCTTGCCGAGGATGCCCTGGCCCCCGTGTCACTCGAGACGACGTCTGAGTTTGTCGCCGGCGGTATTATTCGACTTTTCACGATATGGTGGGAGTCGGGTCACGATCTTGAGCGTCGACCTGAGATGGCCGACGTGGTCGATGCGCTGTTTGAGCGGACCATGACACCGGTGAATCACTAAAGTGGCGGAGAGAGGGGGATTCGAACCCCCGGAACGCTCTCGCGCTCAACGGTTTTCAAGACCGCCGCATTCAACCGCTCTGCCATCTCTCCGTGAGTCGTAATGATAGCATCGTTTTGAATTTGCAACAGGGAAGGCGAACGATGACGATCACCGAAATCGACGAGAAGTTCATGCGCGAGGCGCTGGCCGAGGCGCGCGCCGCCGCGGCAGTGGGCGAAGTGCCCATTGGCGCCGTGGTGGTGCGCGCGGGCGAGATTGTCGCGCGGGCGCATAATCGTCGTGAGCTCGACCAGGACCCTTCGGCACATGCCGAGTTTGCGGCCGTGTGCGCCGCTGCCCAGGCGCTTGGTCGCTGGCGCCTTTCCGATTGCACGGTCTACGTGACGCTCGAGCCTTGCTGCATGTGTGCGGGAATTATGGTTAACGCGCGCGTGGGACGTTGCGTGTATGGCGCGGCCGATGCCAAGGCGGGTGCGCTGGGCTCGCTGTACGACCTCAATGCCGATTCGCGCCTGAACCATCGGTTTAATGTGACCGCTGGCGTGCTGGCGGATGAGTGTCGTGAGGTGTTGAGCAGCTATTTTAGTGGGCTGCGTGACACCGATGGTGCTGCGTGCGGCTGTGGATCTGATCTTGAGGCGCATACCGCTCATGCCGAGGCGCTCGCTGGTGCTGGAGATATTGCCGTTGAGGCGGTCGATTTTGGCCCCGCATGCCGCCGGCCTCGCCGTGTGCTGCTGGCGATCGACTCCTTTAAGGGTAGCGTTTCGAGCGCGCAGGCGGAGGCGGCGGTTGCCGAAGGCGCACGCCGTGCGTGGCCCGATGCCGAGATGGCCGCGTTGCCGCTGGCGGATGGTGGCGAGGGAACGCTCGACGCCATCGCCGCGCGCGGTGGCGAGCTCTCAACCTGCGAGGTTGCAGGCCCCTTAGGCGATCGCGTGTCTGCCCGGATGCTGGTGGACGGCGAGCACAAGTCGGCCGTAATCGAGATGGCCGAGGCGGCGGGTATTGGGTATTCGCCTTGCACGGAGTCGGCGGCGTTGGCGGCCACAACCTATGGCGTGGGCGAGCTCATGCTTCGCGCGGTCCGTGCGGGGGCAAAGACCATCTATATTGGCTTGGGCGGCAGTGCCACCAACGATGGCGGCGCCGGCATGCTGCAGGCGCTGGGCGCCCACCTTGTCGATGAGTGTGGCCGCAATATCGCTCCCGGTCTCGCAGGACTTGAACACGTGACGAGTATCGATTTGGCACCGGCGCTTCGGGCACTGAGCGGTGCGCGCGTTGTCGTGCTTTCCGATGTCGAGAATCCGCTCGTGGGGCGTCGAGGCGCACTGGCGGTGTTTGGCGGGCAGAAGGGCCTACCGACGGATGACGCCGCGGCGCTGAGCAGGTACGACAGCTGGATGGTCGGCTACGGCCGCCTGCTCGATGCGGCGATTACCGGGGTGCGGGCTCAGGGGTTGCTGCGCGTGCCCGAGGGCGCACGGACATTTGGCTCGGTGCTCGGCGTGCCCGGTGCCGGTGCCGCGGGCGGCCTGGGCGCCGCGTTGTTGGCACTTGGTGCCGAGTTGCGTTCGGGTGTGGAGACGGTGCTCGATCTGATTGGGTTTGACGAACGCGTGCGCGATGCCGACCTGGTCATAACGGGCGAGGGCAACATGGATGAGCAGTCCGCCGCTGGAAAGGCACCGGTGGGCGTGGCCCGTCGTGCGAAGCGATATGGCAAGCCGGTGGTCGCCGTCGTGGGCGGTCGTGCTGACAACCTGGATGCGGTGTATGGGCAGGGTGTCGACTTGGTTCTGCCGGTTTGCCGCAGACCCATGCCCCTTGACCAAGCGCTCGACCCCCAGGAAGCCACAACCAACCTCATCTGCGCCGGTGAAGCCGCCGCTCGATCCTACGACCTCGCCCGCCTCTAAAACCCATCTCCCTATAAGTTGCGGTGGAATAGTTCCTGTTTGGCGACTCAGGCAGCAAAAACAGGAACTATTCCACCGCAACATCAGAATGGCCATCCGAGGCTGGCCGCCTTGTGCCTTGGGTCGGACCGTTTGCCACGAAATGCGACCATCTACTACGTTAAACCGGCCACCTTCGACCATCCCGGAATTTGCAAAAACAAAACCGCAGGTAGAAAGCTTGCCGATTTTCGAAAAAGCCGGCTATGGTTGACCCCTGCGGCCTAAACGTAGTAGATGGGCCCTTTCTGTGGTGCGGCACCAAGCCGGTCATTTTGGGATGGGACTATTTTGACTACTCATTGGCTGCTCTGGCAATCGGGCTGCAAAAGTAGTCAAAAAAGCTCCGTCCCAAATTAGCTACCTTGCTCTGGCGGGCGGGAGCAGGTAAGATATACCGAGCGCCTAGCGTGTTCGATGGGTTCGGATGACGACATGTTCCGAATCTGGTCAGGTCCGGAAGGAAGCAGCCATAAGGAGCCTCTGTCGGGCATCCGAATCCATCGAGCGCACGGGCGTTTTTTGGTGCCGCGACATGGCCCGGCCGGCGGCGAGGTATTTGGTGTCTCGCTGGTCCTCGGCTTCGCCTGCGGGATCGCTCGACTACCAAACACCTCGCCGCCGGCCGGGCCCCGTCGTCCAAAAATCACCCGTAAAGGCGCATTTATCTGAAGAATTGAATCCCGTGTTTTGTGCTGCTTGTTGGCGTTGCCTGGGCATTGATAGTTGCGCGCTTCAAGAGACGGCGGCATTACCAT
The DNA here is from genome assembly GCA_902491055.1 of uncultured Collinsella sp. Taxonomy (GTDB): domain Bacteria; phylum Actinomycetota; class Coriobacteriia; order Coriobacteriales; family Coriobacteriaceae; genus Collinsella. Next base: position 5,049 of record CABUGI010000015.1, on the reverse strand, counting down.
CTGTTTTTACAAGTAAGAAAAGAGGACCGTTTCCCTGGGTTTGGTTGGGGAAACGGGCCTCTTTTGTCTATGGGCTTGAAGATTGGTGGGAACGATATGCTCTGGCGGCTATTTTGAGTTCTTGAGGCGGCGTGTGGCTGTGGCGGTTATTCCGAGTCCTGCGACGGCGATTCCTGCTAGTGCGATTGCGCTCGGCGTTGTGTCGCCTGTGTTTGCGAGCTTGCCGGCGGTCGTATTCGCTTGTTTGCCGTTGCCCGTGTTCGCCTGCTTGGAGGAGCTCGGTGCGGCGTCTTTGCCGGTCGCGGGCGAACTGGCGGGCTGTGCCGTCTCGGCCGGTTGCGTCGAGCCGGAGGGAGGCGTCGTCTCGGTGGGTTGCGTTATCTCGGGCGAGGCGGCCTTGTCTGCCGCGGCCTTTGCCTCTTCGTATGCCTTGCAGGCGTCGTCATAGGCCGCTTGCGCCTTTTCCAAATCGCTAAGGAGCGCATTTCGCTTGGCTATGTCCTCGTCGATGTGGGCTTTGGCTTCCTCCGCCGCACTTTCGAAATGCTCAACCTGTCCTTCCTGGATCTCGAGCCTACGCCGATAGCTGTCAAGGTCCGATTTGCAAGATTTTTCTTGCCTTTCTGCCGACATGATCTCCGAACGCAACTGTTGAGCAGCTGCGTAATCTCCGTTGTCGTATGCCTTTTTTAATTCTGCCTGAAGCTCGCTTACCCGGTTGTGGGCCTCGTCGTATTTGGCTTGGGCTGCATCGACGTTCGCTTGCATGGCGGGAAGGGGTACCCTCCATTTGGCGGCTTCCGCCACCACCATGTCGTAGAGTTCTTGAAATGCGGCAATGTCATCATCGATTTCCGCAAGTTTCTCGGGACTTGCGGCGTCTTTTGCGGCTTCGAGGTTTTTGAGCGCTTCCTGCATGGCTGCATACGCTTTATCTTTTTCGGTGGTCGCGGTTTCGCTCGAGTTCGCGGTCGCTGTCTGCAAGGCAGCTGCATCGATGGGGGAGCTGGTTTCTGCCGCGATCGCCGTTGCGGGGACAATTCCCGCGGCAAGTGCCACGGAAAGGGCGATGCCCATGGTTGCTCGTCTTGCTCTTCTTGCGAGAATGTCGTTCATCTCGGCACCTCATTTCAAGGGTCGGAGGCTATTTTGAGTTCTTGATGCGGCGGGTGGCTGTGGCGGTTATTCCGAGTCCCATGGCGGCGATTCCTGCTAGTGCGATTGCGCTCGGCGTTGTGTCGCCTGTGTTTGCGAGCTTGCCGGCGGTCGTATTCGCTTGCTTGCCGCTGCTCGAGTTCGCCTGCTTGGTGGAGCTTGGTAGGGCGTCTTTGCCGGTTGCAGGTGAGGCAACGGGCGGTGTCGCCTCGGCGGGTTGCGTTGAGCCGGAGGGGGGCGTCGTCTCGGTCGGTTTCGCTATCTCGGGCGAGGTGGCCTTGTCTGCCGCGGCTTTCGCCTCTTCGTATGCCTTGCAGGCGTCGTCATAGGCCGCTTGCGCTTTTTTCAAATTGTCGAGGAGCGCATCTCGCCAGGCTGTGAACCGGTCGATATCGGCTTTATATTTCTCTACAGCACGTTCACAGTCATTAACTCGTCTTTCCTCTCTTCTGAGGCGGTACTGGAACTCGCGGAGCTCCGTTTCGCAATAGTTTACGTGCGTTTTTGCCGATATGATCTCACTGTGCAACTGCTTTATTTGCTGTTTAACAGTTTCGACAAACTCCTCGTAGCCGAGTGCTTCGAGTGTCTTAAGCATCTCATGTTTCTTCTCTAATTCTGCCTGGAGCTCGCTTACCCGGTTGATGGCCCCGTCGTATTTGGCTTGGGCAGCATCGATGTCCGCTTGCATGGTGGGAAGGAGTTCCCTCCCTTCGGCGGCTTGCGCCGCCATCTTTTCGCGGTACTCTTGAAAACGGGTAATGTCATCATTGAATCTCGCAATTTTCTCGGGACTTGCGGCGTTTTTTGCGGCCTCGAGGTTTTTGAGCGCTTCCTGCATGGCTGCATACGCTTTTTCTTTTGCGGCGGCCGCGTCTTCTGTCTGCGGGGCGCCCGAATTGCCGTTGGCGGCGCTCGTCTGCGAAACGGCCGCACCGGTGGGGGCGCTGGTTTCTGCAGCGATCGCCGTTACGGGGGCGATTCCCGCGACAAGTGCCGCGGAAAGGGCGATGCCCACAGTTGCTCGTCTTGCTCTTCTTGCGAGAATGTCGTTCATCTCGGCACCTCATTTCAAGGGTCGGCGACTAACTTGGTAGCACTAATGCAAGTATACCAAGTGGTCGACCCGACACTGGCTGGGTGCGCGCCTCTCCGCTTCTTTGGAAACCGAATCCCATTAGAAATGACGAGTTGTTTACGCTTCTTTTGGGCTCACCGTACTATCATGATTCGGATTGAGTGTGAATGATGATAGGGAGCGCCTATACATGATTGAGCTGCTCAGGCGTTTTGGTGGTAAGTTTCGCCGGTATATGGTGATTGGCCCTGCGTGTAAGCTGATCGAAGTGATCTTTGACCTGCTGACGCCGCTGGTGATTGCCCAGATGATCGATAAGGGTATTGGCGCACACGATGTCAACGCCGTTATCCACTACGGCATGGTACTTGGCGCCATGGCTGTGATCGGCATCTCGTTTACGCTCGTCTGCCAAAAGATGGCGGCGCTCACCTCGCAGGGCATGGGCACCGATATCCGCGGTGCGCTCTACCAGCACATCAACAAGTTGAGCTATGCCGAACTCGACCGCTTTGGCACGCCGTCGCTTATCACCCGCATCACCAACGACGTCAACCAGGTGCAGCTCGCTGTGGCGCTGGGCGTACGCATGCTCATCCGCTGGCCCTTCTTGGCGGTGGGCTCTATGTGCGCGGCCCTTGCCATCGACCTTAAGCTCGGCATGATCTTCTTGATCTGCACGCCCGCTATCGGCCTGGTGTTTTGGTTTGTCATGGCGCGCTGTATCCCGTATTACAGGCAGCTGCAGGCAAAGCTCGACCGCATCGCGCTTATCTGCCGCGAGGGGCTTTCGGGCGCCCGCGTTGTTCGCGCCTTTGTGCGTGAGGACCACGAGCGCGAGCGCTTTGCGCAGGCCGCCGACGACCAGGCCAATACTGCCATCGCGGTGGGCAAGCTCTCGTCGATTCTCAACCCCGTCACGTTTTTGGTGATGAACCTGGGCGTGTGCGCCATCCTGTGGGTGGGCGGCATCCAGGTGAATGTGGGCGAGCTCACGCAGGGCCAGGTCATGGCGTTTGTCAACTACATGACGCAGACGCTCACCTCCATCGTGTACGTCGCCAACCTGGTCGTGGTCTTTACCAAGGCGAGCGCCAGCGCGTCGCGCATCAACGAGGTGCTCAATTGCGTGCCGAGCATCGCTGACGAGGATAACGAGCCGGTCGCACTGCCCCAGGCACCCGCGACGGACGTCGACGCCCCGGTCTCCGCGCTGAGCTTGAGCCATACGAGCTTCTCCTTTGGCGCGGGCGCCGCCAACGCCGTCAATGACGTGACCCTGGAGCTGCCGCTGGGCAAAACGCTCGGCATTATCGGCGGCACGGGCAGCGGCAAGTCCACGCTCGTCTCGCTCATCCCGCGCCTGTACGATGCGAGCACCGGCAGCGTGAGCGTGATGGGCGCCGACGTGCGCACCTGGCCGCTCGATCAGCTGCGCCATGTGGTCGCGACCGTTCCGCAGCGCGCATCGCTGGTGAGCGGCACAATCCGCAGCAACCTGACCTGGCGTGACGAGTCGGCGACCGACGAGGAGCTCTGGGCAGCGCTCGATATGGCGCAAGCGAGCGAGTTCGTGCGCAACAAGCCGCAGGGGCTCGATGCCCCGGTCGAGGCGGGCGGTAAGAACTTCAGCGGTGGCCAACGCCAGCGCCTGACCATCGCGCGTGCCCTGGTGGGCTCGCCGCAGGTTCTGATCATGGACGACTCCGCGTCGGCGCTCGACTTTAAGACCGACGCGGCGCTTCGCCATGCCATTCGCGAGCGCAGCGTGCGCGGTGCCGTCGAGGGCGGGCTGCCGCTCACGACCGTCATTGTGAGCCAGCGCGTCTCGACCGTGCGCGACGCCGACATGATCTGCGTACTCGACCACGGCTCGGTTGCGGGCCTGGGCACGCATGACGAGCTGTACACGACCTGCCAGCTCTATCGCGAGATTTGCCAGTCGCAGCTGCGCCGCGAGGAACTCGAGGGCCAGCAGGGGAGCACGACGCCCGCGTCCGCTCCGACCGTCCCCGCATCTGTCTGCGCAAAGGAGGGCTGCTAAATGAATCCGTACACTTCCTCCGGTTCGGTCGCCACGATGACGGCCAGCGTGTCCGGTAACGATAACCTCAACGACCTGGGCGACGGTCCGCGCCAGCCCGGCGATCCCGAGCGCTATCCCGTGGGTGCGGTGACCCGCCGCCTGCTGGGCTATGTTCGCCCGCATCGCATTTCGTTTGTAGCGTCGTTTGTGAGTGCCGCCGTCTCGGTGATTTTGCAACTCTATACGCCCATTCTCATCGGCGAGGGCATCGACCTTATCGTCGCCGCCGGGCAGGTGGACTTCGACGCGCTGCTGCCGCTTGTTACCAAACTCGCGCTCGTCGTGGTGGGGGCCGCGGCCTTCCAGTGGCTACAGGGCTATTGCGTTAACCGCCTGTCCTACGAAACGGTGCGCGACATGCGCGTGGAGGCGAGCGATAAGCTCAGCCGTATGCCGCTCAGCTTTATCGACAGCCATGCTCACGGCGACCTTATGAGCCGTGTGGTCAACGACGTCGACCAGGTGGGCGACGGTCTGCTGCAGGGCTTCACGCAGCTCTTCACCGGCGTTATCACCATCGTGGGCACGCTCGCGTTTATGCTCTCCATTAACCTGACCATGACGCTCGTGGTGGTACTCGTCACGCCGCTTTCCATTTTTGCAGCTGGTGCTATTGCCAAGCTTTCCAACAAAAGCTTTACGACACAGCAGCGTATTCAAGGGCAGCTCGGCGGCCATATCGAGGAGTACGTAGGCGAGCAAAAGCTTGTCGACGCCTTTTCCTATGGCC
>CABUGI010000014.1 GCA_902491055.1 uncultured Collinsella sp. | reverse complement strand
TGATGGGCAAGGTCGAGTTTGCCTACGGCTTTAAGCAGATGGCCTCGCCGCATTTTGAAAAGCTTGAGGACGGTCGTGCCGCGGGTACCATTTTGCCGGTCCACTACGTAAGTGACGGCGTGAGCCAGGCATGGGTGCGTCGCATCGTGAGCGGTGCTCTTGAGCTCGTCGGCAATCCCTTCGATCCCATCCCGGCACCACTGCGCGCAAAGCGCAAGCTCATGAGCAGTGCCCGTGCGCTTCGTTCGATTCACTTTCCCTCGAGTATGGCCGAGCGCGACATTGCGCGCCGCCGTTTGGCCTACGAGGAGTGCCTGTACCTGCAGCTCGCGCTGCGTCTGCGCAACGACGGCGGTCTGGTCGATGTTGTTCCCTATGCCCACACCGCGGGCGAGCACCTGGCCGCGCTCAAGCAAGCCCTGCCGTTTTCGCTGAGCGACGAGCAGGAGGCCGCGTTCCAGGATATCCTGCGCGATATGTGCGATGGCGGGCGCGTGATGAACCGTCTGCTGCTGGGCGATGTCGGTACCGGCAAGACCGCCGTTGCCGCCTGCGCGCTGGCTGTGGCTGCCGATAGCGGCACGCAGGCCTGCGTTATGGCGCCCACGGGCGTGTTGGCGCGCCAATATGCCGATAAGACCGGCCCTCTGCTCTCGCAGGCCGGCATGTCCTGGGCGCTTCTGACAGGTGCCACGCCGGCCGCAGAGCGCGAGCGCATCCATGCACAGCTGGAATCGGGCGAGCTTAACGTGCTCTTCGGCACCCACGCGGTGCTTTCGGATAACGTTGCGTTCAAGCATCTATCGCTCGTGGTCATCGATGAGCAGCACCGCTTTGGTGTGGGCCAGCGCAACGCTCTGCGCGCGAAGGGCCCCGGTGCCGAACTGCTCGTTATGACGGCAACGCCCATCCCGCGTACGCTGGCGCTTTCGGTCTACGGCGATCTGGATACGAGCGTCATCCGTCATCGGCCCGTCCCTGGCGCTGGCGTGTTGACACGCGTGCTCACCGAGTCGAGCCGCGACCTCGCCTATGGCGCCATCCGTGAGGCGCATGAAAAGGGTCAGCAGGCCTACGTGATTTGCCCGCTCGTTGAGCCGAGTGACTCGGCCGATGAGCTGGAAGACGTGCCCGGTATTGCCCGCGACGACGAGGGCCGCGTAACCGTCCCCGTGCCGCTGCACGATACGGCAACCGAGCTCGACCGCCTGCGTCTGGCGTTGCCGGGGCTTGCCATCGAGCGCCTTCACGGCCGCATGCCAGCGGGGGAGAAGGATCGGGTCATCGATGCCTTCAAGCGTGGCGAGATCGACGTGCTCGTCTCGACTACGGTGGTCGAGGTGGGCGTCGACGTGCCTAACGCCACCGTTATGGTCATCGAGAACGGCGAGCGCTTTGGCTTGGCGGCTCTGCACCAGCTGCGCGGCCGCGTGGGCCGTGGCAGCGTGTCGGGCACCTGCCTGGTCATGACGCACTCCAAGGGCAACGGCGGCGCATCGGCGGCGCAAGATCGTCTGCAATCGCTCGAAAAGACCTCGGACGGCTTTACGCTCGCCCAGATGGACCTGCGCCTGCGCCATGAAGGCGAGATCCTGGGTTATCGCCAGCATGGTGGTGTGACCCTGCGCTTTGTCGACCTGGATGCCGACGAGGAGCTGATCGAGTGGGCCCATTTGGACGCGGTCGAGCTCTTGCGGTATGCTTGCAACCTTGACTCTGTGGCGACGCGTCCCTTGCGCGACGCGGTCGCCATGCGTTATCGACATATCTTTAAGGAGGTCAGCGGAGGATGAGAATCATCGGCGGCGAATGGCGCGGTCGTAAGATCGAGGAGCCCCGTGGTCGCGATGTCACCCGCCCCACGACTGATCGCGTGCGCGAGGCGTGCGCATCTATGGTCATGTCGGCATTCGATTTCGATTTGGACGAGGTTCGTGTGTTGGACGCCTTTGGCGGCTCCGGTGCCTTAGGGTTAGAGATGCTCTCTCGTGGGGCCCGCTCGCTCACGACGTTTGAGATCGATCGCAACGCCGCGCGGCTCATTACCAAGAATATCGAGTCGCTCTGCCGTGACCGTGCGCGTTGGCGCGTGGTCACGGGCGACATGCTGACGAGTGCCTCACGCGGTCGTGTACCGGGCGGCCCCTTTGATCTGGTCCTGCTCGACCCGCCCTATGCTTTTGGTGCCGAGCCGGTCGAGGAACTGCTGCAGAATCTGGCCCAGCAGGGTCTGCTTGCGTCTGGCGCTTACGCCCTGTTTGAGCATGCCGCCGCCGATGCGGGCGCGCATCCGGTAGGCTTTGAGACTGTACGTGAGAAGCGCTACGGCATTACCTCGGTCGACCTGCTCCGTTGGGTCGGCGATAGCAAGGACGGCGGCACTGATGCTAACGAAAATGACGAGGCAGTATCCCCGGAGGACGCCCATGAGTGACACTATTAATCGCGTGATCGTCCCGGGCACCTTCGATCCCATCACGTTTGGCCATATCGATGTGATCCGCCGCGCCCGCCGCATCTTTCCCAGCGTGATCGTCGCTGTTGCCGAGTCGCAGGGTAAAAACGGTGTGGGCACCACGTTTATGCTCGATGAGCGCGTGGCGCTGGCCCGCGAGGCGCTCGGTGATATCGACGGCGTCGAGGTCCTTCCCTTTACCGGCCTCTTGGTCGACTTCGCTCGTGAGCAGGGGGCGGGGGCCGTGGTCAAGGGTCTGCGCGCCATGACCGACTTTGAGTATGAGCTGCAGCAGGCCGACCTTAACTATCGCCTGGATAGCGAGCTGGAGTCCATCTTTGTCATGAGTGCGCCGCAGTACGGCTATATCTCGAGCTCGGTCGTTCGCCAGATCGCCTCGCTCGGCAGTGACGTATCGACGTTTGTCCCGTCCAACGTGGTCGAAGCGCTCAAACATCGCTTTTCGTGACGTTTCTTATTGCCTGGTGGCATGTGGTAAACTAGCACGATGATATGTTACCTATGAAAGGAGACCGGATGCCGGGCGAGAATTTTCCTGGCGATAGGATCGTCAGCTTGGTCGATGAGCTCGAAGGGCTGATCGAGGAAGCCAAGCCGCCTTTCGGCAAGAACGCTCAGTTCAAGGTCATCGACGCCGACGTGTTCTTCAACATCCTCGACGAGATCCGCATGAGCTATCCCGAGGAGTGGCAGAAGTCCCGCCGTATCCTTAAGGAGCGCGAGGAGCTTATGGCTTCCGCCGCCGCTCAGGCCGATTCCATCATCGCTGACGCTCAGCAGCAGGCCCTCACCATTGCCGGTGAGCAGGAGATCGTCCGCCTTGCGCAGCAGCAGGCCGACGACATCCGCGATCGTGCCCAGCAGTACGAGCGCGAGACGCGTTATGCCGCCGAGGACTACGCAGAGCAGGTCTTTACGCACCTGGAGGAGAACCTTAAGAGCCTGACCGGCACCGTTACCCGTTGCCGTCAGCAGCTCAACGAGGGTGCCGCCCAACAGAATGGTCAGTGGTAATGGCTGAGTTCCCGAGCGTTACCGTCGATCTTTCCGAGCAGCTCGAGTTTCCTGGAGATTCGTATCCGCTGACCGGTAAGGTCGATGTCGCCACGTACACGGTGGGCGAGAAGGAGTACCAGCTACAGGACGGTATTGACTACGACGTTGTCTTTACCAATGCCGGTACCGGTGTCTTGCTCACGGGTATGGTTCGCGCGCATGCCACCGGCGAGTGCGACCGTTGCCTGGAGCCCGCCTCGTTTGATATCGCTGGCGAGATTGAGGAGTTCTACCTCTTTGAGGAGCCCGAGGATCCCGAGGCCTACGAGGACGGCTACGAGCTCCTGGGTGAGGACCGCATCGTCGATCTGGGTGAGCCCATCAACGACGCCGTCGTCATGGACACGCCGTTCGTGGTGCTCTGCAAGCCCGATTGCCGCGGTCTGTGCCCCACTTGCGGTTGCAATCTCAACGTCGAGCAATGTGATTGTGCTGCCCAAGCCGAGGCCGAATGGGCCGAGGCCACGGAAAATCCATTTGCAGCATTGAAGAATCTCAAGCTTGACGAGTAAAACTGTGGTAGTATCGCTACTTGCGCGTAATCGCCACACTGGATAGTTCATAAGGAAGGTCACTATGCCCGTACCTAAACAAAAGCAGGGTCGTATCCGCACTCACACCCGTCGTTCCGCCAACATGAAGATCTCGGCTGCGGCTCAGTCCACGTGCCCCCGTTGCGGCGCTGTTAAGCTTCCGCACCACGTGTGCCCCAGCTGCGGTTTCTACAAGGACCGCGAGGTTATCGTTACCGAGTAACGGTATACTCTGGATGCGATGCCGTTCCAAATGGAACCACAATGGCCGGCTCAATGAGTCGGCCATTTTTGTATAAGGAGCATGTTTATGAGTAACGTTCGCGTTTGTGTAGACGTTGTGGGCGGAGACGAGAAACCTCAGGTTGTTCTCGATGGTATCGAGGCTGCGCTTGCCGCCGATCCCGATATCGAGGTCTTGGCAGCTGGCCCCGCCGAAATCGTCAACCCTTTTGCCGCTTCCCATGCACGTGTTGAGGCCCTTGAGGCACCTGACGTTATCGCCATGGATGACGATCCCATTCGCGCCGTGATGACTAAACGCAAGTCGTCGATCGTGCTGTCGTGTCGTGCCATCAAGAAGGGTAATGCGGACGCGTTTTTCTCTGCCGGCTCCACCGGCGCCATGACCGCCGCTGCCACCGCCTACGTGACGCCGTTTAGGTTTCAGGCCGAAGGCAAGAAGCAGCCGGTGCGCCCCTGTCTGACCAATGCGCTACCCAATCGCGCCGGCGGTCTGACGGTGCTGTGCGATATGGGCGCCAACCCCGATGTCGAGGTCGATGACATGGTACGTTTTGCCCAGATGGGTAGTGCTTATGCCCGCGTCGTCCTGGGCATCGAGCATCCCCGCGTGGGCCTGCTTGCCAACGGCACCGAGGACGAGAAGGGCTCCAACTTTACCAAGGCCTGCTTCCCGGCCATGAAAGCCGCCGTTCCCGGCTTTGTTGGTAACTGCGAGGGAACGGACATCACCTCAGGTAACTTCGATGTCGTCGTTGCCGATGGCATGTCGGGCAATATTGCGCTCAAGGCCACCGAGGGTGCTGCCAAGTTTTTGCTACAGGAGCTCAAGGGCGTCTTTATGTCATCGCTCGGCACCAAGATCGCCGCGCTGCTCATTAAAAAGCAGATGCGCGAGATTAAGGCCAAGCTCTCTGGCGACGCCAAGGGCGGCGCGATTCTTCTGGGCCTGCGCGGCGTGGTCCTGATCGGTCATGGCGCCACCTCGGTCGAGGCTGTTAAAAACGGTACGCTCGCGGCGGCCGAAGCCGTGCGCGCCGGACTGGTCGAGAACGTCGCCAACTCTATGGATGGTATCGTTTTATAAGAGCGAGTTAGAGCGCTGTTATGTGCTTCGCGGTGCACGCCGTGGGGTAGAATCAGAACCGTGTCTTGGTACCGCCCGGGCGGTACCATTCTTTTGGTATTCATGCACTATGAGAGGAAGCGCTATGGACCGCTCCGAAATCTTCGACAAGATCGCCGAGGTCGCTGCTGACGTTCTGGGCGTCGATGTTGCCGAAATTAGCGAGGAGACCACCTTTGACGACCTCGATGCCAACTCGCTCGAGCGCCTGCAGCTGGTTACGGCTATCGAGGACGAGTTCAACCTCGAGATCGATGACGAGACCCTGCTCTCGCTCAACTCTGTCGCCGACGCCGTCGACGCTATCGAAGCTGCCAAGGAGGCCTAAGTCTTGGCTTTATCCGACCGACTTACGCGCGCCCAGGAAATCCTGGGCCATGAGTTCAATAATAAGGTGCTGCTGCGCGCGGCACTCACGCATCCCTCGGCAGTCGAGGGCCAGCCGGTTTCTGCCAGCTATGAGCGCCTTGAGTTCTTGGGCGATTCCATTTTGGGCGCTGTGGTCGCACGCTCCCTGTTTGAGTCCTATCCGGAGTTTGACGAGGGCAAGCTCACGCGCCTGAAGGTGTCGCTTGTCTCGGGTGCTACGCTGTCCGAGGTTTCTCACGAGCTGGGCATCGACGACATCATCATCTTTGGTGCCTCCGAGACCGGTACCGGTGCGCGCGGCCTGCATTCGGCCCTCGAGAACGTCTACGAGTCGCTCGTGGGAGCGCTGTACCTGGATGCCGGCTGGGATGCCGCGGCGGAGTTCATTCACCGTACGCTTAAGCCGCATTTGGCTTCCGAGCGTGCCGAGCATCCTGCGAACCCCAAGTCGTTTTTGCAGGAGTGTGTGCAAGCCGACGGTCACGAGCCCCCGGCGTACAAGCTCGTTGGCTCCGAGGGCCCGGCGCATGCGCCCACCTTTACCGCCGTGGTTTTGATCGATGGCATCCGTCAGGGTCGCGGCTCCGGCTCCTCAAAGAAAGAAGCCGAGGGAGCCGCTGCTCTCGAGGCGCTTGACCGCATGGGCTACACCACCAACGGCGTGATTCTCAACAAGAAGCCTGTTTAAGCGAGGAACCGTGTATCTCAAGTCCCTCACGCTCAAAGGGTTCAAGTCGTTTGCCGACCGCGCCCATATGACGTTTGAGCCGGGTCTGACCGTCATCGTCGGTCCCAACGGCTCGGGAAAATCGAACATCTCTGACTCGATTCTGTGGGTCCTGGGCGAGCAGAGCGCCAAGCAGCTGCGCGGCCAGGCCATGGAGGATGTCATCTTCTCGGGCTCGTCAGCGCGCAAGCCGGTGGGTGTCGCCGAGGTCACGCTGGTGCTCGATAACTCGGACCATATGCTGCCTGTCGATTTTGACGAGGTCGCCATTACCCGTCGCATGTATCGCTCGGGCGAAAGCGAGTACCTCATCAACTCGAGTCCGTGCCGCCTGATGGACATTCAGGACATCCTGCACGATTCGGGCTTGGGCAAGGATACGCATTCCATTATTAGCCAGGGCAAGCTCGACGCCATTTTGCAGAGCCGCCCCGAGGAGCGCCGTGCCCTCATCGAGGAAGCCGCCGGTATCTCCAAGCACAAGCGGCGCAAGGAGCGTGCGCTCAAAAAGATTAAGTCGATGGACGAGCACCTGACGCGTGCCCGCGACATCAATAAGGAAATCGCCCGTCAGCTGCGGCCGTTGGAGCGTCAGGTCGATCGCGCGCGCAAGTACAAAGAGCTGTCCTCGCGTGCGAACGAGCTTACGCAGATGCTGGCTGTCGACGAGCTGCGTTCGCTGCAGTCGCAGTGGAACGACCTGGAGAGCCGCTCCAAGGAAGGTGCCGCCGAGCTGGAGCTTGCGCAGTACCGCATGGGCGAAAAGGAGCGCGAGCTCGAGAAGCTTCAGGTCATGCTCGAGGAAAAGGGCCTGTTTGTGGGCGACCTAGGCGAGCAGCGCCGTCATATGCAAGATGTGGTCGGCCGCATTAACTCCGACATGCGCCTGCTCGAGGAAAAGGGCCACAACATGGTGTCGCGCCTGTCTGACATGCGCGGACAGATTTCGAGTTCCGAGCATCAGCGTCGTCGCGTGGTCGAGGAGCTCGAGGACGCGCGTGCGCAGCTTGAGGAAGTGACCGGTGCGCATATGCAGGCCCAGGAGGACGTTGACGCCGCTGGTCCTGCCGCCGCTGAGCTCCACGAGCGTCGCGTTGCGCTCGACAATCAGATTTCGCAGTTCACGCGTGAGCAGCGCGATGTGCAGCGTGTGGCCGATAACGCCGCGCTCGAGCTCGCCAAGGTGAAGGACTCGCTGAGCAATGCCGAGGTCGAGGACAACATGTATGCCTCGCGCCTGGAGCAGATCGACGAGCAGCTTGAGGAGGTCATGGCCTCGCTTGAGAGCCGTCGCGACCGCGCCGAGGAGCTTGAGGGCGCTCTTGAGGAAGCGCGCCAGGCTCAGGTTGATGCGCGTGAGGCCACCGAGACGGCACGCGCGGCCCTGAAGGACCTGCGTGCCCGCGAGAGCGAGGCGCGCAACAAGTTGTCCGAGGTGCGCTCGGAGCTTTCCAGCCAAAAGAAACTCGATGCCCGCATGGCCGACAGCTCGCCGCTCGTGAGCCGTCTGGTGGGTGCGCTGGGCGACGATGTCTTGGGTCGTCTGGGCGACGTGCTGGAGGCCCCGCGCGAGCTTGAGGGCCTGGTTGAGCAATTGCTCGCCGGCGATATCGATGCGCTGCTGTTTGATGACGCCGCCACGCTTGAGCGTGCCGGTCGTGCGGCTCTGGACCAAAAGAAGGCCTCGGGCGAAGCACTGCTGGTGACGCGCGGCGTGAGCGGCTCTACCGCCGCTGAGGGCGCTGCCGGTACCCGCCTGGTTGATCGTCTGTCCGTGCGTGCAGGCTACGGACCCGTCGTCGAGGCGCTGCTCGGCGGCTATTACGTGGTCGATGACTTGGCTGCCGCGCTGGCTGCGCCTGTCGTTGACGGTGTGACCTATGTGACTCCCGATGGCGCCCGCGTAAGCTGTGGCGGCCTGGTGCGTGTGGGCCTCGATGCCGGCGAGGCGTCGGGTGCTCTGGAGCGTAAGCGTCGCATTCGCGAGCTGGATGGGCTTGAGCCCGATTTGGCCGCTGTGTTTGAGCATGTGTCGGATCAGGTCGTCGAGGCCAATGCGGCCGTTGAGGAAGCGCGTGCCGCTGAGGGCGATGCCGCTGGCGAGATCGCCCGTCTTGAGGGCGAGCGCCGCTCGCTGCTCTCCGAGATCGGCCGCTTGGAGCAAAGCGCCAACAATGCCGAGGTCGAGCGCGTGCGCATCTCCACGCGTCGCGAGCAGGCCTCCGAAGCCGTTCGCGCTGCACGCCCGCGAGTTGATGAGCTCACCCGTTCGCGTGACGAGGCCCGCGCGCAGGCAAGCGATCTGGGCTTGCAGATTGCCGAAGCCAACGACGAGCTCGATCGCGTGCGCCGTGACGACTCCGAGGCAGCCGGTAAGCTCGCCGATGCCAAGGTTCGCCTAGCCCAGACGAGCGAACGCCTGCGTTCGCTGAAGGGCCGCGTGCCCGACCTGGAGCATCGTCTTGAGGGCATCGACCGTCGTATCCGCGGAACACGCCAAGCCTCGCGCTCGCTCGAGCTGCTGCGCCTGCGCGTCGATCCCATGCACGAACGCTATTCTGCCCTGTTGGAACGCGCGTCGGATTGGGCAGCGCGCCTGCGTGACCAGGCCTCTCTGGAGGAGGCGGACTCCGCTTCGCTCAAGAAGACCATCGAGGATGCCAAGGCAGAGGTTGCCCGCGCTAAGGAGCGAGTCGATTCCGCCTCTGCCACGCAAAACGAGTTCAAGGTCGCGCGTGGCAAGCTCGAGGTGCAGGTCGAGGCTGCCATCAAGGCCATTACCGCCGATGGCACGACGGTGCTCGAGGAAGCGCTCATGCTTCCGGCGCCCACGGACCGCGATGCCGCCGAGCGCGAACTCAACCAGCTTGTGCGCCAGATCAACAACCTTGGTCCCGTTAACCAAGTTGCCATGGAGGAGTACGAGCAGCTCAAGCGCCGCGCCGATTACATCGAGGAGCAGCTGGCCGATCTGGAGAGCGCGCGCAAGGCGCTCACCAAGATCACCGTGGCTATCGACCGTAAGATGCGCAAGGCGTTCCTGGTGACGTTTGAGAAGGTCGATGCGAACTTCCGCGAGATCTTCGCCATGCTCTTCCCGGGCGGTCAGGCTCATCTGGAGATGACCGATCCCGAGCATCCTGCCGAGACGGGTATCGAGGTCGTGGCGCAGCCGCGCGGCAAGCGCATCACCAAGATGATGCTCATGTCAGGCGGCGAGAAGAGCCTGACGGCGCTCGCCCTGCTCTTTGCCGTGTACCGCACGCGCACGGTGCCGTTCTATGTGCTTGACGAGGTCGAGGCGGCACTCGACGACGCCAACCTGTCCAAGCTCATCGGCGCGCTCGATGTGTTGCGTTCCGATACGCAGCTCTTGGTCATTTCGCATCAGCGCCGTACTATGGAGGACGCTGACGTCCTCTATGGCGTCTCGATGCAAGCCGACGGCGTCAGTCGCGTCGTCTCGCAAAAACTCGATCGCGAAACCGGAAAGGTCGTGAATGCATAATGGGATTCTTCGATGCTCTCTCGCGCGGACTTGAGCGCAGTCGCGAGGCCCTCAACGAGGTCTTTTACTTTGGCGGCGAGGTCGACGAGGATTTTTGGGAGGACCTGGAGGACACCCTCGTCATGGGTGACATGGGCGCCGAGGTCGCCATCAAGGTCTCCGATGACCTGCGCGATGCCGCGGCCAAGAAGAACCTCAAGACCGCCCCGCAACTCCGTCGCGCCCTGGCCGAGCAGCTTGAGCAGCACTTTGTGCCCACCGAGCGCGATCCGTTCTCCGATACGCCGAGCTGCGTGCTGTTTGTGGGCATTAACGGTGCCGGCAAGACCACGACGGTCGGTAAGATCGCGAGCGCCATGGCCGCCCGCGGCAAGAATGTCGTGATCGGCTCTGCCGATACGTTCCGCGCCGCCGCCATCGAGCAGCTCGATGTGTGGGGCCAGCGCGCTGGCGTCCCCGTCATCAAGCGCGAACGCGGCTCCGACCCGGCAAGTGTTTGCTACGACGTGCTCGACGAGGCCGACAAGCGCGGCAGCGACCTGGTGCTTATCGACACTGCCGGTCGTCTGCACACGAGCCCCGAGCTCATGCGCGAGCTTGCCAAGGTGGTTAACGTGACGCGTAAGCGCGCCGCCAATATGGCCGCCGGCCCCATGCCCGTCTCAGTCGTGCTCGTGATCGATGCCGCCACCGGCCAGAACGGTCTGAACCAGGCGCTCGAGTTTAACGAGGCTCTGGGCCTGGACGGTATTATCATGACGAAGCTCGACGGCACGGCTAAGGGCGGTATCGCCATGGCCGTGGCCGAGAAGCTCAAGCTCCCGATCCTGCGCGTGGGCGTGGGCGAGCAGGTCGATGACCTGCAGGAGTTCAATGCCAAAGATTTCTGCCGCGCCCTGGTGGGCGAGTCCAATTAAGGAGTGACTAGTGTTTGATTCCCTGAGCGATCGCCTCAACGACACATTTGACCGCCTGCGCGGCAAGGGCAAGCTGACCGAGGCCGATATCACCTCGGCCATGCGCGACATTCGCATGGCGCTGCTCGAGGCCGACGTCAACTTCAAGGTCGTCAAGGAGTTCGTCGCCAAGACCAAGGAGCGCTGCATGACCGCCGAGGTCATGGAGTCGCTGTCGCCAGCGCAAAACGTCGTCAAGATCGTGCTCGACGAGCTCACCGAGATGCTCGGCTCCACAGAGAGCAAGCTCGTCTTTAGCAACCGCATTCCCAATGTCATCATGCTCGTGGGCCTGCAGGGCTCCGGTAAGACCACGGCGGCCGTAAAGCTGGCCTACCTGCTCAAGAAGCAGGGCCGCTCGCCGCTGCTCGCCGCGTGCGACGTCTACCGTCCCGCCGCTGCCGACCAGCTTGCCACGCTCGGCGGCGAGATCGGCGTTCCGGTCTTCCGCGGTGACGGCGAGCACCCGGTCGATATCGCCAAGGGCGCCATCCAGGAGGCTGTCGACCACCTGCGCGACGTGGTCATCGTCGATACCGCCGGTCGTCTGCAGATCGACGAGCAGATGATGCAGGAGGCCGTGGACATCAAGAAGGCCGTCAAGCCCGATCAGGTGCTGATGGTCGTCGATGCCATGACCGGCCAGGATATCGTCAACGTCGTCTCGACCTTCGCCGAGCGCACCGACTTTGACGGCGTGATCATCTCTAAGCTCGACGGCGATGCCCGTGGCGGCGGCGCGCTTTCCGTGCGCCAGGTGACCGGCAAGCCCATCAAGTTTGTGAGCATGGGCGAGAAGCCCGATTCGCTGGAGCCGTTCTACCCCGATCGTATGGCCAAGCGCATTCTGGGTATGGGCGACGTTGTCGGCATTATCGAGAAGGCCCAGGAGGCGGCCGACGCCGAGCAGCTCGAGGCCGCCGAGCGCATGCTGCGCGAGGGCTTTACCATGAACGACATGCTCGACCAGATGAAGGCCGTCAAGAAGATGGGCGGCATGAAGGGCATTCTGGGCATGCTCCCCGGTGGCCAGCGTGCGCTTAACCAGATGGGTGGTAACCTGGACGAAGGTATCTTCGATAAGAACGAGGCCATCATCATGTCGATGACCAAGGAGGAGCGCCTTCGCCCCTCCATCATCAACGGCCAGCGCCGTGCCCGCATTGCCAAGGGCGCCGGCGTGACCCCCACCGAGGTCAATAGCCTTATGAAGCAGTGGGGCGAGATGAATAAGATGATGGGCCGCATGCGCACGATGGCCAATCAGGCGCAGGCCGGCGGCAAGAAGGGCAAGAAGGGTAAGAAGGGCAAAAAGATGCGCATGCCCAATATTCCCGGTCTGGATGCCATGGGGCTGGGCGGCATGGGCGGCCTGGGAACGGGCGGCCCCAAGTCCGATATGGACCTGCTGCGCCAGATGGAAGCGCAGATGCGCAACAAGAAGTAACGACTAGTTGAGTCGTGTATGGCGAAGGCCGCCTGGATGGTATTCCAGGCGGCCTTCGCCGTTTGTTCGCTGGTTGTCGCACGCGTGGAAGCGCGTTCTCGACGAGGTGCTTGCCGCTAGTGGCAGCCGCAGCCTTCGTGCCCGTCATGGTCGTGGTGACCGTGGCAGCCGCAGGACTCGCCATGCTCGTGGATGTGCTCGTGATCATGTCCATGGCAGTCGCAGGTGGCCTCGCCGTTCTGTGCGAGCGTGCCGGCAATGAGGGCCTCGACGCAGGCATCGCAGCTGCCCTGGGCGCCCGCATAGACCGTGATGCCGGCTTGGGCAAGCGCGTTGATAGCGCCGCCGCCGATACCGCCGCAAATGAGCGTGTCAACGCCACCGTTGGCAAGCAGGCCCGCCAAGGCGCCGTGGCCGGTGCCACCGGTGCCTACGACCTGCTCGTTGAGCACCTTGCCATCCTGGATGTCGTAGATCTTGAACTGCTCGCTGCGGCCAAAGTGCATAAAGATGTTGCCGTTGTCGTACGTCGTTGCCACCCTCATGGTGCCGACCTCCTTTGCTGGCCATGCGGCCGTCGTCGTGGCGATGGGGGAGTACGCGATATTGCCGCCCGCGATGACGAGCGCTCGTCCGTTGACCAGCGCTTCGGCCACCTTGCGATGCGCGCGGCTGCAAATGGCCGCCACCGTTGCGCGGGCGATGCCCATCTGCTGGGCGACCGCCTCTTGGTTGAGACCTTCCAGGTCGCACAGGCGCAGCACCTCAAGCTCGTCGACGGTCATGTCGATGGCATCACCGCTGGCCAGGCCATCGGGGGTAAAGCCGCGGTATTCGGGGATGATCCCGACGCGGCGCAGTTTTTCGCGTCTTCCTGCCATGCACACTCCTTATCTGACATATGTCAACAATAGGATAACGCGTTAGTCGTTGGGCGCAAGGCATTTCTGTCATATGTCAGAAAAAGGCTAAGATGCCTCGTTGCCGCATGCGGAGCCGCGCTGCCGTGCATTGCGTGTGCCGGACTAAGTGTCCAATTCGACACTCGCGCGCCTGGGCTACAATAAATCTCGCTTATAGGCGACTGACAGGAGGGTCAATGAGCAAAGCTGATCAACAGTTTGTAACCATGTGCCGCGATATTCTGGACCATGGCACCACCACCGAGGGCCAAAAGGTCCGCCCGGTGTGGGAGGACGGCACCCCTGCCTATACCATTAAAAACTTCGGCGTCACGGCGCGCTACGACCTGCGCGAGGAGTTCCCCGCGCTCACCCTGCGTCGTACGGCGCTTAAGTCTGCCATGGACGAGATTCTGTGGATTTATCAGAAGAAGTCCAATAACGTGCATGACCTCAACAGCCATATCTGGGATGAATGGGCTGACGAGACCGGTTCTATCGGCAAGGCCTACGGCTATCAGATTGGCCAGAAGAGCCACTATGCCGAGGGCGACTTCGATCAGATGGACCGCGTGCTGTACGACCTTAAGCACACGCCGTACAGTCGCCGCATTATGACGAACACCTATGTGTTTAGCGATCTGTCCGAGATGCACCTGTACCCGTGCGCCTATAGCGTGACGTATAACGTCACCCAGCGCCCACAGGATGACAAACCGACGCTCAACATGATTCTCAACCAGCGTAGCCAGGATATTTTGGCCGCGAACAACTGGAATGTGTGCCAGTACGCCATTTTGCTGATGATGGTTGCGCAGTCGGTCGATATGATCGCTGGCGAGCTGCTGCACGTGATTGCCGATGCCCACATTTACGACCGTCATGTCGATATCATCCGCGAACTTATCGAGCGTCCGCAGTTTGCCGCGCCCAAGGTAACGCTCAACCCCGATGTGCATGATTTCTACTCGTTTACGACCGATGACCTGATCGTCGAGGGCTATGAGCACGGCCCGCAGGTCAAGAACATCCCCATCGCGGTGTAGGTGACGCGCATGACGTGTAAGCTTTCTGCCATTGTCGCCGTGTGCGATGACTGGGGTATTGGGTGCGAGGGCGACATGGTGGTGTCCAATCGCGCCGACATGCGCCATTTTGTGGCGTGCACCAAAGGTTGCCCGGTCATTATGGGGCGCAAGACGCTGCTGAGTTTTCCCGGTGGGCGTCCGCTCAGGAATCGCCGCAACATTGTGCTCACGCGCGACGAGGGCTTTGCCCCCGAGGGCGTTGACGTGGTGCATGGCATTGACGAAGCGCTCGCCGCGGTTGCCGATGAACCCGTTGCGTGGGTGATCGGTGGCGGCGATGTCTATCGGCAGTTTTTGCCGTATTGCGCGGAGGCCGAGGTTACGCATAACCACTGCGTGCATGACGTGGATACGTACTTTCCCGATCTGGATGCTGATCCCGCGTGGGAGATTGCGCGGCGTGGCGGTGTTGCCACGATTGCCGCGGGCGAGGGTGACGAGGGTCTCGATTATGAGTTCGTGACGTATCGTCGCGTTGAGGCGTAAATCGTCTGGCGTGAACGGTATCATCGGGTTGTTTGAATGCATGGGGCGGCGCTTAGCGTCGCCTCGTTTGGTATAGATGTACTGTAAAGAAGGGTGCGGGCAGGCTGCTATGACTGATGCCGTTGAGGTGCTGCGAATCGATTCGCTCGAGGACGAGCGGCTTGATGCCTACGTGCGACTGACCGAGCGTGAGCTGCGCTGCGTGCTGGAGCCGCAAAAGGGCATCTTTATCGCCGAGAGTGCCAAGGTTATCGAGCGCGCAGTGCGTGCCGGATACGAGCCGGTGAGCTTTCTTTTGGGCGAACGCTGGCTCGACCAGATGATGCCGCTGTTTGAGCGCCTGGTTGTGCGCGAAGGTGCGGGCCCGGTTCCCGTGTTCGTTGCCTCGATGGAGCTTATGGAGCAGCTGACGGGCTTTAACGTGACGCGCGGTGCGCTCGCGGCGTTCCGTCGCCCGCGTCAGATTCCGGTTGATGAGTTCTTGGGCGGCGTCGTCGAGGCGGCGGGGGAGCGCCCGGTGCGCGTGTGCGTGCTCGAGGGTATTGTCGACCACACCAACGTCGGCGCGATTTTCCGCTCGGCGGCTGCGCTGAACGTCGATGGCATTTTGGTGAGCCCTACGTGCTGCGATCCGCTGTACCGTCGCTCGGCCCGCGTGAGCATGGGCACGGTGTTCCAGGTGCCCTGGACACGCATTGGCAGCGAGGCACGCGTATGGCCGCATGATGGGCTGGCGGCGCTGCACGATGCCGGCTTTTCGTGTGCTGCCATGGCTTTGACGGATGATTCGGTGTCATTGGACGATCCCGCGCTGCAGGAGATTGACCGCCTGGCAATCTTTATGGGCACCGAGGGTGCTGGCTTGGGCGTCAAGACCATTGCCGGCTGCGACCGCGCCGTGCGCATTCCGATGGCGCACGGGGTCGATTCGCTTAACGTGGCCGCGGCAAGTGCCGTCGCCTTTTGGCAGCTGTGCCCGCACGTGAGCAACGAGTATCACTACCAGCCGGGTTTGTATCACTAGCGGGGTGCTCTCGAGCTTTGCCGCCAGAGGTGTTTCGACTGCCTTCGGTCGGTGTTAAGCTGAAAGCGGCTTTGCCGTACTATTGATGTGTTGTTTGGCGTACGCTAGCGGGGAGGGCGTGTGGCTAAGAAATCTACGGCTATCGATGTAACGCAGGGTGTCATTTGGCAGCAGCTGCTGTCGCTGTGCGTTCCCATCTTCTTTAGTTCGTTCTTTCAGCAGGCATACACGCTTATCGGTACCTATATCGTCGGTCAGTTTGGCGGCAAGCTCGCGCTGGGTGGCATTCAGGCCACGATGGTGCTCACCGAGCTCTGCATTGGCTTTTGCGTTGGCGTCGGTGCCGGCTGCGCGGTCATTACGGGCCAGTTTTTTGGCCAGCACGATGACGAGCGCCTGAGCCGATCGGTCCATACGGCCATGACGCTCGCGCTGGTGGGCGGAATCGTTTTCTCGATTCTTGGCATAGTGTTCGTTGAGCCCATGCTGGTGCTTATGAATACGCCGCATGAACTATTGGCCGAGGGCGTGGCCTACGCCCGTTGCTATTTTGCCGCCATGGTTGCGGCGCTGCTGCTCAATATGGGAACGGCATTGCTGCGCGCCGTGGGCGACACGCGCGGGCCCGCTGTGATCATCGCTTCCGGCTGCCTTGTTAATGCGGTGCTGGATGTCATCTTCGTTGCTGTGCTTCATATGGAGGCTCTGGGCTGCGGCATCGCGGTGGCGCTGACCATTTGCTCCAATGCCACGATGATCGTGTTGCGCATGATGCGCGCTCCGGGTGCATGGCGTCTTTCGCTGTCTAAGCTCGGTATCGATCGCGGTATTTGCAAGAGTATGATCTCGTGTGGTCTGCCACTCGGTTTTCAATCGGCTGCCTATTCGATCTCGAACGTGCTGATCCAGGTGTCGGTTAATTCGTTTGGCGCCGATGTCACGACTGCTTGGGGTCTATCTGGGCGCCTGGATGGCATTATCTGGATGGTGACCGAGGCGCTCGGCGTATCGATCACTACGTTCTCGGCGCAGAACTTTGGCGCGCGCAACTACGAGCGCATGCGAAAGGGCTACCATACGTCGCTCGTGCTGTCGTTTATGCTCATTGGTGGCCTGTCTGCCGTGCTGCTGGTGTTCTCGGGTCCGTTGTCGCGCCTGTTTGTCGACGATGCTTCGATTTCGGCGTACACCACGACCATCCTCCATTTCATTGCGCCGTTCTATGCGATTTTCTCGATTATCGAGAACGCCTCGGGTTCCATCCGCGGCGCCGGCGTGAGCTTGCAGCCCATGCTGCTCACGATTTTTGGCACCGTCGTGCTCAGGGTGATCTGGGTGTTTGCGATTATGCCGTTCGATCCGTCGCTTGAGCACCTGCTGCTGGTCTACCCCGTAACCTGGCTCATCACCGCCATAATGTTCACCATCTACCACCACAGCGGCAACTGGCTAGGCCGCGCCACCGCCTAGCTCATCCGTCGGGTTCCCCTGATAAGTTGCGGTGAAATAGTTCCTGAAAAGCCCTTGTGGACCGTCAAACAAGTTCTATTCCACCGCAACTTCCTTATGAGCTGTAGGTGTTGGCAGAAAACGAATCAATTAGTATTCGATGCCCTGACGGGCTAGGAGGCCTTCGTCGAAGTAGTGTTTGACGGGTCGCATTTCGGTGACCAGGTCCGCGAGGTCTGCGAGGGGCAGCAGGCCGCGGCCGGTTAGCACGAGCTCCGTGGTGGCGGGCTTTATCGCAATCAGTTCCTCGACATCCTCTCGCGCCCCAAAGCAGCCTTCGTCTTGCCCTTGCCGTCGCCTGTATAGATTTGAACCTTGCCGACTTACAGTGATGCCATCTCTGTCCTTTCGTGCCCGGCGTCGGTTTATCGTCGCTCGGGTTGGGTATTCTAGAAACCATTATCAACCCCAGTAGATGGAGTTCAAGCAGATGGAGATGGATGACAACAAACGTAGACGGAATATGATCCTCTACGTGCTCATCGCCTTCGTCGTCTACCTCGTGCTCTCGACCGTTCTGTTCCCCAACATCGGTCACACGCAGCAGATTACGAAGACCGATTATTCGACGTTTGTCAAAGCGCTCGATAAGAAGAGTGTCGACAAGGTCGAGTACAACACGGACGATTACTCGATTTATTACACCAAAAAGGGCGAGGACGAGAACATCGCTTACAAGACGACCGGTGTGCCGAATGATGCGGGCTTTACCGATCGCGTGCTTGAATCCGGTGCGTCCCTGGAGTCCGTCGTTCCAGATAAAAACTCGGGTCTGATGACCTACTACCTGCTCACACTCATCCTTCCCATGGCGATTTTCTTCCTCATCGGTTGGTGGCTCAACCGCCGCATGAAGAAGGCTATGGGCGATGACGGCCCGTCGATGAACTTTGGTGGCGGCGGTTTTGGCGGCGGCGGACTGGGCAAGTCCGGTGCTCGCGTGATCGCCTCCAAGGACGTGGGCGTGACCTTTAAGGATGTCGCTGGCCAGGAAGAGGCCAAGGAATCCCTCAAGGAGGTCGTCGACTTTCTGGAGAAGCCGCAGCGCTACGAGGAGATCGGCGCCAAGCTGCCGCGCGGTGCTCTCCTTGTTGGCCCTCCGGGTACCGGTAAGACCCTGCTTGCCAAGGCTGTTGCCGGCGAGGCCGGTGTTCCGTTCTTTAGCATTTCGGGCTCTGAGTTCGTTGAGATGTTTGTTGGTCGCGGCGCTGCTAAGGTTCGTGACCTGTTTAAGCAGGCCAAGGAAAAGGCCCCGTGCATCGTGTTTATCGACGAGATCGATACCATCGGCAAAAAGCGTGACGGCGGCGGTTTTAGCGGCAACGACGAGCGCGAGCAGACGCTCAACCAGCTGCTGACCGAGATGGACGGCTTCGATAACCACAAGGGCATCGTCGTCCTCGCTGCTACCAACCGCCCCGATAGCCTTGACCCGGCCCTGTTGCGCCCCGGACGTTTTGACCGCCGTATCCCCGTTGAGCTGCCCGATCTAACTGGCCGCAAGAACATCCTCGAGCTGCATGCGAAGAGCGTGAAGACGCAGCCTCCGATCGACCTGACCGCGATTGCCCGCGCCACGCCCGGTGCCTCGGGTGCCGACTTGGCCAACATCATCAACGAGGGTGCTCTGCGCGCCGTCCGCGAGGGTCGCAAACGCGCTACGCAGGACGACTTTGAGGAGTCGGTGGAGGTCGTCATCGCCGGCCAGCAGCGTAAGTCCACGGTGCTGTCCGACCACGAGAAGCAAGTCGTTTCCTACCACGAAATCGGCCATGCCATTGTTGCCGCCCGTCAGAAGGGCTCTGCGCCGGTCACCAAGATCACCATCGTGCCGCGCACGAGCGGTGCTCTGGGCTACACCATGCAGGTCGAGGAGGACGAGCGCTTCCTGACCACACGCCAGGAGGTCCTGGACAAGCTCGCCGTCTATTGCGGTGGCCGTGCAGCCGAGGAGCTCATCTTTGGTGAGATGACGACCGGTGCCGCCAACGATATCGAGCAGGCCACCAAGCTCGCCCGTAACATGGTGACGCGCTTTGGTATGTCCGATGAGTTTGGTATGATGGCGCTCGGTACCGTCCAGAATGCGTACCTCAATCAGGACACGTCGCTCACCTGCGCCCCCGGTACGGCCGAGCGCGTGGACGCGATTGTTGCCAAGCTGATTGAGGATGCGCACGATCGCGCCCTGCAGATCCTGAAGGAGAACAAGTTCAAGCTCCACGAGCTGGCTCGTTATCTGTACAAGAAGGAGACGATCACGGGCGAGGAGTTCATGAATCTCCTCACGCGCGAGAATCCGCTGATGCCTAAGCAGCAGTAAAGCCGCGGCCGAGCCAGTAAACGCCGACGCCCCATTTGAGCAGCTTTCTCAAATGGGGCGTTTTGCTTGAGAGGGATGGAAATGAAGATCGTGGTGAGCGCCTGCTTGATGGGCGAGAGCTGCAAGTATAACGGGCTTGACAACTATAATCGCGAGTTGGTCGAGGCCTGCGAGCATACAGGGACCGAGGTCCTCTTGGTGTGTCCTAAGGTCTTTGGCGGCCTGCCCACACCGCGCGATCCCTCCGAGATCGTGGACGGCGAGGTCCGTACCTGCGAGGGTTTGTCGGTCGATCGTGAGTTTCGCCTGGGTGCTCAACGAGCGCTTGACATGTGCGAGCAGGCGGGCGGCCCGTCCGAGATTGCTGCGTGCGTCTTGCAGGACCGCAGTCCCTCGTGCGGCGCGGGTCGCATCTACAACGGTACCTTTAGCGGTACGCTCACCGCGGGCAACGGCGTTTTCGTCGACCTGTTGCTGCGTCACGGCTATCGCGTTATACCAGCTTGCGAGTTCGACCCCAGCATGCTGGAGCAATAAAAAACCACCACAAGGGCACTGCTCCCTTGTGGTGGTTTTGGGCTAGGCCTAGAGCGTGTGGCCGTAGGCGTTGGCAGCCTTGATGGCGGCGGCGAACTTTTCGTCGGTGAAGGGCTCCGGGTTGCCTTGCTTCCACTCGTTGGTGGCGTGTGCGTATTCGCACAGGGCAGGGATATCGGATTCGGAAAGCCCGACTTGCTCGAGCGTCACGGGTAGCCCCATCTGCTTGTTAAAGGCGGCGTAGCGTTCAAGGTTCTCGGTGTCTCCCGTATAGGCAAACAGTACCAGCACGCCCAGGCTCACGACCTCGCCGTGCAGGTAGGTGCCCTCGCGCGGAATGCTGCAAGTAGCGTTGTAGAACGCGTGCGCCACGCTCGAGTTGTAGTAGTAATCGTTTTGGTTGGTCAGGTTCGAGACATAGCCCGTGTTGACCACGATGTCGAGTGCGATCTGCTTTACGGCCTCGGTCGACAGGTCTTGGCGCACGTCCTCAAGACCCTGGACGCCATAGGTAAACAGCGGCTCGGAGCAGGTGTGGGCGAGTGCCAGGCCAAGACCGGCGGTGTGCTCCAAATTACCGGCGCTCGTGGCGTATTCGACCTCAGGCTGCTTAGACAGGGCATCGCCCACGCCGGCCCAGAAGTACTCTGCCGGTGCCTCGGCGATGATCTTGGGGTTGATGAAGATGTGCGCCGGTCGGTTGGGGTACGAATAGCCCTCGAGCGAGCCATCGTCATTGTAGACAACGGCAATGGCGGTCGCGGCCGAGCAGTTGGAGCAAATCGTCGGTACGGTAAAGACGATCTTCTTGAGCTCGATGGCCGCCGTCTTGACGGTGTCGAGTGCCTTGCCGCCGCCACATGCGATGAGCACGTCGGCTTCCTGGCAGGCGGGGGAGTTTACGACCTTGGCGATATTGGCACGCGTACTGTTGGTACCGTAGACGCGCGTCTCCAGGACCTCGACATCGGTATCTTCAAGTGCCGCCTCGATTCCCGGCAGCGCCGCAGCCAGGGCTCGCTTGCCGCCAATGATGGCGACCTTGGTCGCTCCGTACTCGGCCAGTGCGGCGGGCAGCTCGGTAAAGCAATCCTCGCCAACGGTATAATCACTCATTCCAATCGTGCGCATGGCAACCTTCTTTCTTTCGATAAAGTGCTTTCAGGTATTTTGCTCCTAGAGAAGGTCCACAGCCGCGAGAAATTTCGAACGTATAAAACCAGTGTTGAGGGTTTTTCGCCGGCGCGGAACGTGCTAGCATACTCCGCATAAGCGTTGATGGGGACGAGTAGTCGGCCGTCCGCATGCTACAGAGAGCGGGGAGCGCTGAGAACCCGTGCATGCGACCGATGAAAATCACCCCGGAGCTGCGGTCCCAACGGACGTGCCGCGTAGGTTCGTCTTAGTAGACATCGCCGAGATGGTCGTCGATACAGGCCAGCCGAGTAACGGATGCGAGCGCGCGAATACGCGGGCGAAGGCATCTAAGCTGGGTGGTTAAGCGAAGAGCTTTTGCGGGCGTACAGTCCGTTTTGTGGCGCTTCGTCCCAGCTTGTAGGGACGGGCGCTTTTTTGGTGCCCAACGGGCGTGCGCGCCCACGACATGAAAGGGGTACCGTGGCAAACGAGTACAAGCAGACGATGAATCTGCCCAAGACCGGTTTTCCCATGCGTGCCGGTCTTTCCAAGTCCGAGCCCAAGCGACTCAAGGACTGGCAGGACAACAAGGTCTACGAGCAGGTTCTGAAGAAGAACGAGGGTCACAAGAAGTTCGTGCTGCACGACGGCCCTCCGTACGCCAACGGCCCGATCCACATCGGCCACGCCATGAACAAGATCTCCAAGGACATGATCAACCGTTACTGGATGATGCAGGGCTATGAGGTTCCCTATGTCCCCGGTTGGGACTGCCATGGTCAGCCGATCGAGCATAAGGTCGAGGAGAAGCTCGGCACCGAGAAGTTCAACCAGACCCCCACGGCCAAGATCCGTGAGCTCTGCAACGAGTTCGCTGTCGAGAACATCGAGCTTCAGAAGGCTGGCTTCCGCCGTCTGGGCGTGCTCGGCGACTGGGACAACCCCTATCTGACGCTCTATCACCAGCATGACGCCGCCGATATCGAGGTCTTCAAGGCCATGTTCGATAAGGGCATGATCTATCGCGGTCATAAGCCCGTCCACTGGTGCAAGCACTGCCACACCGCACTCGCCGAGGCCGAGATTGAGTACTCCGACGAGACGAGCCCGTCCATTTTCGTGCGCTTCGAGATGACCTCCAAGCCCGCCGGCCTCGAGAACTTCGACGGCCCGGTTGACTTCATCATCTGGACGACCACGCCGTGGACCATCCCCTCCGACCAGGCAGTTTCCCTCAAGCCCGGCGCCGCCTACGTCGCCGTTGAGCACGACGGCCGCGCCGAGGTCATGCTCGAGGACCTGGCTCCCAAGTGCTGCGAGGAGTTTGGCTGGGAGTACACCCCGGTCATGGTCGACGGTAAGCCCTACGTGGTTCCCGCCGAGACCTTCCATCATATCCACTACAAGCAGCCGATCTTTGACGGTGTCGAGGGCGTGGCGCTGCTGGCCGATTACGTCGGTGTCGATGACGGTACCGGTATCGTCCACAACTCGCCCGGCCACGGCGTCGACGACTACTTTGCCTGCCTCAAGGAGGGCATCACCGACATCTGCATGCCGGTCGATGACGACGGCAAGTTCTACACCGGCGAGGAGTTTGGTACCGGTGGCCCCTTCAGCGGAATGGATACCGACGAGGCCAACCCGCACATCATCGAGTTCCTGCGCGAGCGCGGTACCCTGGTCCTCGAGAAAAAGATCACGCACAGCTATCCGCACTGCTGGCGCTGCAAGCACCCGGTGCTCTTCCGTGCTACCGACCAGTGGTTTGTCTCGATGGACAAGACCGGCTTGCGCGAGCAGGCTGGCAAGGAGGTCCGCGAGAACGTCAAGTGGTATCCGGCCCACGCGGCCAACCGCATCGGCGCCATGGTCGAGCAACGTCCCGACTGGTGCATCAGCCGTCAGCGCAACTGGGGCGTGCCTATCCCGAGCTACACCTGCGCCGACTGCGGCGAGAAGGTCATGAACGACGCCACGCTCGACGCTGTCATCAAGCTCTTCCACGAGAAGGGCTCCGACGCCTGGTTCACCGATGCTCCCGAGAGCTACCTGGGCGAGGCCTGCGTCTGCCCCAAGTGCGGCGGCCATCACCTCAAGGCCGATAAGGACATCCTCGACGTGTGGTGGGACTCCGGTGTGTCTTGGAAGGCCGTCTGCGAGTACCGCCCCGAGCTTGAGTACCCGGCGGATGTGTACCTCGAGGGCTCCGACCAGCATCGCGGTTGGTTCCAGAGCTCGCTGCTCACCTCGGTGGGTGCCAACGGCCATGCTCCGTACAAGGCGGTCGTCTCGCAGGGCTTCACGCTCGATGGCCAGGGCCGCAAGATGTCCAAGTCGCTCGGCA
Source organism: uncultured Collinsella sp. (assembly GCA_902491055.1). Lineage (GTDB taxonomy): Bacteria > Actinomycetota > Coriobacteriia > Coriobacteriales > Coriobacteriaceae > Collinsella. The sequence continues at coordinate 5,750 of CABUGI010000014.1, read as the reverse complement.
ACGTCATCGACCCCAACAAGGTCTGCGACGAGATGGGCGCTGACATCATCCGTCTCTGGGTTGCCTCCGTCGACACCAGCTCCGACGTCTCCATCGACCATGAGATTCTCGCTCGTACGTCCGATGCCTATCGTCGTTTCCGCAACACGCTGCGCTTCTTGCTCTCCGAGCTCGAGGGTCAGTTTGAGCCCGAGACCGACGGCGTCGCCTTTGCCGACCTGCTGCCGCTCGACAAGCTCATGGTTGCCCGTCTGACCCAGGTCCAGGCCGAGGTCGACGACGCCTACGCCAGCTATGAGTTCCCGCGCGCCTACCGTGCGCTCTATGACTTCGTGGTTACCGAGCTTTCCAACGTGTATCTCGACGCCCTGAAGGATCGTCTGTACTGCGACAAGCCCGGCTCGCTCGAGCGCCGCAGTGCCCAGACCGTGCTGGCCGAGCTCTTCTCGATGCTCATGCGCGACCTGCAGCCGATCCTGTCCTATACCGTCGACGAGGCCATGGCATATGCGCCCGCCGGCTGCGTCGATCACCAGAAGTACGCCGCGCTGCTCGATTGGTACAAGTCGCCCATCACGGTCGACGAGGCCAATGAGTTTGAGGGCGTGCTCGAGGCTTCGCTCGAGCTCCGTAGCGCCGTGACCAAGGCCCTTGAGGATGCCCGTTCTGCCGGCACCTTCACTAAGAGCCAGCAGGTCCGCGTCAAGGCGGTCGTTCCCGCCGAGATGTACGCGCTGCTGACCGGTGATAAGGCCGTCGATCTGGCCGAGTTCTACATCGTCTCCGATGTTGAGCTGACTCAGGGCGAGGAGCTCTCTGTCTGCATTGATGCTGCCGAGGGCGAGTGCTGCGACCGTTGCTGGAACTATCGCACCACCGTCGGCGAGTACAACGGCCATGCGCATATTTGCAAGCGCTGCGCTGATGCGCTGTAGGTTACGGCGTTCGTAGAACGCCGTAACCTACCGACGCTGCAAACGCCCCTAAGCGGCAATCTGACGTTCAATCGTCGGTCGCGTACCAAAGTACGCTTCCCTCCTCTTTCACGTCACCTTGCTCGCTTAGGGACGTTTTCGCTGTTGGCGACGGTAATGCGGCGTTTCTATGGACCTAGTCGTTGGGGACGTTCTTAAACGACTAGTCAAACAAGAACGTCCCCAACGACTACCTGTGTCATATTCAAGCGGCATTCTGTTTTTCGGAATGTCGCTTTCGTTTTATGCTGATTATTTCGCTTGCGTTGGTGGATATGTCGTGCGCTCTGCGTATGGCAATATAAGATGGTTAATTGCGTTCAACGGAATTCGATTGTTCTGAGGGCAGGGGATTGATTTGGGTCGTACTGGGGATATGACGCCGCCTTTGCGTTGGCGGTTGGGTGTTGCTGGTGGGGTGGCGCTGGCTGTGTTGCTTGTTGACCAGCTGACCAAGCTTGCGGTTCGTGCCGTGGGCGAAGCTTTGCATGTGACTGTCATCCCCGGTGTCATCGACTTTATGTTTGTCCGCAATATCGGTGCTGCCTTTAGCATGGGCGAGGGGCATGGCATCGCGTTTGCCGTGCTGGCGCTGGCGGTCATTGTCGCTATTGCCGTGTACCTCATTCGTGCACCCCAGCTCGCCCATCTTGAGGTTGTGGGCATGGCGATGGTTGCGGGCGGTGCTATCGGCAACGCTATCGATCGTTTGGCCTTTGGCTTCGTGACCGATTTTATTGCCACCACCTTCATCGACTTCCCCGTCTTCAATGTGGCCGATATCGGCATTACCTTGGGCGTCGTGCTCGCCCTCTTCGGATACATGTTCTTGAGCCCCGCGGCCCGCGAGGTTGATGCGACTGCCGAGCTCAATGCCCGTGATGAGGCCCGCGCTAAGCGCAAGGCCAAGCAGCGTGGGGAGCGTGCCCGCAAGATTCGCGAAAGGAATGAGCGTTAATGGCCGACATCCATATTCTTGTTGCCGACGATTCCGCTGGTCAGCGTCTTGACGCCTATTTGGGCGCCAACGATGGCTGTCCCACGCGCTCTGCCTGCGCGCATCTGATCGAGGGAGGCGCCGTTGCCGTCAACGGTGAGACTTGTCTCTCTAAAAAGTGCGCCGTACGCGCCGGCGATCGCATCTCGGTCGACTTGCCCGAGCCGCACGACCCGACCGACGTGATTCCCGAGGCCATTCCCCTCGATATCCGCTACGAGGACGACTACCTTATCGTGCTCTCCAAGCAGCGGGGCCTGGTGTGCCATCCCGCCCATGGCCACGAGAGCGGCACCCTTGCGAACGCTCTGGTCTACCACTGCGGCATCGACCATCTTGGTACCGTACAGGGTGAGGACCGCCCCGGGATCGTGCATCGTTTGGATCGCGATACCTCGGGTCTCATGCTTGCGGCAAAGGACGACGACACGCAGCGCGCGCTTCAAAATCTCATTCGCACGCGCACGCTCGATCGTCGCTATATCACGCTCGTTCACGGGCACATCGCCATGGACGAGGGCACCATCAATACCGGTATCGCCCGTTCTACGCGCGACCGCGTCAAGATGGCGGTTTCGGACGACCCCTTTGCCCGTCAGGCCATTACGACCTTTAAAGTCCTCGAGCGCTTCGATTCCACGCGTTTCGACGACGGCTATACGCTCGTCGAGTGCCACCTGTTTACGGGCCGCACACATCAGATTCGCGTGCATATGCGCCATATCAACCACGCCTGCGTGGGCGATCCGCTCTACGGTAAGTGCGATGCGCGTGCCGATCAGGGTCTGACCAGGCAATTCCTTCATTCCTGGCGCGTCGCATTCGACCATCCCGTGACGGGTGAGCGCATCGAATGCCGCGACGAGCTGCCTTGGGATCTTGCTGCGGTTCTTGACGACCTGGCCCCGCGCTCGCTTGGCCGCACCGCCGCCGGCGACGACATCGTCCCGCAGCTTGGCCTTCTCGAAGCCTAGCCGGTATTAGGTGGTTTCTTGAACTCGGTAAGCCTGCGGTATGATATACGGTTGTTTACGTAACGCGTTCTCGGGAGCCTGCATGCTCGCCTTTTTACAAACTAACACGCCCATCGTGATCTTTAACCAGATTGTGGTTACGCTGCTCACGGTCTGCTTTCTGTACCAGGTGGTCTTCTTTGTCATTGGCGCTCTTCGTGGCGAGGTCGCGCCTCCCAAGGCCAAAAAACTTCACCGCTATGCCTTCTTTATCGCGGCGCATAACGAGGAGGCCGTGATCGCCAACCTCGTTCGCTCCATCAAGGATCAGGATTATCCGTCCGAGCTTATCGAGGTCTTCGTGGTCGCCGATGCCTGCACCGACAACACGGCGCAGCTCGCGCGCGAGGCGGGCGCCATCGTTTATGAGCGCAACGACCTGGCCCGCAAGGGTAAGAGCTGGGTCATGGACTTTGGTTTTGATCGCATCCTTAACGAGTATCCCGACACGTTTGAGGGCTACTTTATCTTCGATGCCGATAACGTCATCTCCCGCGATTACGTGTCCAAGATGAACGATGCCTTTGACCAGGGATTCCACGTGGTCACGAGCTATCGTAACTCCAAGAACTTCGGCAGCTCGTGGATCTCGGCAGCTAATGCCACTTGGTACCTGCGTGAGGCGCGCTTTCTCAACAACGCGCGCAATATCTGCAAGACTTCTTGCGCTGTCTCGGGTTCGGGCTACCTCATCTCCGCCAGCGTTATCGAGGGCATGCACGGTTGGCAGTTCCACACGCTGACCGAGGACATTCAGTTCACCACGTTCTGCGCTATTCACGGTATTCGCATTGGCTATGCGCCGGCGGAGTTCTTTGACGAGCAACCCGTGACGTTCAAGGCATCCTGGAAGCAGCGTATGCGCTGGACCAAGGGCTTTTACCAGGTGTTCTTTACCTACGGTAAGCATCTGGTCAAGTCGACGTTCCGCTATCATCGCTTTGCCGCCTACGACATGTTCATGACGATCGCCCCGGGTATGCTGCTATCGCTGATCTCGATGCTCGCTAATGCGACGTTCTTGATTGTGGGTGGCCTTTCGCATGGTTTCTTGGCTACCGAAGTCGAGATGCAGGCGTGCGCCGCTTCGCTCATTATGACCTTCGCCATGATGTATCAGACCTTCTTTATCCTGGCGCTGCTCACGACTATCTTTGAGTACAAGCACATTCACTGCGCGCAAAAGTGGCGTCTGGTGACTAACCTGTTTACCTTCCCGATCTTTATGTTCAGCTATATCCCCATCACGGTGGCCGCGCTGTTCCTGAAGGTCGACTGGGTGCCGACGCAGCACGCCGTCAACGTTACCCTTGACGAGGTCATGCAAGGCGCCAAATAACCACCACCAAAACCACCGCAAAGGGGACAGGCACCTTTGTGGTGGTTTTTGCTTTTGCGATGCAGCTCGAGGAGGAGTCCGATGGTCTATATCCCGTTTTGGATTTGCATCTTTGCCGGCGTGGCAATTGATGCCCGAGAGCGACGGTTTCCCAATGGGCTTGCCGGCGCATGTGCCGTGGCGGCGTTGGCGGGCGTTTGGCTCGACAGGGGCGTTAACACTGCACTTGATCATGCCGGTCTTGCGGTCATCGTCTACCTTGCCCTTGTGCTTACTGAGTCGCTCTGGCGGCGCCTTCGTCAAGCCCCGGGGATTGGCATGGGGGACGCCAAAGCACTCTTCGCGCTTTGCACGCTCGACCCTATGGGCGGCATCGTGGCATTTGCCGTTTCGCTCCTGGTCCTGGCCCTCTCCTGCCTCTTCACAAAATCACGCTCCCTGCCATTGCTCCCGTTTTTGGTGCCGATTTTTGCCATAATCGAGGTCGTGGGCTGCACTTTGTAACCGATTGCGCATCCTTCTTAAGGAGCATGCCATGGCAACTAATCAAGAAACGGCCGTCATTAAGGCGCGCATGGACCGTATTCCCTCGGCGTTGTCGCCCGAACTGGTCGAGCGCATTGTCGCCGATCGTGCTTCGGGCTATGTCAACCCGTATCGTTGCAACGACGATCAGGTCATTCGTCGTATTGATCGCGCCGCCGACAAAGGTACGCTTATGCGTCCGGCGTTTATGCGCGATACCGAAAAGATACTTCATCTTCCGGCGTACACCCGTTATGCAGGCAAAACGCAGGTCTTTAGCTTCCGTAGCAATGACGATCTGTCACGCCGCGGTTTGCACGTGCAGCTTGTCTCCCGCATTGCGCGCGATATCGGTCGCGCCCTGGGGCTCAATTGCGATTTGATCGAGGCGATTGGCCTGGGTCATGACTTGGGACACACGCCTTTCGGCCATGCCGGCGAGCGCTTCCTCAACGATATCTATCATGAGCGTACGGGGCGTTATTTTTTCCATAACGTGCAGTCGGTCCGCGTGCTCGACGCACTGTACGGCCGCAACGTGTCGCTCCAGACGCTCGACGGCGTGCTATGCCATAACGGCGAGTACGAGCAGCGTGTGTTTGAGCTCTCGGACATGAGCTCCTTTGACCAGTTTGACCAGACGGTTGAGGATTGCATTGCCACGGGCTATAGCGCAATTGGGCATCTGCGTCCCATGACGCTCGAAGGCTGTGTGGTCCGCATCTCGGATATCCTTGCCTACGTCGGTCGTGACCGTCAGGATGCGATCGCGGCGGGCCTGCTGTCACCCGACGCTTTTGATGATGGCCGGGGCGGTGCCTACAACAGCTGGATCCTTACGCACGCTTCCATCGATATCGTTGAGCACAGCTATGGTAAGCCGCGCATCGAGATGAGCGAGG
>CABUGI010000013.1 GCA_902491055.1 uncultured Collinsella sp. | reverse complement strand
AAATGCGGCGAGGCCATCTGCTTAAAGCCGTAGGCAAACTCGACCTTGCCCATCACGGCCAGGCGGTCGCCCTGCTTAAGCTGCTGGGCAATCCAGGGCTGGCGGAAAAAGGCAACCTGCAGCACGCCCGTCTCGTCAACAAGCGAGACCTCGGTCACCTGCATGCGCGGACGCGGCTGCTTTTGGACGATGCGATCGACCGTGGCGATGATGGTGCACACGGTGCCGATGGGCGCCATCTCGATGGACCACGAACGGGTAAAGTCGAGGTATCGATGAGGGATATGGAGAAGGAGGTCCCCCACCGTCCGAATGCCCAAACGGCGAAGGGCCTCCTCACGTTTACCCGAAACATATTTGAGTCGCGCGATATCCTCGTCGAGCGCATTGCTCTGGGCAAAGCGCCCCGAGACGCGCGGCACGGAGCACAGCTCGGACATGGGTAGATGCCTACTCGATCGAGAAGATCACGGGATAGAGCGGCTGCTCGCCACGATGAGCATCGATCTCCAGGTCGGGCTGAGCCTCCTCGATGGCGTCGACGATCTCCTGGAAGGCCTCATCGGACAGCTCCTCGCCGGCCAGAATCGTCAGTGCGTCGCCCTCCTCTTCCTCCTGCATGCGGTTGATGCAATCGAGCGTGACCTGCTTCACATCGGAGCCGACCACGTCGATGGAGCCGGCAATGATACCCATGACATCACCGGAGTGAATCGGAGAGCCGTCAGAGGCGCTGGAATCGCGCACGGCACGGGTGACCTCGCCATCGCGGACCTCGCTGATGGCGTCGACCATAGCGGCGACGGCGTCCTCGAGCTCGGAATCGGGCAGGACAGCGAACAGCGCGGAGAAGGCCTGCGGAACGGTCTTAGTGGGAACGACGGCGACCTTCTTGTCGGTGCAGGCAGAGGCAGCGGCCTCGGCAGCCATGCGGATATTGCCGTTGTTGGGCAGGATGATGACCGAGGTCGCGTTGACCTGGTCCACCGCGCCCAGCAGGTCGGCGGTCGAGGGGTTCATGGTCTGGCCACCCGAGACGATCACGTCAACGCCGAGGGACTTGAGGATGTCGGCCTCGCCAGAGCCGGCGGCAACGGCGACAAAGCCCAACGCCTTGGCAGGCTCAGCGGCCTTTTCCTGGTCCTCGTGAATCTTGGCGGTACGGTCGTGGGCCTCCATCTCCATGTTGTGGATAAAGACCTCGTAGATCTGACCAAGCTGCAGCATGTGCTCGAGCACCAGGTTAGGCGTGTTGGAGTGCACATGGATCTTGTAGTCGGGGTAGGCACCCACGAGAAGCTCACAGTCGCCCATGGAGCCCAGGAACTTAAGGCACTCGTCCTCGTCAAACGGGGCGTCGGCCTTAAAGAGGAACTCGTTGCAGTAGCGGAACTCCGAGCCCTCCCAGTCGTCGTTGGCCTCGATCTCAACGCGACCAAGGGCCGCGTCGCGGGCAGAGCCAGCGGAATCAAACGTGGCGGAGAAATCCTCGACAACGGTGCTGCGGCCAAGAGCGGCGGCAACAAAGTTCTCCAGGAAGATGGCAAAGCCAAAGGCGCCAGAGTCGACCACGCCGTTCTCCTTCAGAACGGGCAGCAGGTCGGGCGTGCGGGCGACGGACTGGTAGGCCTCGACGACGATAGCATCGAGCGCGTCCTCGGCCGAGAACTTCTTCTTTTCGCACTCGTCGGCCTTGGTCGAAACATCTCGCAGGACCGTGAGGATCGTGCCTTCGATGGGCTTGCGGACGGCCTGGAAGGCGACCTTGACGGCGCGACGGAAGGCGAAGGCGATGTTGGCGGACGTGATGGGCTCATCGGCAGAAACGAGACCCTCGGCAACACCGCGCAGGATCTGCGAGGTGATGACGCCGGAGTTGCCGCGGGCACCCATCAGGGAGCCGTGCGTGATGGCGCCTGCGATGGCCTCCATGTCGGCATCGGCGGGAAGGGCGGAAAGCTCCTTGGTCACCGAGGCGAGCGTGAGCGACATGTTGGTACCGGTGTCGCCGTCGGGCACGGGGAAGACGTTGAGCTTGTTGATCTCCTCGGCCTTGTCGGAAACGGCAGCCGCAGCGATCGGAAAACAGGTGCGAATGGTCTTTGCAATCATGGGTATTTGAATCTCCGTTTTCGGATGCTAGTTCAGACGGCTCTTGAGCGCGTCGATGTGGATGCCGATCTTAAGGCTGGCGGGATCGATCTGGGCGATCTCCTGCAGGGTGAAGGCAACGGAGCTCGAAAGATTGTGGCAGACGGACTTCATGTTGACGCCGTTCTCGAGCACGACGTGAAGATCGACCGTAAGGCCGTTCTCGTCGGCGGAGACAAGCACGCCCTTGCGGAGGCGCTGACCGGCAAGCAGGCGCACGCTCTCGGCGCCCTGGAGCTGCTCGGCCATACCGACGACGCCATAGCACGTCATCGCGGCATAACCGGCAATATCGGCAATAACGTCGTTCGAGACGCTCAGGCTGCCGTTAATGGTCTCAGACACAAGAATCTCCTTATCTGGTGCTCGCGGCACCATCTCGTGGGAGCAATCACTGCAATATTCTACAACGAGCGCGCCATGTTGAGGTGGTGGGTCGCGGGATTACATCCTCGACACGAAATGTTGATATGGTAACGTTCGCGAATGGCAATCGCGGCATGAAAAAACCCGCCGCATAAGCGACGGGTTTTACAACCTGGCTCCCCGGGTAGGACTCGAACCTACAACAGCGCGGTTAACAGCCGCGTGCTCTACCATTGAGCTACCGAGGAATTTAAAGCCCAACGGAAAGGGCTGGAAAATTCTGGCTCCCCGGGTAGGACTCGAACCTACAACAGCGCGGTTAACAGCCGCGTGCTCTACCATTGAGCTACCGAGGAATAGGTGCGTGCTCTCAAGCAACGAAGTTTATTATACGGACGAATCAGCTCAGGGCAAGAACTTTTTTAAGAATTTTTCCGACCTAGTCATTGTCGTTGGGGACGTTCTTAAACGACTAGTCATTCAAGAACGTCCCCAACGACTACATGAAAGCGCCCCCAAGCGGATGTGCTTGAGGGCGCCTCTTGCTTGACTAGCTTTCGATATAGTCCTTCAGCTTGCTGGAGCGGCTCGGGTGGCGGAGCTTGGCCAGGGTCTTGGACTCGATCTGGCGGATGCGCTCGCGCGTAACGCCAAACTCGCGGCCGACTTCCTCGAGCGTACGGGGATGTCCGTCGACAAGGCCAAAGCGCAGCTCGATAACCTTGCGCTCACGATCGGCAAGCGAATCGAGCACCTGGGTGAGCTGCTCCTGTAGCATGGAGAAGCTGGCCGCATCGGGCGGAACGATGGCCTGGGAGTCCTCGATGAAGTCGCCCAGCTGAGAATCCTCTTCCTCGCCGATGGGGGTCTCGAGCGACACGGGCTCCTGCGAGATCTTCTTGATCTCGCGGACACGGTCGGCGCTCATGTCCATCTCGGCACCGATCTCCTCAGGGGTCGGGTCGCGACCCAGGTCCTGAAGGAGCTGGCGCTGCACGCGGACGAGCTTGTTGATGGTCTCGACCATGTGCACGGGAATACGGATGGTACGGGCCTGGTCGGCGATAGCGCGCGTAATGGCCTGACGGATCCACCACGTGGCGTACGTGGAGAACTTAAAGCCCTTCTGGTAGTCGAACTTCTCGACGGCGCGGATCAGACCGAGGTTGCCCTCCTGGATCAGGTCCAGGAACAGCATGCCGCGGCCAACATAGCGCTTGGCGATGGAGACGACCAGACGCAGATTTGCGCTGATGAGTGCCTGCTTGGCTTCGAGGCCCACGTTCTCAATGCGCGTAAGACGACGCATCTCGGCACGCGTGAGCTCGAGCTCGCCTGCCTCGGCAGCCTCGAGCTTCTCGGTGGCCTCGAGACCGGCCTCGATCTTCATGGCCAGATCGACCTCTTCGGAAGCGGTCAGCAGGTCGACCTTGCCGATCTCCTTGAGGTACATACGGACCGGATCGCCGGTCAGCATCACCGTGGAGGCATCGATGCCACGCACGCGCGAGCGTGAACGGGACGTGCGCACGGTGCGCTTCTTCTTGCTCTTGGAAGAACCCATCTCGGCATCGGCCTGACGGGCCATCTTGAGCTCATGATCGTCAAGCGAGCCGGAATCGTGCTCGTCGTCGTCATCGAAATCGTCGGTATCGGTATCGTTATCGTCATCGTCGACGTCCATGGGGGCGTCGTCGTTACCGCTCGCGGAGATAATCTGGATGCCGCTGTTGCGCAGCGCGGAATACACCGCGGTGAGCTGCTCGTCAGAAACATCGATATCCTTCAGGGCGACCTGAATCTCGTCCTCGGTTACCGAAGTCCTGTTTGAGCCGTTGCCCATGAGCTTTGCAACGTAGGATTCCAGCCCAGTACCCGTGCTCTCAGTCTTTTTTGGCACAGATTCTCCCTTCATAGTCCACAGGACTCAATACTTTAGCACACACATTGACGTCTATACCCAAAAAGAGGACTGGATATAGGCGAGAATACGCTGGTTGACCACAACATCTAGGCTTGTTCGGTGCCTGCGGCCTCCAGGCCGATCAAACGGAACGGGTCCGCCACGCCGCCGATCGACTTTTGCAGTTCGCGCTGACGCTGCGAGTCCTGCGCGGCCTGCACGGTCAGCGCACGACGGGCCTCATCATCGAGCGAACGGTCCTGGCGCAGCTTGGCCTGTGCGGCACGCATGCGGCGCTTGATGGTATAGAGCTCGAGCGTATCGAGCATAAACACGATGTTCGTCTCGGTGGGGTGCTTGCTCGTCGCCGAGATGCGCCCGGCACTCACAAGCGTTGCCGCATCGGGACACACTGAGCGTGCCGCATCCATGCAGGCTGCAGGATCGGTTCCCGGCGGCGTTGCCAGAACAGCCCATGCGATGGACTCGTGACGTGGGTCAACCCACTCGATGGAGCAGATGCGGTCGGCATACGTGCGGAACAGGTCGGGGTAGCTCGTGAGCATCGTCAGCAACTCGCGCTCCCCCGCCAAAGACTTTCGCTCTAGGTCGGTCAGCACGATCGGCATCGTCGGAGCCGCAGACGCGTCCGTTGCATCGGCGACCGGCGCCGCGCCATCCAACCCAACCGGCACATCGATTGGCGGCATATCGTCGACGACCTCGACAGGAGCGGCCCCGTAGGCCTCGAGCGGCACATAGTCGTACGGATCTTCCTCGACCGGTGTGGACACCGGCGGTGTCGCCCCCGACGCCCAGGCGCCGCGAGACGCCACCCGCGAACCAGACGCCCGACCGCCTGCGCTGCCTGCGCGCTCGGACTGCGCCCGCTGGCGCTCGTAGTTCTGCTCGCGACGACGCTCGGCGTCCTCGCGCTTGGCAACATCGCGAAACACACGGCCCGAGCTCGAACGCACCGTCTCCAGATCCAAACCCAAAAGGTCCGCAATCTGGATAAAGTACGTATCAATCATATAGCTATCACGCAGCGGATAGATGAGCGTCAGTGCGTCCTCGAGCGCTTTGGCACGACCGCCCGGCGTGGTAATGTCGCTCGACTCCTGCAGCGAGCGGTATACAAAGTCCATGAGGGGCTCGGCGGCATCGATGCGCGCCTGCAGCGCCTCGCCACCATGCGCGGTGATGAACTCCATGGGGTCGTTGCCGTCGGGAAGTACCACGCAGCGCAGGTCCATCGAATCCTGCTCGATAAACTGAATCGCGCGGCGCGCGGCCTTTTGACCGGCGGCGTCGCCATCGAACATATATACAATGCGCTTGGCAAAGCGAGTGAGCGTCTTGACGTGATGCTCCGTGAGCGCGGTGCCCAGCGTGGCGACGACGTTTTTGATCCCCGCCTCCCAGCAGGCGATACAGTCGGTATAACCCTCCACCACGATAGCGGTGTCCTGCGCGACGATAAACTCCTTGGCCCAGTTAAAGCCATAGAGGTTTCGCTTTTTATGGAACACGCTCGTCTCGGCGGTGTTGAGGTACTTAGGCTGTCCGTCGCCCATAATGCGCCCGCCAAAGGCGATGTTATGACCCTGTTCGTCAAAAATGGGAAACATCACGCGGTCGTAAAAACGGTCGGCAAGCTGCCCGCGCCCACGACTCACGGCCACGTTGGCGTCGATCATCTCCTGCGGGGTAAAACCCGCCTGCGACAGATGCGACACCAGCGCGTTGCGACCCGGCGCAAAGCCCAGGCAGTAGCGGCGGCAGACATCGCCGCCCATACCGCGGCTGGCAAAGTACTCGCGCGGACGGCTGTCCTTACCGCGCATGAGCATGGTGTGGTAGAACTGGGCGGTCTCGGCGCACAGGTCATAGATGCGGGCGCGCTTGGTGCCGCGCTCGCGATAAGCGCCGGTATCGTGCAGCTCAATGCCGGCACGGTCGGCCAGGTAGCGAATCGACTCGGGAAAGCTCAGGTTCTCGCGCTTCATGATGTAGGTGAAGACGTCGCCGCCTTCGCCACAGCCAAAGCAGTGCCACACCTGCGTAGCGGGGATAATGTGAAACGACGGGGTCTTTTCGCCATGGAAGGGGCAGCAGCCCCAAAACTCATGGCCGCGGGGCTTGAGCTCAACCGTTTCTTGCACGATGGCAACCAGATCGGACGCGGCGCGCACTTGGTCTTTCTCCTCATCGCTAATCACGGATGCTCACCCCCTGCTCACCCAAATGATGACGGATATCGTCAATATTACCCTCGACGGTCGCGATAAGCTCGTCCAGCGAATCGAACACGCGCGACGGGCGCAGCCAGCGCGTAAACGCCAGCGACACCGAGGCGCCGTACAGGTCACCCGCATACCCGATCAAGTTGGCCTCGAGATGCGCCGAGGCGGCATCGTCGGCATACGTCGGCGGCAGCCCCACGTTGACGGCAGCAGGCCATACGGTATCGTCGACCAGCACCAGGCCCTCGTAAACGCCATCGGCAGGCACCTGAATGCCCTCGGGCACCTGGATGTTTGCCGTGGGAAAACCCATGTCGGAACCCTGATGACGACCGCCGGCAACAATACCTCGCAGCATGTATGGGCGACCGAGCAGCTCGGCGGCAAACTCAACATGTCCCTGGCGGAGCTCCTGACGAATACGGGTGGCGCAGATTATCTGTCCATCGACGCACAGCAGCTCGTGGCCATAGACGTCAACGCCGCGCTCGGCACCCCATGCCTGCATCTCGGCAACGCCCGATGCGCCGCCGCGACCCAGCCTAAAGTCGCTACCCACACGAATCGAGCGGATATCGACGACGCGCGAAAGCAACTTAAGAAAGCCTACGTGGTCAAGTGCCGCCACCGCGGGCGTAAAGGGAACGGCCACGACCGCATCGACCCCGGTGAGAGCCAGGGCATGCAGACGGTCAGCCGTCGTCATCAATTTTTGAGCGGGCGAAGGGCTCACCACCACGTCCGGGTCGGGATCGAAGGTGACCACGACCGCCTTGCAGCCGTGGTCACGCGCATCGCGAACGACCGCGTCGATCAGTTCGTGATGCCCCCGATGCACGCCATCGAACACACCGATGGCGATCGACGCGGCGCCCAGGCACGCGCAATCATCAAATGCATCGGCGGCGACGATGCGGGCCTCATCCGACTCGCCCGCGAAAAAAACACGCGCGAGCTCGTGGGAGGTCAGCATCATCGAACACCGCCGATCGCCTGCGGAAAGACATGCTCCATAACAAAGCGACCGCCCTCGATACGGGCAAGCGCCTTGAGTCCGCCATCGAGAACCAGCGCAAACGGCGCCTTCGACGCATCGAAGCTCGCAAGCGCGCGCTCAATAGGAATACGACGTCCGCACAGCAGATCGTCGGCAAGATCACCCGGCAAGTCGACGCGCGTGGCGCCCAGTGCCGCAATGGGATCCAGGGCAAAGCCGGCAGCGGACTCGGCAGAAAGTTCCTCGACCGCATGACAAGCACCGATGGAAACAACACCGGAGGCCGTACGGCGCAATGCAGAAATATGCGCCGCGTTGTCGCAGGCACGACCCAGGTCGCGAGCGAGCGCACGGATATAGGTGCCCTTACTCACCGAAAACGCCACGGTCCAAACACAAACGTCGCCCTCGCCGCTCACGGCAATCAGGTCAGCGGAGTACACCTCGACCGGACGCGGGGGCAACTCAACGACGTTGCCCTCGCGCGCAGACTTATAGGCGCGCACGCCGTTGACCGAAATGGCCGAAAACGCCGGCGGTACCTGCATCTGCGGGCCCAGCATGGCGCACAGGCGCTCGCGGGCATAGGCCGGATCGCGCAAGTCGGCGGCAATGGGCACCGTGCGGACGGCCTCGCCTTCCGCATCATCGGTATTGGTCTCGACGCCAAACGAAATGTCGGCGACGTAGCTTTTGGTATCGAGCGTGAGCATGCCCAGCAGACGCGTGGCCTGGCCCACGCCCACCACCATGACACCCGATGCCATGGGGTCGAGCGTTCCGGCATGACCGACGCGCCGCTCATGGAGGGCGCGCCGACATTGCGAAACCACGTCGTGGGACGTGCAGCCCACCGGCTTATCGACGGCGAGCAGCATATTAAGTTGAGAAGGCGTACGACGAGCCATGTACCATCCAAAAAGTTAGAGCTCGACGGTCACCGAAGCGGGATCCTCCCCTACCAGCTCGGCCAGCATGGGAAGTGCCGCGGTGAGCGTCTCGGAAATCGTTCCGGCGTTGGTAAAGCCGGCGGCAGCGTGGTGCCCACCTCCGCCAAAGTTGGCCGCAATCTCGGAAACATCAAGATCGCCCTTGGAGCGCAGGTTGCCGCGCACCTTAGTATCGCCCTCGATGCCCTTAAGGAACAGGCAGACCTCGACGCCCATCACCGAGCGCACCACATCGACCAGGCCGTCGCACTCATCCGAGGTGACGCCACATTCCTTAAGGTCACTTTCGTACGCATAGCTATACGCCACGCGCCCGTGCGCGACCGTCTTGATGCGACCCATGACGATGGACTTGAGGTGCAGGAACTCGACACGCATGCTCTGATAGACCTCGAGCGCGACGCGCGCCGGATCGGCACCGTGCGCCACCAGACGCGAGGCGGCATGAAACGCGGCAGCGTCGGCATTCTGATACTGAAAACGACCGGTATCGGTGACCAGGCCGCACAGCAGGCAGGTGGCGATGCTGTCGATTGCGGTAATACCGCAATCGGCCAAAAAGCGGTCGATGATCATGGCGCAGGCCGCGGCATTGACGCACCTAAGGCTGACCTCGGCAAACTCCTCGCGCGCCGGGTGGTGGTCAAAGCACGCCACGTGGGCCGAACGACGCAACACCTCGGCGGAATTATTGAGGCGCTCGACGACCGGCACGTCCACCGAGATGAACAGGTCCGGGCTGCCGGTGTAGGCAGATGCCGGCACCAGCAGATCGGCGCCCTCCATAAAACGGTAGATGCGCGGAACGGGATCGTCGTCTGCCAGCAACAGGGCGATGTCCTTGTCGGGGAACACCTTCATAAGCGAGAGGCCCAGGCCCAACACGGAGCCCAGGGCATCGCCGTCGGGAGAGGTGTGACCCGAGATCGCAATGGAGGACGCACCCTCGATGAGCTCGAGGATGCGTCGTTTAATATCTGCAGACTCGCACGAGGCGAGGTCGGCGGAATTAGTCATCTAAAGCTGCCTCCTGGGCGGCATCCGCTATGGGGTAGCCGTCCTCGTCCTTTTCGATCGCAAGCGTGGCGGGAACGTTTTCCAGCGCACGCGTGATGCGCTCGGCCTCATCGGTCGAGCGATCGATGCGAAAATCGAGCTCGGGCGTGACGCGCCAATCGAGCGAGCGAGCCAACAGGCTGCGAATACGGCCCTTGGCGCTGGCAAGCGCCTCCATGACCTCATCGTAGCGGCTCGCATCGGACGACACGTACACGCGTGCGAACGAACGGTCCACCGCGACCTCGACCGCAGTCAGGGTGACCAGGTCGAGACGCGGATCGGAAACCTCAAAGAGCAGGATATAACCGAGCTTCTCGCGAAGCTGCTCGCCCAGACGGCGGGTTGCCTGCGTTTGCTTCATAGCGCTACCCCCTACTCGGTACGGGCAACCTGGTCGATGCGGTAGCCCTCAATGGTGTCGCCAGGCTTGATGTCCTGGAAGTTCTCCAGGCCAATACCGCCCTCGGAGCCGCTCTTGAGGCTCTTGGCCTCGTCCTTGTAGTGGCGCATCGAGGCGATTTTACCGTTGAAGACCACGATGCCGTCGCGCACCAGGCGCACAGAATCGGTCGCGGCAATCTCGCCCTCTTCGACGCGGACACCGGCGGCGATACCGACCTTGGGCACCTTGAAGGTGTCCAGAACGGTCGCAGTACCCGTGGAGACCTCGACCTCGGTGGGCTTGAGCATGCCGATGCGGGCAGCATCGAGGTCCTCGAGGCACTTGTAGATGACGTCGTAGCAACGGATCTCGACGCCCTCGCGCTCGGCGGCGGAGCGGGCCTTGCCGTCGGGACGGACGCCAAAGCCGATGATGATGGCGTTGGAGGCGTCGGCCAGGACCACGTCGGTCTCGTTGATGGCACCAACGGCGGAGTGGATCGTGTTGATGCGCACCTCGGACTGATCCATCTTGTCGAGGGAGTCCTGAAGGGCCTCGATGGAACCCTGGACGTCGGCCTTGATGATCAGGTTGAGCTCCTTGACCTCGGCGTCGGCGATAGTCTCGAAGAGGTTCTCGAGCGTCACGTGCTTGACGCGGCTCTGCTCCTCGATACGGGCCTTGAGCGAACGCTCGTCGGCCAGCGCACGTGCCTCGCGCTCGTCCTCGAACACGCGGAACTCATCGCCGGCGTTGGGGACGGACTGCAGGCCCAAGATCTCGACGGCGTCGGAAGGACCGGCCTCGGTGACGGCGTTGCCCTTGGGGTCGAGCATGGCGCGGACGCGGCCGTAGGTGAGGCCGGCGACCAGCGTGTCGCCCACGTGCAGGGTACCGCGGGTCACGAGCACGGTGGCAACCGAGCCGCGGCCCTTGTCGAGCTTAGCCTCGAGGACGTTGCCCGAAGCAAAGGTATCAGGGTTGGCCTTGAGCTCGAGCACGTCGGCCTGGAGCAGCACGGTCTCGAGCAGGTCATCGATACCGATCTTCTGCTTGGCCGAGATGTTGACGAACATGTTCTGTCCGCCCCACTCCTCGGGGATGATGCCGTACTCGGTGAGCTCCTGGCGCACGCGGTCGGGGTTGGCACCCGGCTTATCGATCTTGTTGACGGCGACGACGATGGGAACGCCGGCAGCCTTGGCGTGGTTGATGGACTCGATGGTCTGGGGCATGACGCCGTCGTCGGCAGCCACGATCAGGATGACGATGTCGGTCACCTTGGCGCCGCGGGCACGCATGGCCGTAAAGGTGGCGTGACCGGGGGTATCGATGAAGGTGATCTTACGGTCGTTGATCATGACCTGCGAAGCGCCGATGGCCTGGGTAATGCCGCCCGCCTCGCCGGCAGCGACGCCGGTGTGACGGATGGCGTCGAGCAGCGACGTCTTACCGTGGTCGACGTGGCCCATGACGGTGACGACCGGGGCGCGCGGCTTAAGGTCGGCGGGATCGTCGTAGAACGAGAAGGTGTTCTCCTCCTCGGGGGTGATGATCTTGATCTGACGACCCAGGTCGTCGGCGACGAGCTCGACGAGGTCGTCGGACATGGACTGCGTCATGGTGAGCGGCGTACCCAGCAGGAACAGGCGCTTGATGATGTCGTTGGCCGGAACGTCGAGCGCCTCGGCAAGCTCCTGGACGGTAACGCCCTGGGAGACCTTGATGGCGTCGAGGTCCTCGGGGTTCACGCCCTGGGCCAGCGCCTCCTCTATCTTGCGCTCCTCCTGAGCCTTGGCAGCCTCGCGCTCGCGCTTCTCCTTGCGCTTCTTGCGGCGACCGGTGGACTCGCGAGAGGCCTCCTCGACGGCGGCACGAGCCTCCTCGAGCACCTTCTCGCGGCTGTACTCCTCGGCCTCGCGAGCCATGCGGCTGTAGTGGTCCTCTTCGTTGTTGTGACCGCCCTTGCGCTTCTTGCCCTTGCCCTGCTTGTCGGGGTTGGGGAAGTCCATGCCGGCAGCGACGTTGTTGCTGGCGTTGGTGCGATGGCTGTGCGAACGGCTCTCGGAGGCGTTGCGCTCGGAGTTGTTGTCGGAAGCGTTACGATCGTTACGACGGCCACCGCGGCGGTCGTTGTTGCCGCCACGACGGTTACCGCGCTCTGCGGCGCGCTCGGCCTTGGCCTTGTCCTCGGCGTCCTTCTTCTCCTTGAGCACAGTCTCCTGTGCGGCGATCTGGTCGAGCAGCGAACGGAAGCGGGAACCGGAGTCGGAAGCGGGAACGGCGCGGCGCTGGGCCTCGCGGGCAGCCTCCTCCTTCTCGCGGGCAAGGCGCTCCTGCTCGGCCTTCTTCTTAGCCTCGGCCTCGGCGCGGGCGGCCTCCTCGGCAGCCTGGGCAGCAGCGAACTGGCGGCGCTCCTCCTCGCGTGCCTTCTCGGCGGCGATGCGCTCGCGCTCTGCCTCGGCAGCGCGTGCTGCCTCCTCGGCGGCAGCGGCCTGCTCCTCGGCCAGCTTGGCGGCCTCGACTTCCTGGGCGCGGGCCTCGATCACCGAGGCGAGCTGCTTGCGGACCATGGCGACGTATGCGTCCTCCAGAGCGGAGGAAGCGGACTTAGCGGGAATCTTCATTTCGGCGAGATGACCCATCAGTTCCTTGGAGGTCATGCCGAACTCTTTGGCCAGGGTGGACACACGGACTTTTGCCATATGACTTCACCTACCCTTTCTGGCACCTTGGGTGCCTAGAGACTGAACGAGCGTGGGATATGCGCTGGGACCCGCCCGGCGCGACCGCGCGCTAGATCAGGTCCTCCGCATCATCGAAGGCGTCGGTATCGTGGACACCGCAGAAACGGGAGCCGGGACGGGCCTGGTTGCGGCACTGGATGCCGTCCTCGGACACGAACTCGCAGCGACGGACGTCCTCGTCCTCCTCGTCACCGATCAGGTCGGCGGCGGGCTCCTCGTGAACGGGAACATTCTTGAGGATGTCGGCGGCAAGGGTCTCGGACTTAATGTCGATGTGCCAGCCGGTCAGGCGCGCGGCGAGGCGGGCATTCTGGCCCTCCTTGCCGATGGCGAGGGACAGCTGGTCATCGGGCACGATGACGCCGGCGTAGGCCTTCTCCTCGTCGATAAGGACGCGGGTGACCTTGGCAGGCGACAGGGCGTTGGCGACGTAGACGGCCGGATCGGCATCCCACAGGATGACGTCGACGCGCTCGCCACGGAGCTCGCCCACGACGGCGCGAACACGGCTGCCCTTAGGGCCGACGCAGGCGCCCACGGGATCCAGGCGATCGTCGAGCGAGTGGACGGCGACCTTAGAGCGCTGACCGGGCTCGCGGGCGATCGACTTGATCTGGACGGTGCCCTCATAGATCTCGGGCACCTCCTGCTCAAACAGACGACGCATGAGCTCGGGGTGGGTACGGGAGATGACAATCGGCGGGCGGCTGTGCTCGCCACGGACCGGCTGCAAGTTGGAGTTGGGGTCGCGAACGTCGATGATCACGGCCTTGATATGCTGGTTGTGCAGGTAGCGCTCGCCCATCGGACGCTCGTTGCGCTCGTTCTCGTAACGGCGCTGGTCGAAGTGCGGAAGCTCGGCCTCGACGCCCTCGCGAATCTTGACGATCGTGAAGTCGGGCGTGGACTGCAGCACGGTACCGCTGATGAGGTCACCGATGCGGCCGGAGAACTCCTCGTAGATCTGCTCGCGGGCGGAGTTGCGTACGATTGCGTTGATCTCGGCCTTGGCGTGCTGGGCGGCGATACGGCTCGTGTTCTTAGGAGTGACGTCGATCTCCTCGAACTCGGTGAAGTTGCCCTCCTCGTCCATGGAATCGTCGATCGGCTCCAGACGGTAGACGTAGATCTTGCCGGTGGTGCGATCGATGGTCACCTTGGCGCCCCACTCAAGATGCAGGATCTCGGCATAGCTCTTGGCGAGCGACTGCTCCAGGCGGTCGATCAGGTAGAGCTGGTCGATGTGCTTCTCCTGGCAAAGCTCCATCAGGGCGGACATCATGTCGGATGCTGCCATCTTACTTTCCTTCCTTCGCGGGCTTGAAGTCATAGGTGGGCTTCAACTTGCACTTTTTAACATCAGAGAAATCGAGGGTGACGGACTCGCCGTCCTCGAGCTCGAGGGTCACGTTCGTCTCGGTGGCAGCGGCAATCTTGCCGGCGTACTTGCGACGGCCCTCGGTGGCGGTGGAGGTGAGCTCGCAGTTCTCGCCCACAAAGCGGGCAAAGTCACTCGGGCGGCGCAGCGGGCGCGCCATACCCGGGCTCGACACCTCGAGCGTATAGCTCGAAGAGATGGGGTCGAGCTCCTCAATCACATCGCCGACCCACTTGGTGTTGGCCGTGACGTCGTTGAGCGACAGGCTCTGACCCTCGGCACCCTCGATACGCACGCGCACGCAGGGGGCCTTAGTGGCACCCACGAGCTCGACGTCGACGATGTCGACATCGTGCTGGGGAGCGACGGCCTCGAGCGCGTCGATGATCGCCTGCTCGGTCTTGGTCTTGACCATTGCGGCACCTCCATCCATACAAAAAAGAAGCGGGGCCGAAACCCCACTTCTTTCAATTACAACTTCATTTGCAAGCAAACTATACCAATACCTGCGAAAACGTGCAAGCGCAATGGAAATTCGCAGGTCAGCGCGCCCACAGCTTCTCCACAAGAATAGAACGATTGACGGCAGGCATCTAGGCGGGCACATGCAAAACGAGGGACGACCCAGCTGGATCGTCCCTCGTCTTTAGCACGTCAACTATACGCGCGGCATTTACTTAACCACCAGGTTGACCAGCTTGCCGGGTACGCAGATAGCCTTGACGACCGTCTTGCCCTCGATCCACTTGGCGACAGCAGCCTCGGCGGCAGCCTGCATTTCCTCGTTGGAGGCATCGCGGGCCACGTCAATGCGGCCACGGACCTTGCCGAGTACCTGGACGACGATCTGCACCGTGTCCTCGATGGACTCGGCCAGGTCGAACTCGGGCCAGGCGGCGGTGTAGGCGTTGCCCTCGCAGCCGAGCGCCTCGTGCCACAGCTCGTCGGCCCAGAACGGGCAGATGGGCGCCAGGACGCTCACGATGTCCTTGGCCACGCCATAGCACAGGGCCTTGTCGCGGTCAGCACCCTCGGTAGCGTTGAGGTAGGCGCTCGCCGCGTTGACGAGCTCCATGACGGCCGAGATCGCGGTGTTGAACTGGCCGCGATCGAAGTCCTCGGTGCACTTGGCGATGGTGCGATGACGCTCGCGGTAGAGCTTCATCGCGGTCTCGTCGAGCACGGACTTGTCGAAGGCCACGCTGGCATCACCCGACTGGACGAGCTGCCACACGATACGCCAGGCGCGCTTGATAAAGCGATTGGCACCCTCGACGGCCTTGGGATCCCAGTCGAAGTCCTTCTCGGGCGGGGCGATAAACAGGATCGCCAGACGCATGGTGTCGGCGCCGTAGGGCTCGATAACCGAGCTCGGGGGCACGACGTTGCCCTTGGACTTGGACATGGTGTCGCCGTTCTCGTCCTTGACCATGCCCTGGCACAGCAGGTTGGTGAAGGGCTCGTCAACACTCAGCAGGCCCAGGTCACGCAGCGCCTTGGTAAAGAAGCGGCTGTAGAGCAGGTGCAGAATGGCATGCTCGATGCCGCCAATGTAGTTATCGACGGGCATCCAACGGTCTGCCGCCTCGCGGGAGAAGGGCAGCTCGGTGTTGTGCGGATCGGTATAGCGCAGGTAATACCAGCTGGAGCATGTGAAGGTGTCCATGGTATCGGTCTCGCGCTTAGCCGGGCGGCCGCAGACCGGGCAGGTGGTCTCGTAGAAGTCCTTGCACTCGGCAAGGGTCTCGCCAGCGCCCAGGTCCAGGTTCTCGGGCAGCGTCACCGGCAGCTGATCCTCTGGCACGGGCACGATGCCGCAGTGCTCGCAGTGGATGGCCGGGATGGGGTTGCCCCAATAGCGCTGACGGCTGATGAGCCAGTCGCGCAGGCGGAACTCGACCTTGCGACGACCGCAGCCCATGGCCTCGAGGTCGGCCACGATGGCAGCCTCGCCCTCGGAGTGCTTACCACCGCGCATGCCGGTGTACTTGCCGGACTGGACGAGCGTGCCCTCGGCAGCGTGGGCGCAATCCCAGTCGACGGTCTCGGCATGGAAGGTATCGATGGTCTCGCCGCTGGCCTCGACGGCAGCGCGATCGTCATCGTCTAGGATAATCGGCACGATCGGCAGGTCGTACTTGCGGGCAAACTCAAAGTCGCGCTGGTCGCCGCAGGGAACGGCCATGACGGCGCCGGTGCCATAGTCGGCAACGACATAATCGGCAACCCACACGGGGACCTTCTCGCCGTTGACGGGGTTCACCACGTAGCGGCCCGTAAAGGCACCGTGCTTCTCGAGGGTGCCCTGGGCACGCTCCACGGCAGAGATATGCTTGGAGTCCTCGACGATCTTGGTGACGGCCTCCTCGTACTCCGTGCCCTCGACGAGCTCGTGCAGTCGAGCGTACTCGGGAGCCAGGACAAAGAAGGAGACGCCAAAGAGCGTATCGGCACGCGTGGTGAAGACGGTGATCTTGCCCTCGTCGCCCTCGATGGGCTCGCCATCCTGGTCGCACAGGGTAAAGTCGACCTCGGCGCCCTCGGAGCGGCCGATCCAGTTGGCCTGCATCTGCTTGACGCGCTCGGGCCAGCCGGGGAGCTTCTCCAGGTCGTCGAGCAGCTCCTGGGAGTAATCGGTAATCTTGTAGTACCACTGCTCCAGGTCGCGCTTCTCGGGCTCGGTGCCACAGCGCCAGCACTTGCCATCGGTAACCTGCTCGTTGGCCAGAACGGTCTTGCAGGTGGGGCACCAGTTGACCGGGTTTTTCTTGCGGTAGACCAGGCCCTTTTCCCACATCTTCTCAAAAATCCACTGGCCCCAGCGGTAATAGTCGGGGCTGCAGGTCTTGACCATGCGATCCAGATCGTAGGAGAAGCCCATGCGCTTCATCGTGGCGAGCGCCTGGTCCATGTTCTTATACGTCCAGGCGGCAGCCTGCGTGTTGTGCTTGATGGCGGCGTTCTCGGCGGGCAGGCCAAAGGCGTCAAAGCCGATGGGATGCAGCACGTCGTAGCCGCGCATGCGGGCCTGACGGGCCATGGCATCGCCGATGGTATAGTTGCGCGCGTGGCCCATGTGCAGGTCGCCCGACGGATACGGGAACATCTCGAGCACATACTTCTTGGGCTTGCTGTCGTCGGTGTCGACGGCAAAGAGGTTGGAGTCCTCCCAGGCCTTCATCCACCTGGACTCAATGGCCTGCGCGTCGTAGGCAGGGATCTCGTCCTTATGATCTGTGCAATCGCACATATCAGCTCCTTTAATCTTAGCTGGGGTCGGGCGGCTTGGCTTTATTCGCTACTGCGGACAGTCCTGCGCAAGACGAAGAGCACATTAAGTGCTCTTCTTTGCGTGCGGAACTTGTAGCGAACAAAGCCAAGCCGCCCGACCCTAAGGTTAACTTGACTGATGATAGCAAATACGACAAGCGAGATGCCCGCGACTTGCGGGCATCTCGCTTTATCTAAATAACGTGGTTGTGAATCAACCGCTATCTGTTATCCGCCCAAACATGGTCGGGTTTTCCAAGTGCCGCAGATTGCCGTGAAAGAGGAGCGACGCGTACTTTGGCACGCGAGCGACGGTTTGAACGGCAAGGTGCGGTGCTTGGGAAAGCCGCTTATCGATAGGAAACGCTCTGCTGGGAATCCTTGACGACTACGTCGTGGGCGCCGCCTTCGACGATGGAGGTGGAGCTGACCAGCGTTAGGCGCGCCTTTTCCTGGAGCTCGGGGATCGAGAGGGCGCCGCAGTTGCACATCGTGGACTTGACCTTGTAGAGCGTGCCGCCCACGCCGTCCTTGAGGGAACCGGCGTAGGGAACGTAGGAGTCGACGCCCTCGACGAAGCTGAGCTTCGCGGCGCCGCCCAGGTCGTAGCGCTGCCAGTTGCGGGCACGCGCAGAACCCTCGCCCCAGTACTCCTTCATGTACTGACCGTTAACGTTGACGCGCTCGGTCGGGCTCTCGTCAAAGCGAGCGAAGTAGCGGCCCAGCATCATGAAGTCGGCACCCATGGCCAGGGCGAGCGTCATGTGGTAGTCGTAGACGATACCGCCGTCGGAGCACACGGGCACGTAGACACCGGTCTCCTCGTAGTACTCGTCGCGAGCGCGGCAGACGTCGATCAGCGCGGTGGCCTGGCCACGGCCGATACCCTTGGTCTCACGGGTAATGCAGATGGAACCGCCGCCGATACCGACCTTGATGAAGTCGGCACCGCAGTCTGCCAGGAAGCGGAAGCCCTCGGCGTCGACGACGTTACCGGCACCGACCTTGACGTCCTCGCCGTAGTTGGCGCGAATCCACTCGATGGTGCGCTTCTGCCACTCGCTGAAGCCCTCGGAGGAGTCGATGCACAGGACATCGGCACCGGCCTCGATGAGCAGCGGCACGCGCTCGGCATAGTCGCGGGTGTTGATACCTGCGCCGACCATGTAGCGCTTGTCGTTATCGAGCAGCTCGTTGGGGTTGGTCTTGTGGCTGTCGTAGTCCTTGCGGAAGACGATGCCCATCAGGTGATCGTAGTCGTCGACGATGGGCAGGGCGTTGAGCTTGTTGTCCCAGATGACGTCGTTGGCAACCTTGAGGCTGATGTTCTTGTCGCCCACGATGAGCTGCTCGCGCGGGGTCATGAACTCGGAGACCTTCGTCTGGTGGTCATCGCGGCTGGGGCGATAGTCACGGCTGGTGACGATGCCCAGGAGCTTGCCCTTGGGGGTGCCGTCGTCGGTGACCGGCATGGTGGAGTGACCGGTCTTCTCCTTGAGCTCGATGACCTGCTCCATAGTCATGTCGGGGGTCAGCGTGGAATCGGACTGAACGAAACCGGCCTTGTGATCCTTGACGGCCTTGACCATAGCGGCCTCGGACTCGGCACTCTGGGAACCGTAAATGAAGGACAGGCCACCCTCGGTAGCGAGCGCGACACCCATATCGACGCCCGAGACGGACTGCATGATGGCGGAAACCATGGGGATGTTCAGGGTGATTGCCGGCTTCTCACCGCGCTTAAAGCGGGTCAGCGGCGTCTTAAGAGAGACGTTGTTGGGGATGCACTGCGAGGACGAGTAACCAGGGACCAGCAAATACTCCGAAAACGTGTGGGACTCACCGGGAAAGAACGTAGCCATGTTTCTCCTTTTTCCATGCGACCGGTCGGCTGCAGGCCTCGTAGGACCCAGCCCAACCTTGGGCGCCCAATACTGGGGAAGTATCTTAACGCACTTTGACTGCTACAATGCATGATTTAAGAAGAGCACACGAGGGTTTGACGCAGGCTTTGCGTTTGCCCAGCAAACACTTTAGCGGGGAGACGTGGGGTACATGGAGTACAAGACGACGGCAAAACTGGTCATTCAAGCGTGCGACAAGGATTTGCCGGGCGTCTTCGGCCACGGCTGCGTCTTGCTGCTGCAGGGTATCGCCCGCGAGCACTCGCTCAACCGTGCCGCCAAGAGCATGGGCATGGCGTATTCCAAGGCCTGGCGCATTGTAAACGAGGCAGAAGGCCAGCTGGGATGCAAGCTCATCGAGCGAGACGGAGCCCGCGGATCCACCCTCACCCCCGCCGGTGAGCGAGCCATAGTGGCCTACGAGGAGCTGCAGGCCGACATCAACCAGGTCATAGCCGCCAAAGCCGACGTCCTCATCGCCAGCATCAAAGAGTAACCAATTTGGGACGGGGCTTTTAGCTACACAACCCCTTCTCATAAGTTGCGGTGAAATAGGGACTGTTTATGCGGTTAAAGCCGTAAATCAATCCCTATCTCACCGCAACTTATAGAGTCGAGGATGATTTAGCTAGTTGCGAAGGGCGTTGTCTAGGGCGGACGCTACGACCAGGGGGTTGTCGGTGCCGGCGAAGAGGCGGATGGTGCTCCCCTGCTTGCCGCGCGGGGCCGAAAGGCGTGTCGCAGCGCCACCGGCGGGCGATGCGCGGAACTCCCCCGGCAAAGCGTCGAACAGCTCACCCGCGCTACGCTCGATAAGGTCAAACTCAACTGCCGGACCAAAGCCGTGCTCGAGGATTCCCGTCGCGATGGCATGGTCGGGATGCAAGCTCAATCCGGGATAGCGCACGTCGCGCACCATCTCATTGGCGGCCAAATACTCGGCCAGCGCACGGGCGCGATCGAAGTGTGCCTGCATGCGAGAATCGAGCGAGTCCAGCCCGCGCTCCAGCACTTCAACCTCCTCAACAGACAGATCGAGTGCCGACGCATCACAGCCCACAAACAGCGCATGCGTGCACTCGGCAGCAGCATCCACACGATGACGCTTGAGCTGCGAGCGCGCGACCGATACGGCAACCAACTTGCGCGGAGCATCGCCGGCGCATACGCGATCGAGCGCCTCCAGCGATAACGCAGCACCCAGCCGCAGCGGATCGCAGCCAAAAGCTGACGCCACGGTGTTATCCACCACGAGCAACGCATGGGCCTCACGCGCGGCGCTTCCTAACGCGCGCAGATCGGGCACGCGCAATCCAAACCCGCCAATAGAGTTGACGAACCACCACAGGTGCGAACCCTCGGCATCAAACGAGGCATCAAAGCCCTCGGACGCGGCGGCAAACGCCTCAGCACACGGATCTCCCAACAGCGCGATATCGCAGCCATCAAAGCCACGGGCAAACGCATCGGCAAAGTCATCGGCAAACGCAACCAGGCGATCGCCGGGACATACAATCCCCAACAGAGACAGCGCCGCCGGCACATGCGAGGCCGTAAGCAGTCGCGCCTCACGCGCGCCGGCCCTTACAGCCCAGGCCTCTTCTAGCTGCTGCACATCCATGCGGCACCGTCCCTTCTAAATCAAAACCCACGATTCGGAGTTCACCAGAACGCCGGAACCAACATTAACCGTGGTACTCGCCGTTGTATTGGATGAGCGTTAGGTCCTCAACGCCATCGAGCGCGCGAATGGCGTCGGCGTAGGGCATATCCACACCGTCTGAGAACACCTCGACGGCCATCTCGACCTTGTCGGCGCGCATGGTCTTGGACTTGACGGTGAACTTGGTGCGCCCAAACGCGCGCACGATGTCGTCACCCGTGGTCTGGCCCGTGTAGTGGATGACCATCATGTACACGCGCGCCTTGTCCTGGTGGCTCGCAAAACCGGCGATCATGGCCACGATGACCACTGCCGTGAGCCCCACGAGCGCATACATGCCGGCGCCCGCCGTAATGCCCGTGGTAATAGCCCAAAACAGATACAGCAGATCGAGCGGGTCCTTGACCGCCGTACGATAGCGGACGATAGACAGAGCACCGACCATACCGAGCGAGATGACCACGTTCGTTGAGATCGCGAGCGTCACCATACACGTGAGCACGCACATACCCACGAGTGTCACGGCAAAGCTGCGCGAGTACACCACGCCGGTAAAAAAGCGCTTGTACACGTAATAGATCAGGATGCCCATGGCGAGCGCCACGAGCAGCGACAGGCCAATCTTGGCAGGGTCGACCTGGCCAAACGCCTCCAAGACGGAGTTCTTAAAAAAGTCCCTGGTGCTCATGGTCTAAATATCCCCTCGGTTCCCAAAATCCGATTCCCAGTAGTTAAAACCGCGCAGATAGGCGGTCTTTTCGTAACACAGGCAGTACTTGGAGACCGCCGTGAGCTCGGCTGCGCCCGGCGGCACCATATCGCGCACCAGCTGTGGGCAAAACTCCGTAAACTTAACCTCCATCACCAGCTTGCCGGGTTCCAGGACCGGCAGCGCGGGCAGCGTCGCATCAAAGATATCGAAGCTTCCCACCGCCGCACGCACGTTCATGTCAAACGTAATGCGCACGGTGCCCTCGTCCATCACCCACGGCTCGCGCTCGTAGTCCACGATAGTACGCGGGCGCATCATATTGCAGATGCACTCGATGTAGAACTCGCGGCAGAGCTGATGGGGACTCCTCAGCAAAAAGTCGTAGTCTCCGGCCAGAATCTGTACAAGCTCACCGCGCGTAAGCGGCGCGTCCTCCTTGTAGATCCAGCTGCCGTACTTCTTTTTGCGCTCGAGCTTAATCACCTTATCGCTGCCGTTATAGATGCGCACGCGATACTTTTTGCGCATGAGGATTCCTGCGTCTTTTTCCTCGTAGGCCGAGTTGCAGTAGTCATCGAAGTACAGGCTGCGGATGGTGTAACCGCCCGCCCGTGCATGCTTGTCCAGCTTAAAGACCGGCGCCATGCGGCTGGCAAGCGCAGCATGCTCGCCCTCGTTGATAAGGTACTTGAGCTCGTGGCGGTAGCGCTCCTGCGCAGTGCGCACAGGCGGGGCCGCCAGGCGCTCAAGCAGCGCGCTAGCCCTCCGCATACGTGTCCTCCACGACCTTGCCGCCGTCTTGCACGTAGAAGCACTTCATGCCGTACTGCTTGCCGTCGTCGGTCACGTAGTAGTCAAACGCATCTTGCGTATAGCCGTCGGAGTTGGTGGCGCGCACGCGCACAAAATACTGGCCGGAATCGGGCGCATCGCAGGTCACCTCGGGCAGCAGCACGTCCTCGGCCTTAAAGACCACATCGGTGATGGCATAATCGCGCGCCAGTTCCACGGTATAGCGAATATCGCGCGCCTCAAAGTCGTAGGACGCATCCCAGTTAATGCGCAGCTTGCCGTTCTCGATCTGCGGCACGCCGATGTAGAACGGCATGGGCTTTTTATAGCTCTCACGGAAGCTCTTGTAGTTCTCTTCGATCTCGGCCGGAATCGCCGCGGCGATCTGCTCGTATTGATCCTTGGTGACAGGCAGATTTTCGATATCGGGCGAAGCAAAGACCAGCGATTCGGTAACCTCGCGATAATGCTTGATCATCTTGGTCAGGCGCGTCTCGGTCAAATGCGTGCGCAGGTCCTTGACGGCGCGATCAAGCTCACCGCGGAACGCCTTGCTGCGCAGCGCACGATTGAACAGAACGTTGCCCCAGTAGTTGCTTACGCCGCGCTCCCAGCTCGCGTAGTCCGAGAACCCGGCAAGAGAAAGCTCTAGCTTGCGCAGCATGCCGTCGTTGTCCCAATCGAGGATGTACCACGTGTTGGAATTGAGGGGACTGTACAGATAGCAGTTGCGGTTCTGCGTATCGCAGTTGCCCGTAAGGATCTGAAACGCCATCCAATAGACCAGATTCTCGGTATCAAAGTAGGTATCGAGCACGTCGTCGATCTTTTGCGAATCGTCGTTGAGCGCATCGAGCATCTCGATGAGTTTGGTATGGTCCGAATCGCCCTTAATCTCGAGCATGCCCTCAAAGTTGGCCTGGTTGTAGTCGGGATCGTCGGCGAGCTTAATGGTGTCCTCGTAGCGATGGAAATCGAAGTTGTTCACCTTGTACAGATGCCCGTTCTTATCCAAGCCGTGCGCCTTAAGCGCCGTCTTGTTGAGCTGCTCCACCTGCGTAAACAGGCCGTAGTCCTCAAAGGTGTCGTTGGACTTTTCGGTCTGGTCGCACACCCACAGATGCACAAACTGCGTGCGCAGGCCCATCATCTGGGGAATCCCGCGGATAAGGTCGTAGGCCATCTTGTTGCGAAAACGCATGCCCTCGCCCATGTGCTTGTTGAGCGCAATCGCGCGCTGTTGGCGCCAGGTACCCTTGCCCTTCTTGAGCTCCACCTTGTAATTCTTTTGCGTGTAGGAGCTCGACGTCTGGCCGCGCACCTGCACGGTGGCATTGGGCGCTTCCTCGCCATAGCCAACCTCGCCGGCAACCGGGCCGTCATCGTCGCCCGCCTGCAAAAGGCCCATAACCTGATAGCGCGTCACACCCATGTCGGCGTAGTCATACACCGAGTACGTGTTGATCTCGGCCCAGCTATGATCGGTGTTCTCGGAGCTGTTGCCGCGCGAGACCGTCAGGTACATGGTCACAATGCCCGAGTCGTCGTAGACCTCGTACAGCTCGTCCTTATCGCGCAGGTGCTTTGTGCTGTCCGATGCATCGGCCTTTTTTATCTTGCCCTGCTTTTTGACCTTTTTAGTTGAGGATTCGTCCTGAGACGAGCAGCCCGAAAGCAGCAGCGCACCGGCAGCCGCCTCGATCAGGCAGCGGCGAGACATCAACTTATCGATCATCAGAACCTCCCCAAAGGATTCGATACACGCGAGCCACCGTGCGCTCAAACGCGCCATGTGGCTCCCGCTCTATGCGCCGTTCCTCATAGCGCCCCTCAACATGCTCGAGCATGCGGCCCAACTCGGTAAACCAGCCTTCTTTGTCTGTCGCCACGATGGGCTGCTGACTCAGGATACGATACGGCAAGTTGGCAGTATAGGTATCGAGTCGCAGCAGCGCCACGATAAAAAACACCGCTGCGCCCAGCAATAAGCCAAAGCCATAAAACTGCTGCGGCAAAAGTAACGACACGGCGGTCGCCAGCCCGGCAACTCCCGCAAACAGACCGGACGCCAGCACGGCGCCCTTGTAGTCAGTAAAGTAGAGCAAGATGAGCAAGATCGTGTTGCCCACGGCATACAGGCCGTAGCCCACGCACAATGTACGGAAATACCCGTGCATCAGGTTATTAAAGCCAAGAGGCAAGGCCGACAGCACCGTGGTCTCGAGCGAGATGACGGCCGCCGTCACAAACAGCTGCTTGAGCGCGCAAAACCGCAGCTCCCGGTTGAGCGTGGCGAGCATATCCTCCTCGGCAACCATAATGTCGCCCACCACGCCACCGTCGTTAAACAGGCTGTAGTAGTTGCGGTACCGCGGATAGAAGTTAACCTCGACCGACACCACAAAGTTGACGGTCGTGACCAGGATGGTCAAAAACGCGATGAGCGCCGGCACATCGTGGTAGGGCGCACCGTAAAACAGGCCTTTAACCTGCACGCCGATGGGCCCGGCCCAAATGATCACCAAGTGCGCAAAGAGGCCCAGGTTAGTAAACAAACCCGTCAACGCCAACGGCATATACTGGTCCAGCCAGCGCAAAAAGAGCCAGGGGCCGCAGTCGCTCTGCGGAAAATACCGGTAGAGCAGCACCACGTCCCAGACGAGCATCACCCCATAGCCCGCGGCGATCGAAGCCAGCAAACTCTCCACCGGCGGCAGGCCCAACGTCAGCGCAACAAGCGCGCATACGCAAGCCACGGCAATCGCGCAGGCAAAACTATACAGAATGCCGCGGTAGTCCTTAATGGCCGTAAGGTAGCCCATGCCGTTCCAGTTGACGATCATAATGTTGAAGAGCCACAGACACAGCAGCCCCTGCAGCAGCGTGGCGCCCGAGAACAGCAAAAAGACGCCGTAGAGCACGGTGCCCGCGACGAGCATGATGACATTGGAGCCCCAAAACGAGGGCAGGATCTCATCCTCGCGCTCGGCGAAGAGCATATCGGCCAAAAAGCGCGTGACCGGCATGGAGAAAAAACTCGACAGCACAAGCGACGCCAGCAGCGTATAGGTCACCATGCAAACCAGCAGGTCCTGGCTGGCACGGTCCACACCCCACATGCCGCACAGCACCAGAATGCCCACCTGCAGCAACACGCCCAGGAGCATAGGTCCCGTGCACACGATGCCGGCGTAGCCATAGGCGCGCATCGTGGCAAACAGGCCTTTGCGCTTAAACAGGCGTTTGAGTTCAAAACCGATTCCGGCCATGGGCTACACCTCCTCCTTGGGCAAACCGAACGCACGCGCCGTCTCGTCGTAGAGCGCACGGTAGTTGGCAAGCATCTGCTCGTGCAGGTAAAACGTGGCCACACGGCGCTGGCCGCGCTCCCCCATCTCCAGACGACGGGCACGACTCGCGCACATGCGCTCCATGGCATCGGCCAAGCCCTTGCGATACATGGGCGGACATACAAACCCGGCAATGCCAAAGTCGTCGCCCGGTACGCCCTCCAGCAGTTCGCGACAGCAACCGACCTCGGTCGTCACACAGGGGCGACGCGCGGCGAGCGACTCCAGCACGCTCAGCGGTTGGCCCTCAGAGATGCTCGTCAGGATCGTAAAGTCGAGCTTTTGCATGTACTCGACCACGTCCACGCGACCGGTAAAGATCAGGTCGCGCACGCCCAAGGTGTCGACAAGCGCATGGCACTCGGCCGCATATTCCTCGTCGTCCACGCCGCCCATGATGTGCAGGCGTACGTGCGGCAGGCGCTCATGCAGCTCAAAGAAAGCGTAAATCATGGTCTTGACGTCCTTGATGGGCGCCAAACGCACCACCGCGCCAATGTCCACCCAGCCGTCATCGGGCTTTAAGGGAATACCCTTAAAGCGGTCGAACTGGATGCCATTGGGAATAACCAGGCATTTATCCGCATCGCAGCCCATATCGATCTGCGTCTTGCGAGCATTGTGAAACAAGCTCGTCACGCGGAAGGCGCGGCGATAGACCTCCTCCGAAAGCAGGTAGAAAAAGCGAATCCAACGGTCCTTAAACGACGGCACCACCCAGTCGGCGCGAATAATCTCCTCCTCGCGCTCACGGGTGTAGATGCCGTGCTCGGTCAGCAGCGCCGGCGCATTATTCATGCTGGAGCCAAGGCTTGCCAACAGGCCGCCGTAGCCGGTCGAAATCGCGTGGTACACATCGGCCACCGGCACCTCGCCGCCCAGCAGATACAGAACGGGAAGCAGCATGGAACGCATGGTATGGAAGGCGTCGGCAAAGGGCGTGTAGGGGTACTCTGCCAGGCACACGTCGCGAAAGATGTCCATAAACGTGCGGCTCTGCAAAAACGAGAGCGGATGCACGCGACGGCGCTGGAAGATATCGAACAGCACGTCCCAATCCGGATTAGACAGCGACACCAGACGGCGTAGCGCCTCGCGCTCGCGGTCGTCAAAGCTGACTTCGTGCTGCTCGCCCGAAAGGCGCAGGGCGTCATCCAAAAACACCTCGTGCACCTCGACAACGTTATCGGGCAGCTCGTAGACAAACTTGCCGCGGTCGGCAGCATGCGCACCGATCACCCACAGCACAAACTCGTGCTCGGGCATAGCCGTAATGTAGCCGTGCATCCAGGTGGACACGCCGCCGTGCACATAGGGGTAGCAACCCTCGAGTACCAAGCAGATTCTCATTTGTCGCCACCCTCCTTGCGCGCAATGGTCACCGTCTTGTCCGTAGCTTTGACCAGGTAAAGGTCGCCCGTCAGATGCGTAATCTCGCCACCCGTGACCGCACCCGGCTCACCGTTGTTGGCGCGGAACATGAGCCACGCCTCGTCGTAGAAATTGTCCAGGCTAAGCGTCAAGGCATCCGCGCTGGTATCCACGCTCGCCGTCACGGACGAAAAGCGCTGGATGGCGCCCGAGCATTCTGAGCCGGTCTGGCGACGCAGGTCGGGTGCGGACGTGGTAAGCCAGTCCAGGTAGTCGGTCAGGCCGCCCTTATAGACTTCCCAGCCTTGCCTGGCACCGCGATCGGGATCGAGCAGATCGTCCGGGTGCATAAAGTGCGTACTCACGTAGTGCATGTTGAGCTCGGACACGGCAGCCAGGCGCATATAGGAATCGTCGACCATGCCGCCCGAGACAATACGCGGCTGCTCCACGATACCATCGCTCGCCACACCAAACTCCTGCACATAGGGCAAGTCGGTACCGTCGTCAAAGTATGTACTGGCAATGGTCTTAATGCGCGGAACATCGGTACCGATAAGCTTGCGCGCACGAGCCGAAAGGATATTCGACGGCGGCACGTAAACCGAACCGTGCGCGTTGGGCAGCACCTCGTCCTGGAAGGCGATAAGCTCGTTGAGCGATGCGACGAGCGTCTCCTTGTTCTTCCATGTCTTGTAGTCGTACAGCGTGCCATAGTCGATGTCCCAGAGCACCAGAGGCTGATGGTTGTAGCCGTGATAGCCCAGCTCACCGCCCATCTGCAACAGCATGCCGCCAAAATAACGAAACTGCGTGGTATCGGGCTGGCGCGCGGGCTCGGTCTGATTGACCACGTCCTCGTAGTTCTCGATCATCACGCCTGTGTAGCGAATGCCGTATTTTTGCGCGAGCTTTTGCAGATCGGGCCACCATACCTTGGTATAAAAATCGGCAATGGAAAGGCCATAATCGCGCTTGATGTAGGTGCCGTCGCCCGAGGGCACGGGGCTGGGAAAGTCGTCTAGATAGAAGACAGCGCTGTTGATGACGGGATATGCCGTGGCATCGCCCAGCAGGCTGATCGCCGAGGCGTAAAAACCGCGCATGACCTTGTCATAGATGCCAATGTTGCACACCACGGTGCGTCCGCTGCCGCAATCATTCGACCAAATGAGCGGCGAGCCCGCATCGCCGGTCTTGGCCCACACGCGCGCCGTCTCGCGCAGCGAAACCAGCAGGGACGATTTAAAGGGGTCCGAAAACTCGTAGCGTTGGCCACCGCCGATCATAAAGTCCTTGCTCGGGACGATGCTCTCGGCAGTCGTGTACTCATATCCCACGGTATCGATGCCAAACTTGGGCGCAACGGCTTGCAGATAGCCGGAGTTCTCCGGCGTCATGCCCAGCATGAGCGAGCCGCCGGCACTCACCCAACTCATAATGTCGCTCAGGCGCGTACCGAGCCCATCGAGCGACGGCATGAGCACAATCACGCGGTCAAACGACGTGAGCGAAGGAATGGCATCCGTGCCATCGGTGGCAATATCCACATCGCGGTGGGCAATCTTCATGTCGAGCAAAATCTGATCGAACTGGTCCTTGACGTCGTCAACGCCGTCCTGGTCCGAGTCGGAAATAACCAAGCACGTGGGCTTTTGGCCAAAGATCGCCGAGGAGGCCGGCACTGCATCGTTGGCGGCAAGCATGCCCAGCTTATGCTGCCCGGAGCTATATTGCACACCGGCGCGCTCAATTAACAGCACGGCAGCCATAGCGATAAAGACCGCCCATACCACGAGCAGCCCCATCCAGCGAAAGCGACCCGCATGGTCGCGCACACGATGTACCAGACTCATCGGGCCTCCCCTCCGTCGCGCCAAAACGCCAGCTTTTCGCGGTTCTCAGCACTCAAATACACATGTTGGTTGTCGATCGCGTCAATCACCTGCTGCACGGCCTCGCCATCGCAGCGCATCACAGCAAGGCGCAGGCAAAGCATCCAAACCTCCTGCTCGTCGGGCACGTCGAGCACCAGCTGGTCGGTCACGGCCTGCGCCTCGTCGATCTGTCCGACATCGGCCAGAGCCGTCGCGTATCGAATGCGCAGCTCAAGGGTATCCTCGCGCTCGCAGCGACGCGCAAGCAGGCGCGCGTACTGTTGGCGCTGAATCTGAGCCACGCGCCCCTCGGCCAAGCCCGAGCCCAAGTATTCACCAAGAAAATCGCAGTATTCGTTGAGGTTTTGCGCGCTCGGGTCCGTCTTAAAGGCACGCTCCAGCTGCTGCAGTTTAAGGTCGGACTCCTTGGAGATCTGCGCCACCGCCGTCGCGGCATAGTGCGCCACCTCAACGTCGTCGTTAAGCTTAGCCGCCTGCAGCTGCGCCAGGTAAGCGTCGGGCTCCTCGGTGAGCATGGAGAGCATTAGGCGGCGCCGGTATGCCGGG
>CABUGI010000012.1 GCA_902491055.1 uncultured Collinsella sp. | reverse complement strand
ACCATCTGAGAGGTGTAGGAGTTCTCGTTGTCGTACCACGAGGTGACCTGAACGAGGGTCTGGCCGTTGCCGAGGTCAGAGCACATGGTCTGAGTGGCGTCGAAGATGGAGCCGTGGGTCTCGCCGATGATGTCGGTGGAGACGATGTCGTCCTCGTTGTAACCGAAGGTCTCGGAGATGGTGGCAGCGTAGGCCTTCATAGCAGCGTTGACCTCGTCGACGGTGACCTTCTTGTCAACGACAGCGTAGAGGTTGGTGATGGAGCCGGTCGGCGTCGGGACGCGCTGGGCGGCACCGATGAGCTTACCGTTGAGCTCGGGGAGAACCAGGCCGATAGCCTTGGCAGCACCGGTGGTGTTGGGGACGATGTTGACGGCGCAGGCGCGGCTACGACGCTTGTTGCCCTTGCGCTGCGGGCCGTCGAGCGGCATCTGGTCGCCAGTCCAGGCGTGAATGGTGGTCATGATGCCGGACACGATGGGAGCGAAGTCGTTCAGACCCTTGGCCATCGGGGCGAGGCAGTTGGTGGTGCAGGAAGCAGCGGAGATGATGTTGTCCTCAGCGGTCAGCGTCTCATGGTTGACGTTGTACACGATGGTGGGCAGATCGCTGCCGGCCGGAGCGGAGATGACGACCTTCTTGGCGCCAGCGTTGATGTGGGCCTGAGCCTTAGCCTTGCTGGTGTAGAAGCCGGTGCACTCGAGAACGACGTCGACGTCGAGGTCGCCCCAAGGCAGGTTGTTGGCGTCGGCCTCCTTGTAGATCTTGATCTCCTTGCCGTCAACGGTGATGGAATCCTCGCCAGCAACGACCTCGTGATCACGAGCGTAGTTGCCCTGCGTGGAGTCGTACTTCAGCAGGTAAGCGAGCATATCGGGAGAGGTGAGGTCGTTGATAGCGACGATCTCGGAGCCCTCATGACCGAACATCTGACGGAAGGCCAGACGACCGATGCGACCGAAGCCGTTAATAGCAACCTTTACTGCCATTGTGTCTCCTTTCGTAA
Organism: uncultured Collinsella sp.; assembly: GCA_902491055.1. Classification (GTDB taxonomy): domain Bacteria; phylum Actinomycetota; class Coriobacteriia; order Coriobacteriales; family Coriobacteriaceae; genus Collinsella. Next base: position 28,738 of record CABUGI010000012.1, on the reverse strand, counting down.
GGCCCCCGCAAGCTACAGCGCCTGCCGTTGAGGCCCACAAACTAACCACTCGCCTAATATACCTTTTTTTTGACTTGAATTTCACGAGAATGCTCGAAATTGAAAATCAAATTTGCGTTAAAACGCTTTAAAGAATAAAATAGCAGCTAAATCCGTATATAAGTCGATACTTTAACCTACCTGTTTGCTTCAATGAGCTTTTCAAGCCGTAAAACACGATGGTAGAGGGCCGACTTCGACAAGGGAGGGTCAGCCATCTCCCCTAAATCACGCAGCGAAAGATCGGGATAGCGCTCGCGCAGGTCGCAAAAGACCGCCAAGGCATCCGGAAGCGCATCGCGAAGGCCTCGCTGCTCGAGCTCATCGATAAGCGCAAGCTGATGCTGGGCGGCACCCGCACTTCTGGTCTGGTTGGCGAGCTCGGCGTTCACGCGACGGTTCACATCGTTCTTAACCAACTTGACCGCGCGCGCCTCCTCAATCTCGGCAACGCTGCGCTTGGCGCCAATCAGCTTTAATAGATGCTCGATTTCCTCGGCGCTCTTAATGTACACGGCATATGACCCCCGCCGTGCATTAACACGAGCATGGACCCCAATCTGCTCCAACAGATCGCAAAGCCCCTTGGCATATTGCTCGCCCTGCACAGCGATCTCCAAATGAAAATCGCCGCGTGGATCGGCCACGAAGCCGCCCGCGATGAGCGCGCCGCGGATATAGGCAAGTCTACAGCAAGGACGGGCAACGATATGTCGGGGTACGCCGGCGACAAGTCCTCCCCTACGGTCGAGGATACCCAGCAGAACCAAGGCCTTATCCAGGTCTGGCTGATCAGGCAAGGTGATGAGGTAGTTTCGAACCTTATGCAATACAGATTTACGGACGGTGAACTCCGTTTTGAGCTTAAGGATACGATGCGTCAGCGTGATCATCGTGCGCGCGACGGCTCCCGTCTCAGTCGCAACCGTCAAACGATACCGCCCGGAGCCGGCCAGCGAAAGTGTACCGCTCACACGCGTCAGGGCGGCAAGCGTCGACAAATCGCAGTATTCACATTCGGGTTCGCAGCGCGCGAGTTCGTCACGCACCTCGGCGGTAAACGACATGCAGGCCTATGCTTTCGTGTTGGCGCGCGACAGGTCGCGGTGGGAAATGCTCACGTGGTACTGAGCGCCTTCCAGGTAACGGGCCGTGGCCTCGGCAATGGCAACGCTGCGGTGCTGGCCGCCCGTGCAGCCGATGGCGATAGAAAGCTGCGGCTTGCCCTCCGCGATATAGCCCGGCATCACCGTATCGAGCAGCTGCGTCCAAGCTTTCCAGAACTCCTGGGTCTTGGGATGGTCCAGAACAAAGTCGGAGACCTTCTTATCGAGACCGGTCATGGTGCGCATCTCGGGATCGTAGAACGGATTGGGCAGGAAGCGAACGTCGATCATAATGTCCGCCTCAACGGGCATACCGTGCTTAAAGCCAAACGAGAACACGTGAACGTCCATGAGCTGCTGGTCGGACAACTCGGAGAACGCCATGCGCAATTTGTTGCGCAGGGCAGAGGTACGCAGGCGGCTCGTGTCGATGATCATATCGGCTCGGTCGCGCACACCCTGCAGCCGCAGGCGCTCGCGCTGAATCGCATCGGCCGTAGTCTCCCCCGGCTTGGCAATGGGATGGCGGCGGCGGTTTTCGCTATAACGACGGATCAGCACCTCGTCAGAGGCCTCGAGAAACACGATGTCACAGCTCATCTCGCGCTCCTCGAGTGCGGCAACGGCATCGAGCAGCTCATCGAACAAGCCCTGGCTGCGCAGGTCACAGGTGACGGCGAGATGCCTGCCCACGCCCGTATTGATGCCGACGAGCTCGGCAAGCTGGGCGATGAGACGCGGAGGCAGGTTATCGATGCAAAAATAGCCCATGTCCTCGAACACGTGCATGGCCTGTGTGCGGCCCGATCCGGACATTCCGGTGATGATGACGATATCGGGGATGCGCTCCGAGCGCTCCGCCGCATCCATGGCATCTCCCTTTTGCATGTGCTGCCTCCCGAAAACAAGCGCGGGACCCAGCAACCCGGATCCCGCGCGGTCAATTGCCTATATTGAGTATACCGCCCCGAGCGGATACGAGGCCTGTCTTACGCCTCAAGCGCAGCCTTGAACCAACTCGTAATACTCGTGGGGTGCGTGATGGCGGTGCCGACGACAACGGCCCAGGCGCCAGCATCGATCGCGGCGCGAGCCTCCTCGGGCGTGTGCACGCGGCCCTCGCAGATGATGGGAAGACCGGGGAATTCCTCGGTCGCCTGACGCAGGAGCGGCAGATCGGGGCCATCGGCCATGGTGCAGTCGATGGCAGCGACACCGTGAGAAAGCGTGGTAGATACAAGGTCGAAGCCCATATCAACCGCACGGCGAATGTCCTCGATGGTGGCACAATCCGCCATCAGGAGCACACCCTCCTCGTGCAGCGGGCGGAAAGTATCCTCGACCGTCTTGCCATCGGGGCGCGGACGATCGGTGGCGTCGATCGCCACGATATCGGCACCGGCAGCAACGCAGGCGCGAGCGTGACGCAGCGTCGGCGTGATGTAAACGCCCTCGTGCCCATCCTTCCACAGGCCGATGACGGGAACCTCACAGCGACCCTTAATGGCGGCAATGTCGGCAAGACCCTGGCAGCGAATGGCGGCGGCGCCGCCGAGCTCACAAGCTCGAGACATTTGAGCCATGGTCTCGGGCGTACGAAGCGGCTCGCCCATATACGCCTGAACGCTCACGACGAGCTTGCCCTTCAGGGACTGGATCAAAGGATCAACGGTCATGTTCGACTCAACCTTTCTCAAAACAGCCTTCTGAGACACCGCACCTTGACGTTCAAACCGTCGCTCGCGTACCGAAGTACGCTTCGCTCCTCTTTCACGTCAATCTGCGGCACCTCAGAAGGCGCACTTGGTAGTTATGTTTACTTCAACGATGCAAGAAGGTGTTCGGCGGCACCGATGAGCGGAGCATCGCCCTCCAGAGAACCGATGAGGATCGGCGTGTCCTGAAGCGGATCGAGCGCCTGGCTGGCATAGCCCTCGTGCACCGAATCCTTCCACGTCTGCGAACGCCAATCGGGACCTTGGTGAATCACGCCGCCCGAAAGCACGATGACCTCAGGGTCCAGGATGTTAGCGAGCGAGCCCAAGCTGGCCCCCAGCGCAAAGCCGGCGTCATGGATGACCTCGGTCGCCTTTGCGTCGCCCGCACGGCACAGGTCGTTCACATCGCGACCGACCGAAGGACGGCTGGGGTCGACGCGACCAAAGCGCTCATCGTACATACGACCAATGGAAGTGCCCGAAGCAACCGACTCCAGATGGCCGGAACGCCCGCAGGCGCAGGGAATACCGGCGGCAGCCGAGCACTCGATGTGGCCCATATGACCGGCAGCACCATGGAAGCCCTGCATCACGCGGCCGTTCTCGACATATGCGCCGCCGATGCCCGTACCGATGCCAAGACACAAGACGGAGAACTTGCCCTTGCCGACGCCCCAGTGGGCCTCGCCCAGAGCATGAGCCTGCACGTCGCCCACAACGGCAACGGGAAGACCGAGGTCCTCGCGCAGGCGCGGCCCCAACTGAACGCCGGACCAGCCGGGCATGATCTCGTTGGCATACGCGATGGCGCCCGTCTTGGGATCGACAACGCCGGCGGCACCGATACCGACGCCAAGGACCTCGACATCGGGATTCGCCTCGAGAGCAGCCTTGATGGACGCCTCGATACGCTGGAAGACGGCCTCGCCGCCCTCTTGGGCCTCGGTGGGAACCTCGGCCTCAAAAACGGGATGGGGCACGCTGCCGTCAGCCGGGTACTCCATGATGGCAGTCGCGATCTTAGTTCCGCCGATATCGACAGAGCAGACGTACTTGTTCTCCATGTCGCTCTCCTTAGGAGATAAAAAACAACTACAGGAAATGCGCCGTCAGGCTAGCCGTCACAGCGCGGTAAAGGTTTTCCAGGTGCCCGAGATCGCCGAGAAACCGTGTGACCATTGACCTAATGGGTCATGGCCGCACGGTTGAACGGCGAGGTCGGGTGCCTGGGAAAGCTTTAAAGGAGACCGTTGTCCTGAAGGACCTTCTTAATCGCCTCAACGTTCTCGCCGGTCATGGCCTTCACCGGGCGCGGCATGGTCGGGCTGTCGAAGATGCCCATAAGGTTCATAGCGGTCTTGAAGGCGCCGACGCCACCGGCATAGCCCTGGACGCCCGAGGTGACATCCCAGATGTGCGAAATCTCATTGAGGCGATCCTGCTCGGCCTTGACGGTAGCCCAGTCACCAGCCTGAGCGGCCTTCCACTGACGCACGTAGCCCTCGGGCTCAACGTTGGCGAGACCCGGGACGGAACCGTCGGCGCCACCGAGGTAGGCGCCGTCGACAACAACCTCGTGACCGGTGAGGATGCTCATCGGATGGCCGTTCTTCTCGTTCTCCTGAACGAGGTAGCGGAACGAGATATCATCACCCGAGGAATCCTTGACGCCAGCAAGGACGCCCTCGGCGCCGAGCTTGGCAAGGAGCTTCCAGGGGAGCTTGGTGTGAACGCAGACGGGAATGTCATAGGCAAAGATGGGCAGGTCGAGCTCCTCGTGCAGGATACGGAAGTGCTCCTCGACCTCGGTCATGCCCTGCAGGGCATAGAACGGGCAGGTGGCGACGAGGGCATCGGCGCCCAGCTCCTGAGCGACCTTGCCGTGCTCGATCATGCGCTCGGTCTCGGTATCGATGATGCCGACCAGAACGGGCACACGGTGGTCGACGATACGGACGGCCTCGGCGATAATCTGGCGACGACGCTCGTCGGTGGAGAAGACGACCTCGCCCGAGGAGCCCAGGAAGAACAGGCCATCGACGCCGGCATCGATCATGCGGTTAATGCTGCGCTCAAAGGAGGCAACGTCGAGCTGGTGATCTTCGGTATCGGGAACAACGACGGGAGGGATAACGCCGGTGAATTTCTGAGTTGCCACAAGAATCTCCTTAGTTGTCTGGCGGGCGACCCTGTGCCACCCACTCTTGTTGGCAGTGTCCAGGCCGTCTAGGCCAAAGAACACGAGTAGAACGTTTGGTTAAAGAAGTCGACGACTTCGTTTTCGAACGCATTGATGCGCTCGTGAGCGTATTTGGCATAGATGATATGCCTCCGGTCACACTCAAGACCGTTGAATACGGCAAACTGGCCCTTGGGGTCGCTCGCGGCATCCATGAGCGATGTGCCCATGAGCACCGATCCGCGCACCCGAGACGACAGCGCCTCGAGGCCACCGGGAATTGGATTGGCAACCGCCGTGCAAGCGAGGCCCCGCTCGTCCAGAGCAGAAACCGCCAGCGCGACTCCGCCGCCAAGACCCTCGCCCCATGCAAAGATGCGGTCGGGGTCCATGCCATCAAGATTGCGCGCCACCTTCGCCAGCGCGCAACCCCAACGGACGCGCTCGACAAAAGCGGGCGAAGAAATCCCCCGCTGCAGGTCGTCTGCACCAGCAACATCGTCATCCAGCGCGAGGACGGCATACCCCATGGCGGCAAATCTCGTCATGTGATGCCAGCCGCGCACAGGCCGATCGATGTCGTGGAACATCAGGCACAACGGCACGCGCTCAGATACTCGGGCACGACCGACAGGCTCGATCAAACGAGCGTGAATCGCATCGTCACCGAGCTCAAAGGAGACCTCCGAGTAACGGGCGCAGGGGTTAACAAAGTCAATCGCCGTAATGGCCAGGCCTTGAATCTCAAGATTCGAAGCGCATGTCTCTAAATCAGAAACATCTGCTTGGACATCACCGCGCCAGTCCCGATATTCTGCGAGCCTTGACGAAACCGTTCCAGGAATTCCCACGAGCCCGAGGACAATCAGCTCGTCAACATTGCTCTCGCACTTAGACATGAGCCTCCCTTCCCTTGCAGAAAAACGGAATGATCAAATCGTCAAAATCCTGAATCTCCTCGTGGCCAAAGCCTTCAAAGAACTCATGACGCTTTTCACAGGTCAGGTTGTTATAGACCGCACACTGCGTCGCTGGCGGACAGACGATATCGGCTGTGCCAGTGCCAAACAGCACGGGGCATTTGACCATAGGGGCAAAGTTCTTGGAATCGAAGTACGCCAGCTTGGCATAGGCTTCGTCAATACGAGTCGAGTCCTCGTCAAACCAGCGAGACCAATAGCGCAGGCCCTCGTAGGCAATGTCGTCGGCATCCAAATCCCAGACCAGGCGGAAATCTGACAGGAAGGGATAGAGGATGGCGGCACGATTGATAAGCTCGCTGTTAAGCGCACAGGTCGCAATGCCCAAACCGCCGCCCTGAGACGCGCCGTTCACAAACACACGCGCAAGATCGATGCCCTCGAGCTCGCGAACGATGCGGCACAGGATGCGAATATCTTGGTGCAAGCGGACATAGTAGAGGTTGGCCGGGTCGCCGTCGATACCGGCGACAATATGACCGGCAACCGTTGTGCCCTCAAATCCACCAATGTCCTCGGAGGGACCTCCTTGGCCGGGGCAGTCGAGGGCGATGAGTGCCATGCCCATGCCCGCAAACGACGCCTGCTCAAACCAGCTGCGGCTTGCACCCGGATACCCATGGAACTGAAGTACCAATGGCACGGGCTCGTCCGAGACGGGTTTAAGGTACTTGGCATGCAGGCGCGCGCCACACATGCCGGTATACCAGAGGTCGAAAAGCTGGCAGGTCGCGGCATCGGCGACCGATGCCGTCTCGATCGCATAGTCAAGCCCAACGGCGTCGGCCTCGGCCATGCGATCCTTCCAAAAGAGATCGAAATCTGATGGACGGGGCATGGCGCCTCGATATTCATCAAATTGATGTTGTAGCTCCTGAGCACTTGGCATGGCTCGTGAACCCAACCTTTCGAAATCGCAACGGAGGTGCGCCCGGCAAGGGAACCGGGCGCACGGGAGGGAAAGCGAGGCTACTCGCCGAGCTTGGGATGCAGCAGCGACGGCGCAGCGCCGAGCAGCATCTTGGTGTAGGGGTCCTGGGGGTGCTGGAAGACCTGCTTGGCCTCCCCCTGCTCGACGATCCTGCCACCATTCATAACGATGATGTCGTCAGAGATATAGCGGACCGTCTGGATGTCATGGCTGATGAACACCATGGCCAGGCCGAGCTCCTTCTTAAGGTCGGTCAACAGGTTCAGAATCTGTGCGCGGACCGAAACGTCCAGAGCCGAGGTGGGCTCGTCGGCGATGATGGCATCGGGGTTCAGCGACAGGGCACGGGCAATTGCGACGCGCTGACGCTGGCCGCCCGAAAGCTGACCGGGAAGAACCTCGGCGGCGGAGCTGGGCAGACCGGTGAGCTCCAGGAGCTCCTTGACGCGCTTCTCCTGCTCGGCCTCGGTACCCAGGTTGTGGACGCGCATGGGGTCGAGCAGCTGCTCGCGAACGACCATGCGGGGGTTGAGCGCCGTGGCCGGGTTCTGGAACACGACCGAGATGACGCGACCCATGTGGCGACGGTCCTCGGCGGTACGTTTGGTAACGTCCTTGCCCTTAAAGTAGACTTTGCCGCTCGTAGGGGCCTGCAGGCCGCACATGACGTTGGCGGTGGTGGACTTACCGCAACCGGACTCGCCGACGATGCCGATCGTCTGACCGGGCATGAGCTTAATCGTTACACCCTGGACGGCGTGAACCAGGTTGGGGTGCAGAATCGAGCCGGTACGGGTCCTAAAGGTGACGTGGACGTCATCAAGGAAGATGATCGGCTCGACGCCGTTGACTGCGGTCTCGCTCATCTACATCACCTCCGCGTGAGGGGTCAAACCATTTGCCTTGAGCACCTCGTCGGGGAGCTCGGAATAGAAGTGCTCGGTGCCGGGCACGCGCTTGAAGACCGGACGGGTGTCCAGGCCAATACGCGGATGGCTCGAGCGGGGCGCGAAGCGATCGCCCTTGGGGAAATCGCGCGGGCTCGGAACGGCGCCGGGCACCTGGTGCAGGCGACCCGAACCGCTCTCGATGGACAGAACGGAACCCAGAAGACCGCGGGTGTACTCGTGGATCGGGTTGGTGAGCAGCTCCTTGGTGGGTGCCTGCTCGATAACCTGGCCAGCGTACATAACCGTGATGTTATGGGCAACCTCGGCGACCAGAGCCAGGTCATGCGAAACGAAGATCATGGCAAAGCCGAGCTTGGCCTGAAGATCGTTGAGCAGCTTGATGACCTGCTTCTGGACGGTAACGTCCAGAGCGGTCGTGGGCTCGTCGCAGATGACCAGCTTGGGGTCGCGGGTAAGGGCCATAGCGATCAGGACACGCTGACGCTGGCCGCCGGAAAGCTCGTGCGGATAGCTCTCGAGCGTGCGCTTGGGATCGAGGCCGACGAGCTCCAGGAGCTCCTCGGCGCTGCGGGTTCCGCCGCGCTTGGTGAGCTGCTTCATCTGGGCAGAGATGAGCATGGAGGGGTTGAGCGAGGACAGGGCGTCCTGATAGACCATAGCGATATCGGTACCGCGCAGGCCGAACCACTCCTTCTTGCTCATCTTTAGCAGGTCGCGACCCTCCCAGAGAACCTCGCCGGAAAGATGCTCGTCATCGTCGGTCAGGCCCATGATGGCCAGCGTGGTGATGGACTTACCGCAACCGGACTCGCCCACCAGGCCCATGGTCTGACCAGGACGAACGTCAAAGTTGACATGGTCGACGACGTTGATATCACCGTGATGCTCAAACTGGATGCAGAAGTCACGGACCGAGAGAATCGGTTCGACAGACTCGTCGGGCACGTGGCGATCGTCACGCTTGAGCTCGACATCGCGCAGGGCGCCAAGGCGAGCGGAGAGGGACTGGGCCTGCTCCTTGTAGGCGCGAACGGGGTCGGAGACCAGCAGGTCGGCCTCGCGACGCTTGGAGGAATCGGTAGGATCCAGGGCAGCGGAGGGAGCAGCGGCCATGGCGTCGGTAATGCCCTCGGAGAGGATGTTGAGCGCCAGGCAGGTGATCATGATGGCCAGGCCCGGGAACAGCGCCTGCCACCAACGGCCGGCGAGCACGCCGCCGCGGGCGTCGGCGAGGATGTTACCCCAGGTAGCGGTGGGCTCCTGGATACCAGCGCCGATGAAGGTCAGCGAGGCCTCGAAGATGATGGCGTCGGCGACCAGGGTAACGGTAAAGACCATGATCGGGGCGATGCAGTTACGCAGAACATGCTTGATCAAAATCCACGGAGCCTTGGCGCCGGAAACGATGACCGCGCGGACATAGTCCTCGCCGTACTCGGACACGATGTTGGCGCGCACGATACGGGCAATCTGCGGAGTGTACATAAAGCCGATGGCGAAGATGATCGACGGCACGGAGTTGCCCAGGATGGAGACGAAGACGGCCGCGAGGGCGATGCCCGGGATGGACATGATGATGTCCAGGATACGCATGATCGTCTCGGAGACGGCCTTGCGCGAAACCGCTGCAAGGGCGCCCACGACCGAGCCGCAGACCAGAGCCATGGCAGTGGCGCCAAAGCCGATAATCAGCGAGTAACGACCACCGTAGAGCATACGCGACAGAATGTCGCGACCCTTATCGTCGGTACCGAAGATAAATCCGTTGCCGGGAGCCTGGCGAGCCGTAAAGATCTCGACCGGGCTATAGGGGGCAAGAAGGGGCGCCAGGATCGCAGTCAGGGCGACCAGCACCAGCACGACGGCGGCAATCTTAGAAGACAGCGTCATCTTCTTCCAGCCACCGAGCTTGAGCCCCTTGGAGGCAGCCTTCTCGAGCTGCTCGGTTTGCTTCTCTCGAATCTTTACCATAATCTACACCGTCCTGATGCGCGGGTTGATGAGCAGGTAGAGCATGTCAACCACGATGTTGATGATGATGAAGGCAAGAGCAACGACGATAACGACGCCCTGAACCAGGTTCGCCTCGTTGCCCTGAACGCCCTGCAGAATCGCAGTGCCCATGCCGGGGAGGTTGAAGATAACCTCGATGACGACGGCGCCGCCCATGAGGTAACCGATCTTAAGACCGAGGGTGGTGACCGGGGTGATTAGCGCATTGCGAAGAACGTTGATGCCGACGACGACCTTCTCGGGAACGCCGGCGCCGCGAGCCATACGGACATAATCCTTGTCGAGCTCCTCGACCATGGCGGTACGCACGATACGAGTCATCTGGCCCGTCAGCGGAAATGCCAAGGCGATAGCGGGCATGATCATACGTCCCAGATAGCCAACCGGATTCGTGGTGAAGTGAGGCAGAGCACCCGATGCCGGGAGCACCTTAAGGTAGGAAGAGAACAACAGGATCAACAGAACGGCAAGCCAGAACGACGGGGTTGCCAAGCCGGCGATGGAAAAGACGCGGATCACTTGGTCCGGCCATTTGTCGCGATACAGTGCCGCGATGACGCCGAGCAAAAACGAAACGACCGCACCGATGGCAAGACCGATGAAGGTCAGCTGCATCGTGACGGGCAGGGCCGTGGAGATGCGCTTGGCAACGGAGTTGCGAGCAGCACCATAGGTGCCCATGTCGCCATGGATCAAATCGCCCATATAGCGCACGTAGCGCACGGGCCAGGGGTCGTCCAGACCATACTTCTCATGGTACTCGGCAACCGCCTCGGGCGAGGCACCGTCACCCAACGCCGTGTAGGCGGGGTCGGTCTTGGAGAACGACATAAGGAAGAACACCAGGACGGTGACGCCCAATGCCATGATCGGCAGCGCCACAAGACGCCTTCCAATCAAACGTAGCAAGTTGTTCACGTTCTCTCCCCTTTCTTTTGTCGGTAGGACCAACTGGTATATGAGTACGGATACTCATTACAAGACCCGAGCGACATCGTTGCCGCCCGGGTCTTTGTTTCAACTATGAGGATACGGTCCCAACGACCGACATCCTGCATACAGACTCAAGCGAGTCTTACGCCTTGACGGTCGCAACGCCCCTGAAGGACATGCTCGTCGTGCCGATGCCCTTGAAGCCATCGAGGGCCTCGCCGTTGGGCGCAGTGGACGGATCGTCCCAGGAAGCGGAGACGGTCTTGACGTGGACAACGGGGTACAGAACGGCGTTGTCGGCAATGATGTCGAAGCACTCGTTCCACTTCTTCTGCTGCTCGTCGCCCTCGGCGGCAAGAGCCTCGTCCATGAGACCGTGGAGCTTCTGCCACTCAGCGGACTCCTTCCACGGGCAACGGGTCTGCATCCAGACGTTGTCACCGTACCACCAGTTGAGCAGCAGGTCGGGGTCGGCGCCGAAGCAGGAAGGATCGCCAGGGGCAAGGAGGATATCGTAGGCCTCGCCGCCGTCGATGGCAGCGTAGGTGGCCGGCGAGGTATCGGTCTGGATGGTCACATCGAAGCCGAGAGCGTCGAGGTCGTTCTTGACCTGGGCGGCCATGCCCTTAATCTGCTCGTTGTCGGTGGTGCGCAGGGTGATGGCACCCGGGGTGATGCCAGACTCCTCGATGAGCTTCTTAGCCTTCTTGGCGTCGGTCTTGTACACCGTGGAAGCCTCATGATAGTTGGTGAAGCTCTTGGGCAGGTAGCAGCTGGCAGCGGTGGCAAGGCCGGCGAAGGTGTTGCTGACCATCTTCTCGGTGTCGAGCGCATACATGACGGCCTGACGGACCTTGACGTTGTTCCAAGGCTCCTTGGCGACGTTGAACATGATGAAGCGGGTGCCGAAACCCTGAACGTTATCGATCTTGCAGCCGGCGCTCTCGAGCTGGTCGACGGCATCAGCGGTAACGAGCTCCATAACGAGCGTGGAGCCCTCCTGCTGAGCGGTAACGCGAGCGGTGGGGTCGGTCAGGATGCTGTACTGGATCTTCTTATCCTCGGCAGCATACTCACCGTTGTACTCAGGATTGGGAACCAGGGTGATCTCGGTATCGGAGATAGAGTCGTACATCCAGGGGCCGGAACCGATCGGCTGCTTGGCGCGATCCTCCTCGGACTGAGTAGCCGGGGTAACACGGATGATGGCCAGACGATCCTTGAGCAGGGAGAAGTTGGGGACCTTGGTCTTGACCGTTACAGTGCTGGCATCCTTGGCCTCGATGGACTCGAAGGGCTGGAAGAACGGAGCATAGGTAGCGGAAGCAGCGCAAGCGGTGTAGGAAGCGACGACGTCGTCAGCAGTGACCTCGGTACCATCGGAGAACTTGGCGCCCTTGCGGATGGTGACCTCGAAGGTAGTGTCGTCCACGGACTTGGGATCGTCGGTGGCGAGCTCGTTGAAGGTGCTGTAGTCGTGGTAATCGATGCCGTAGAGACCCTCGACGACGTGCCAGTTAGCACCCAGGCCCACAGCGGAGCCGGTGCTGGCGGGATCGAAGCTGGACGGAGCGTAAGCGGAACCAGCGGTAATCACACCGCCGCCACGGTTGGCGGAATCGGCGGAACCGGAAGCGGAACCCTCGTCGTTGGAGCTGCCACCGCAGCCGGTGAGACCAAGCCCTGCGACAGCAGCGACGCTGCCGGTGAGGCCGAGGAACGAACGCCTGGACATACCCTTGTTGATGATGGCCATGTCTTCTCCTATCAATAGAGAATCTTACCCGGGAGCACCTAGACTTGCCCCCGCGCAACTTGCGGACGATATATACCTTACCTACCGACGAACCCAACTGAGGTGCCGCGCTCGGCGACCGATACATACATACGCTTGAACGGTATTTACTACCGTTCACCGAATTCATTGACAAACGATTCGCCAGACAGTATGTATCGACGAGGTGAGATATCAGTCATCGTCAACCCGCAGGATAGCAGGGTTGTTCACCATGGCTAGTCAAACGTTTTAGCGTTAATAAAACCCGAAATCGACAGGTAATCGCCGCGAAATAAATGATTGAAAATCGGCCAATCATGTATATCAGTTGTTTAGAAGCACGTTTAGTTTTCGGAACGGTTGGCCGATGCCTGGGCGCGTTCGGCATTCCATGCAACAAGTGCCTCGTGGACCGCTTTGGCGACATCGGCCGGAACGCCTCGAACTTCCGCGATCTCTTGCTCGCTCGCCGCGCGCAAACGCTTCATCGAGCCAAAATGGCGCATAAGGGCACGTTTTCTGGTGGGTCCCACGCCTGGAACGTCATCGAGTACCGAAACCGTCATGGCTTTATCGCGCAATTCGCGATGGAACGTGATGGCAAAACGGTGCGATTCATCGCGAACCTGTTTAATTAGATAGAGCGAAGCAGACCCGGTCGGCAGCACGACGGGAGTCTCGTCCCAAGGCACGAAAACCTCCTCATCGGCCTTCGCCAAGCCACAAACTGGTATATCGAGCCCAAGAGCCTCAAGTTGCTTGATCGCAGCGGTCAATTGCGGCTTACCGCCATCGACAACGAGCAAATCGGGGCGCGATCCAAAGCGCTCGTCGGCCATGCGCTCGGGAGCATAGCGTCGTCCCAAAACCTCGGACATCGACACGAAGTCGTTTGCCTCGTCCAATTCGGCCTGAATTTTAAAACGACGGTACTGGCTCTTGTCGGCGCGTCCGTTGGTAAACACCACCATCGAGGCGACGGTAAAGGTTCCGTGCAGCGTCGAGATATCGAAGCACTCGATACGCATCGGCGGCGCTGGCAGCGCCAGCGCGCTTTCGAGCTCCAGGAGCGCCTGATTGGTGCGGTCGTCAGCGTACCCCGTTCGCATCATGTAGCGCATGAGGGCATGGCGCGCATTTTTGGATGCCATATCGAGCAAACGGTGCTTTTCGCCACGCTGCGGCCTATGGAGATGGCAGGAACGCTCGCGCTTGCCCGCAAGCCATTCCCCCAGCGCCTCCGCATCCTCAAGCTCGACGGAAAGGTTGACCTCAGCTGGAATATCAGCCGTCTCGTCGTAATAGCGCTTAAGAAAGCCCGACTGGAGCTCTTCCTCGTCAACATCAAGACCCTTGTCGAGAATGAACTCGCAGGTGCGAACTGTTCGGCCCTCGCGAACGACGAAGACGCAAGCGGCGGAGATGGTCTCCTCGCGATAGAACCCGATGACATCGATATCGACACTGGAGGGAAAAACGACTTGCTGACGATCGTCCAGACCCCTGATGACCTCCAAACGACGTTTGACGCGTGCCGCGCGCTCAAAGTCGAGCGCCTCGGCGGCATCCGTCATCTCGGAGGTCAGCTCATCGACGACATCCTTGCGATGGCCCGACAAAAAGCGCTCGACACGCTTGACGTTCTTGGCATAGTCTGCCGGGGAAATCGCGCCGACACACGCACCCGGGCCGCGCCCGACATGGTAGTCAAAGCAGGGACGCCCGTTTTGCGCGCAAATCATATTGACGATGTCTTCCTCGCCCTTGTGGGACTCAACGATACGGCGACAACGACGCCACTCCGCACAGGATGCGGAGCAGATGGGAATAACCTTGCGCAGCGTATCTATCGTCTCACGTGCCGCACGGCTATCGGTATAGGGTCCAAAATAGCGCGTTCCCGGCTTATGACGCTCACGCGTATATTTGATAGCGGGATACAGGTCGCCCTTTGTAATGGCGATAAAGGGGTAGCTCTTGTCATCCTTGAGGTCGACGTTAAAGTACGGATGGTACTGACCAATCAAATTGCGCTCGAGCACCAACGCCTCATGCTCGGTCTCCACCACGATATAGTCAAAGCTCGCCACCAGCTGCATCATCAGCGGAATCTTTTGACGCTCATCCTGCAGTGTCACGTATTGACGCATGCGGGCGCGTAGGTTTTTCGCCTTGCCCACGTAGATGACATCGCCCTTGGCATCCTTCCAAAGGTAGCATCCGGGCTGTGTGGGAACGCGCGAAACCTGCTCGGCAAGCGTTGGAATGTTGTCGTGACCGGCCACGCGCACCTACTTGCGACGAAGCAGCGCCGAGACCTCGGGCATCTTAAGGACGACGGCAAGGCCAAAGGTAACAGCAAGCGAGACGACACCCGCAACGCAAACATAGCCAAGAGTAATCAGAATCGAACCGCCAAGCGCCCCGACAAAGTGCTCAAGCGCCCACATGACGCCGGCGCCTGCGGCAGCACCCAGGCCACCGAGCAAAAGGCCAAAGAAACCGCCATGTAGGATAGATTTGACCTGAAGGCCACACAGACGACGACGCAGCCACCACAGCGAACAACCGACCAAGATCACGTAGTCGACGACATACGAAAGCGCGATTGCCGGCATGCCGAAGCCCAGCACAACGCCAAACAGCAGAACCGAGCCGGCCTGGCCGATGGCAGAATACAGGCAATAGCGGCTATAGGGCTTCATGTCGAGCAAGGCAGAGAAGCTCTTCTGCATCAACACGACCACGCCGTAGAGCGGCAGCGAGAGCGCCAGGTAGACAAGGTACTCGGACACCAGCGCCACTCCGGATTCATCGAACTTGCCAGCACAGTAGATCATGTTGAGCGGACGTGCGAAGACAATCAGGTACAGTGCGAACGGAATCAGGAAGAACAGCATCTGGGCGACGCCACGCGAAATGCCCGTGCGTACGCTGTCGTAATCCTTCTCCTGTGCGTCGTGAGAGAGCTCGGTATAGAGCGCCGTCGAAAGCGAGGCGGCAATCAGCGCGTAGGGCAGCGTGTACCACAGGCGCGCATAGGCGATGACGGAAGGACCAGTCTCGGGCTGGACCACCAGCGCGGCAGCGTTGGTGATAGAAGTCGAGACAAACATGCACACCGTGGCGAGCAGCGTCGGGATACCGAGCGCAATCGTCTGCCGCAGTGCGGGGTCCTTAAAGTCGATATGGATATGGGGATGCACGCCGTGCTTGCCAAGCGCGGGGATCTGACATGCCATCTGAACAAAGACACCGAGGGTCGTACCGGCCGCAATCAAGATGATGCCGGCACGTTCGCCAAACTGTGCGGACACGGGCGCAAAACCCATAAAGCTCGCAATGACGATCACATTGTTGAGGACCGGAGCAAACGTCGACCAGAAGTAGTCGCGGTGTGCGTTGAGAACGCCCGAGAACACCGAGCCCAAACCATAAAACAGAATCTGGATGGCAAAGAAACGGAACATGAACGCAGCGGTATCCATGCTGCCGCCGTCACCCGAAAGGAACGATTGCGTCCAGATAAAGCCCGGGGCGAACACGGTCCCCAGCAACGAAATGCCACCCAGCACCAAAAGCAGAATGCCGAGCAGGTTGCCCACGTACTCGTTTGAGGCCTCGCGACCCTGCTCACGCCTCACGCCCATGTACACGGGCAAAAACGCCGTCACGAGCATGCCGCCCATCACGAGTTCGTAGAGCATATTGGGCAGGTTGTTGGCGACCTGATAGGAGGACGAGAGTAGCGACATGCCGATAGCGGCCGCCATTGCCCACGTGCGGATAAAACCGGTGACGCGAGACACGATAGTCAGGATGGTCATAAGCCCGGCGGAACGACCAACCGTGGAGTAGTCCGACGAGCCCATGTCGTCAGTGTCATCTCGCGACGAAGAAGCTTCGGATGAGGGTGTCTGAGGCGCAGATTCTTTTGCAAAATGAGCTCCGCGCTTCAATTCTTCCTGCGGCATCGCTCAGTCCTCTCTCGTAATCGCGGCAACCGTCGCCCCGCAAAATGCAATTAAATCATCGGGTGCAAGCTCGAGCTGATAACCACGCTTGCCTCCCGAAATAAAAATGGTATCCCAAAGGACACATGTCTCATCAATGAGCGTCCGGTAGCGTTTTTTCATACCGACCGGGCTGCAGCCGCCGCGAACGTAGCCAGTCGCCGCAAGCAAATCCTTCACATGCATCATGGCCAAGGACTTCTCCCCCGCGGCACGCGCGGCGGACTTTAGATCGAGCTCGTCGGCAACAGGGATGCAGCACACGACATAGTCGTTGGACGGTGTCACACAGACCAAAGTCTTAAATCCTTGACCGGGCTCCTCGCCAAGCTGCTCCGAAATCGCGACCCCCAGGCCCACCGACTCATCGCCATCGTCTTCGTACGTATGTAGAACATAGGAAATGCCGGCGCTTTCCAGCTCGCGCATCGCATTGGTTTTTGGCGTCTTTACAGCCTTTGCCATGACATATCCTTTCCCTCGCATTCGGACGCAAGGATTAAGTATATGTCCAATTCGGCTGCATACGTCACTTCGGCACAGCAAGCGCCATCGAATCACAAGGAGTCGATGGCGCCCATAAACTGAATCGCCTATTTATTGAGCATCAAGTTGAGCCTGGCGCTCCCGGTCACGCCTGAGCAACGGCGCCAAAAACTTGCCCGTATAACTCTGCGGACAGTCCGCAACCTGCTCCGGTGTACCCGAAACCACGACGGTTCCGCCGCCGTTACCGCCCTCGGGACCCATATCGATCAGGCGGTCGGCAACCTTGATGACATCAAGGTTGTGTTCAATCACCAGCACCGTGTTGCCCGCATCGACCAAGCGCTGCAGTACATCGAGCAGCTGGCGGACGTCCTCAAAATGAAGGCCGGTCGTCGGCTCGTCCAAAATATAGAACGTCTTGCCCGTCTGGCGTCGATGAAGCTCCTTGGCGAGCTTCACACGCTGCGCCTCGCCGCCCGAAAGCGTCGTGGCAGGTTGGCCCAGGCTCACATAGCCCAGGCCCACGTCATACAGGGTCTGGAGCTTGCGCTTGATCTGCGGGATATTCCCAAAGAACGCCAGCGCCTCGGTGACGCTCATGTCGAGTACGTCCGAGATGGTCTTACCACGGTAGGTGACCTCAAGCGTCTCGCGGTTATAGCGCTTGCCGCCGCAGACCTCACAGGGGACATAGATATCGGGAAGGAAGTGCATCTCGATCTTAATTTGCCCGTCGCCCTTGCATGCTTCACAGCGACCGCCACTCACATTAAAGGAGAAACGACCCGGCGAGTAGCCGCGCGCCTTCGACTCCGGCGTACTCGCAAACAGCGCGCGAAGATCATCCCACAGGCCGATATAGGTAGCAGGGTTGGAACGCGGCGTGCGGCCAATCGGCGACTGGTCGATATCGATAACCTTATCGATACACTCGATGCCCTCGATTTTCTTATATGGACCCACAGGGCGCGTCGAACGGTGAATGGCATTCGTAAGGGCAGGCGCAATGGTATCGGTAACCAGGGAGCTCTTGCCCGATCCCGACACGCCGGTAACAACCGTAAGCGTACCAAACTCGATCTTGGCAGTAACGTTTTTGAGGTTGTTGGCTCGAGCGCCCGTAATTTTAAGGCAGCCACGACCGGGCTTGCGCCGTTCATCAGGCACCCGGATCATTCGTTTGCCGGTCAGATAAGCGCCCGTCATCGACTCAGGACAAGCCATGATATCGGCAGGCGTTCCCGCCGCGACTACGTGTCCGCCGTTGACGCCGGCGCCGGGCCCCATGTCGATCACGTAGTCGGCGGCACGGATTGTATCCTCGTCGTGTTCGACGACGATAACGGTATTGCCGATATCGCGCAGGCGCTCGAGCGTCTTGATCAGGCGCTCGTTGTCACGCTGATGAAGACCGATCGAGGGCTCATCCAGAATATAGAGCACGCCCATGAGACCCGCGCCGATCTGCGTTGCCAGGCGAATACGCTGCGCCTCGCCACCAGAAAGCGTCGCCGAGGCACGATCGAGCGTCAGATAGTCGAGTCCAACATCGACCAGAAAACGCAAGCGCTCCAGGATTTCCTTGACGATGCGCCCGCCGATAAACTGTTGGCGCTCGGTGAGCTCCAGGCCCTCAAAAAACTCGAGCGACTCACGGCACGACAGGCAACAAACCTCGTAAATGGACTTGCCGCCCACGGTGACGGCGAGCATCTCAGGGCGCAAACGAGCGCCGTGGCAGCTCGAGCACGGTTCCTCGCGAATGTACTTCTCCAAGCGCGCCTTGGTGTTCTCGTTCGTCGTCTCGGTATAGCGTTCGTACAGAATGTTGCGAACGCCCGAAAACTTGGTATCCCACTGGCTGCGACGTCCGTCGAGCTTTTGGTAGTCGACCGAGATCTTCGTATCGCCCAGGCCATCCAAGAATGCACGACGCACGCGAGGGGGCAAGTCCTCCCACGGCGTATCGGTGCTCACCTTAAAGTGTTTGCAGACCGCAGCAAAAATCTGCGGATAGTAGTTCGAATTGCCGAACAGGCTACCAAAGACTCCGTCGGCAATGGACTTCGAGGGGTCCTCGATCAGCGCCTCGGCATCAACGGTTTTCTTAAAGCCCAGGCCGTCGCACTCAGGACATGCGCCATAGGGAGCGTTGAACGAAAAATCACGCGGCTGAAGATCGTCAATGGAGTGACCATGCTCCGGGCACGCCAAGGCCAACGAATACTCCAGCAGCTCGCCCTCGGTCCCCTCGGGAGCATCACGATTGGGCAGCATGTACACGTTTACATTGCCGTGAGCCAGCGCGGTCGCCTGCTCAACAGACTCGGCGATACGGCCCAGAGAGTTCTCACGGATCACGATGCGATCGACCACGACCTCGATATCGTGCTTGAACTTCTTGTCCAGATCGATCGGATCGTCGAGCGAGCGCACTTCACCGTCGACACGCACGCGGCTAAAGCCCTCGGCGCGAAGGTCCTCAAACAGTTTGGTGTACTCGCCTTTTCGCCCGCGCACCACCGGTGCCAGCACAAACGCGCGGCGGCCCTCCCCCGCCGCCAAGACCTTGTCGGCAACCTGGTCGGTCGTCTGACGCTCAATGACGCGGCCGCATTCGGGGCAGTGCGGGGTGCCCACACGGGCGAACAGCAGGCGCAGATAGTCATAAATCTCGGTTACGGTGCCAACCGTCGAGCGAGGGTTTTTAGACGTCGTCTTTTGGTCAATCGACACCGCCGGCGAAAGGCCGTCGATTGAATCCAAGTCGGGTTTGTCCATCTGGCCCAAGAACTGGCGCGCATAGCTCGAAAGGCTCTCAACGTATCGACGCTGGCCCTCGGCATAGATAGTGTCAAATGCCAGCGAACTCTTGCCCGAGCCAGAAAGACCGGTAATGACCACGAGTTGGTCACGCGGAATGGAAACATCGATATCACGGAGGTTGTGCTCACGAGCGCCGCGAATAACGATAGAAGAATCAGACATGGAAGCTCCTTGCCTCCTATTGCATCGAATCATACTGTCGATGAGTTTAGCGCACTCGACGCGCACAGATGTTCGTAATACAAGATTCGCAGACCTTTAGCTTTGCGTATCGGGCGCTTTGTTTCTCGAAATGCCGTGGAAAGGTTACAGTAATCTAATACTGAACTTAATTTGCCGTAACAGAGGAACGTCCATGACCGAAGATATCCCCCTTGAAATCACTTCGAGTGACATGGCCAATCTGCCCATATTCATCGCCATCCTTATCGTGGCCACCGTCGTCGTGCGCGTGTATTTTTCAATCAAACACAATGAAAAGCCACCCATTGCCCGCGTCTTTTGGTGCGCGACGCTCCTCATCCCGCTCGGCATGGTAGCTGCATGGATTACGAATCAATTGCTCGTAAATGAGGACAGTTCCCTATGGGTCCTTTCTTATTCGGCGCTCGGTGCTGCCGCCGTCATACTTCTTGTCGAGCCCTTGGTTTCGGGACTTATCGACCAAACCGATCTTGCGACGGGAACGGTTGCCTGTATTTGCCGTGACATCCTTGTCATCGCCGCTGTTTCAGCGCTCTCGTTCGTTTCACTCGAAATTGCCTGCAACGAAACGTTCTATCGCATTCCCGCCAACTCATTCGGGTTTTCCGTCGGGCTGCTCGCGACGGTTCTGCTCTCCCTTTATTTGCTGGGACAGCGTCATGGAGGCGTCATGGCCCTCGTGCCCGTCGCCTGTTGCATCCTTGGCATTGCCGAGCACTTCGTCATAACGTTTAAAGGCGAGGCCATCCTGCCAAGCGATATCTTGGCCCTTGGCACCGCAATGGAAGTGAGCGAGGGATACGAGTTTACCTTTACCGCCGGAATCGTAACCTCTCTAGCCCTGCTGGAGATTTCCCTGGGGCTTCTTTCGCTTATCCGACCGAGAAAGCTCCGTACGCCCACCCATGTCTTCCCCGCAATCGCCGCTAACCTCTGCGCTTTTCTGCTAGTGACCGTTGTGGGGCTCTCGGGCTTTTCCAGCATCGACTTGGAGCAGGCGCTGAATTTTGGATTTGACCGTTGGCAGCCCATCACCACGTATGCGTCTCAGGGTTTTATCACTTCGTTCACCGAAATGGTCAACGAGTTGCCCATTGAGAAGCCCGAAGACTATACGCCCGATGAGGCGCAGAGCATCGAGCAGGAGCTCGCCGCCACCTACGACAGCACGTATGGCTCGAGCGAGCAGCGCGCGGCGGCTGTTGCCCAGTTCAATGAAATCAAGCCGACGATTGTTGCCGTCATGAATGAGAGTTTTAGCGACCTTTCGTGCTTTGAGCAGCTCCAGGCGGCCGGGTACACCGGCCCCGCATTCTACAACTCGCTTCCCGACACACTTGTTCGCGGCACCATGCTCGCTTCGGTCGCCGGTGGCGGAACGGCGAACTCCGAATTCGAATTTTTGACCGGAGCGACAACGGCCTTTGTCGGATTAGGCAAAATCCCCTATCAGCTGTATCAGATGAATGGCGTCAACAGCCTGGCAAAGGACCTTAAAGAGCTTGGGTATACCGCTACCGCTATGCACCCGCAAAACCCCGTCAACTACCATCGAGATAAAATCTATCAGCAGCTGGGCTTTGGAGACTTTCTTTCAATCGGCGATTTCGAAGGTGCGCCCTGTTACCATGCCGGCGTATGCGACTACGCCACCTACGACAAGATACTCGACCTGCTTAGAACCGACGAAGCCCCGCAGTTCATCTTTGACGTCACGATGCAAAATCACGGCGGCTACGACTATGGCACCGTTCCCGCCGAAGAGTTGACAAACTATTGGGTCGAGGGAGCCAGCGAGGGCGCCAATAGCGCGCTCAATACCTATCTTACTTGCATCAACGCATCCGACCGGGACCTCGAGTACTTTATCAACGAGCTCCGCAATATCGGCAGACCGGTTGTCCTTGTCTTTTTTGGCGACCATCAGCCGAGCGCCGCAACGGCTCTCAACGACGAGCTGTACCCTCAGGAAGATACGGCAAGCCACGCTTTCCGTATCTATCAGTCGACATATTTTGTCTGGGCTAACTATGAAATCGCCGGCAATACCGAGCTCAACGTCTACGACACCGTCGGGGCAAACGAGGTTGCAGCCATTACCCTTAATAAGATCGGCGCCCCGCTCACCGACTATCAAAAGGCTCTGCTTGCAACAAGGTCAGATGTGCCCACCATCAATGTCGCCGGCTACCTTGGTGCCGACGGGCTGCGCTACGACTTGGAATCTGAAGACAGCCCATACGCCTCGACGATCGACAAGCTGCAGCGCATGCAATACCTCGAGTTCGCCAGCAAAGTTCAGTAAGCCCGCCCATTCGCTTGGACCCATCGTATTGCAAGCACGCTCGGCCCAAATGCATCGTAAATGACTCCCGCTCGCAAACGAGGGTACAATGACGCTCGTGTCACATCACGGGGCCCCGGCCCCAACATATACAAAGGAGTCATACATGGGTTGCGAGCACGCACAGGCCGCCGGCGGACAAACGTCGCCGTCGCAATTTGAGGAGAATACGCTGTCCGAGGTCAAACGCGTCATCGCCGTGCTTTCCGGCAAGGGCGGTGTCGGCAAGTCGTTTGTCACCGGTGCCATCGCCACCGAGCTTGCCCGTCACGGCCACAAGGTCGGCGTCCTCGATGCCGACATCACCGGCCCCTCTATCCCTAAGATGTTCGGCATGAGCGGACGTCACGTCCACGCCCTCGGCAACCTTATGCTGCCCGAAATCTCCGAGCACGGCGTCAAGATTATGAGCTCTAACCTGCTGCTCCAAAACGAAACCGACCCCGTCCTCTGGCGCGGTCCGGTTATCGCGGGTGCCATCAGGCAGTTCTGGAGCGAAACCTCATGGGGCCCCATCGACTACCTGCTGGTCGACATGCCTCCGGGAACGGGCGACGTCGCCCTCACGGTCTTCCAGTCGCTGCCCGTCGATGGCATCGTCATCGTCACGAGCCCGCAGGATCTGGTCTCGATGATTGTCGCCAAGGCGGTCAACATGGCCGAGAAGATGAACGTGCCCATTTTGGGAATCGTCGAAAACATGAGCTATATCGAGTGCCCCGATTGCGGTAAGAAGATCGAAGTCTTTGGCAAGAGCAAGCTCCCCGAGGTCGCCGAGCGTTACAACCTCGAGATCCTAGGGCAGCTTCCCATCAATCCGGCACTCGCCGAGGCTTGCGACAAGGGCGAGGTTGAGACCGCACTGCCCGACGGTATGCTGCCCCAAGCCGTCTCTGCCGTCGAGGCCATTGCCCCGCACGAGACCGCCGAGGCCTAAGTGAACGCAAACGCCTCCTATGACGTCTTGGTAATCGGCGGCGGGGCCTCGGGTCTCGCCGCCGCCATTACGGCCGCACGCGCAGGCAAAAGCGCCTGCATCGTTGAGCGCGATGTTGCCTGCGGCCTTAAACTCCTTGCGACCGGCAACGGCCGCTGCAACCTTTCCAACGAATCAATTGATTTCCAGCGGTACAACCGCCCCGCATTCGTCGAATCCGTCATGGGTCCCCAGCCTGAGCAAGAGCTCGACAGTTTCTTCTCCTCGTTGGGCATCATGACGACCTCCGAGGAGGGCCGGCTGTATCCGCGCTCCCTTCGTGCCGAATCGGTGCGCGATGCACTTCTCAACGCTTGCAATCACCTGGGTATCACCTTGATCTGTGGAGCAAACGTTGCCTCGGCATTCAAAGCGCCCGAGGGCTGGGCGCTCCAAATAGACCGTCCCGCGCGAGCACTCAAGGCAAAAAAGCACGACGACCGAAAAACGGAGGTCCGCTCGCTTCGGAAGGCGCTTGCCGACACCCCTCGCAAGATCGAGACGCTGCAGGCAAAGGCCGTAATTATCGCTACGGGCGGCAGCCCCGCCGACATCGCGAAGACGTTCAATCTTTCCCTCACACCGCAGCATCCCGTCCTCTGCCCTGTGTCGGCATCGGTCTTCGGCGACCAGACTGCGCTCAAGACGCTGGATGGTCTGCGCGTCCGCGCCCGTTTGACGCTCACCCGCAATCACGAGGAGCTCTGGCGCGAAGACGGCGAAGTGCTCTTCCGAACCTTTGGCATCTCGGGCGTTGCCGCCTTTAACCTCTCCCGTCGCGTCCAGCGCGGAGACACGATTCTGCTCGACGTTTTCCCCGACCTCTCCAAAGACGAGTTGCTCGATATGCTCAACCAGCGAGTTGAGTTGCTCGGCGGCTTTTCACCCCGCGACCCCCGCTGGCTCGACGGCATGCTCGCCCCGCAGTTCTCTCACGTTGTCTGCACCGCATTCGAACAGTGCCGCCCCGGGTCGTACGACGTCATCCATCTGGTCTCAATCCTCAAGCACTTTAAGCTGCTCGTCGATGGGACGACAGAGGAGCGTTCGGCCCAGGTCACGCGCGGCGGCGTGCCCATCGAGAGCGTCTCAGCTCCCAACCTCTGCGTGAGCAACGCGGCAGGCGCCCCACTTTACATCTGTGGCGAGGCACTCGACATCGATGCCGATTGCGGCGGTTTCAACCTTGCGTGGGCTTGGATCTCGGGTATTCGCGCTGCAAGCAGCCTATAGCCGCGCAGTCTATAATCAAAACGCATTCGGGCCGTCTGGAACACCGGGCGGCCTCTTTCTTGCATCTAAGGAGACCTCGATGATCGAAATCACCCAAGTCCACGCGTCACTCGATGAGGCCGGCGACGAAACCGCCTGCCTTGCTATTGGTAGACGCGCCGTCAAACGAGCCCTGCGATGCGAGGATTCCCAGATTAAAGCCATTGAGCTCCATCGCAAGTCAATCGACGCCCGTAAAAAGCGAGATGTCCATTTTATTTTGAGCTTTCGAGTTGAACTGACAAGCTCCCGACTCGAGCAGGAGGTGGTCGACCGCGTCGCCGAGCGCGACCGCTCGCGCATCCGCATGGTAGACGGCGAGGCGCCTTCATTCCCCAACCCTGTCCCGAATGCACCCAGGGAGCGTCCCGTCGTTGTCGGCGCCGGTTGCGCCGGTCTCTTCGCCGCCCTGACCCTTGCCGAAGCGGGCCTTAAACCCCTGCTCATCGAGCGCGGCGACCCCGCACTTCGCCGCTCGGAAGCAATTGATCTCTTTCTTAAGGAGCGTATCCTCGACCCCGAAAGCAATATCCAATTTGGCCTGGGCGGCGCAGGGACCTTCTCGGACGGCAAGCTCAACACGGGAACCAAGAATCCTGCCCATCGACTGATTCTTGAGACCTTCGTCGAAGCTGGCTCACCTCGCGACATCCTGTGGGACGCCAAGCCGCACATTGGCTCTGACATCCTCCCCACCGTCGTCACCAACATTTCTCAACGCATCGAGCAGCTCGGTGGAACCGTCCGCTATCGAACAAAGCTCGTCAATATTCGAACCGATGGATCTGGCGCCATCACCGGCGTCGATGTCCAACCGCCCCAAGAAACCACAAGCGAGACAATCGCCACAAAGCACCTCATTCTCGCCTGCGGCCATTCCGCCCGCGACGTATTCGAGCTTCTCAAAGAACATAATGTTGCCCTCGCGCAAAAGACCTTTGCCATGGGTGTGCGCATCGAGCATCCACAGCGCGACATCGACCGCGCCCAATATGGCCCTTCGGCGGGGCACCCGGCACTCGGAGCAGCCCCCTACAAGCTTGTCGCCCATCTCCCCAACGGCCGCAGCGTATTCTCGTTTTGTATGTGCCCCGGCGGACAGGTTGTCGCGGCTTCTTCCGAGCAGGGCCATCTGTGCGTCAACGGTGCCAGCCTCAATGCCCGCGGCGGGCGCAACGCGAATGCCGCCCTACTCGTCAACGTCACACCTGACGACCTTCCCGGCGATGATCCGCTCGCAGGCATTGAGCTCCAGCGCGCCTGCGAGCGAGCCGCCTATCGCCTGGGTGGCTCCAACTGGAACGCGCCGGCACAGCTCGTCGGAGATTTCCTTGAGGGACGCGCCAGCACGGCACCCGGAAAGGTAAAACCAACCTATCCACTTGGCGTGACCTGGACGGCGATCGACGATGCCCTCCCGCGGCATATCGTCGAATCGCTTCGTTTGGGAATCCCCCTGCTCGGTAAGAAACTGCGTGGCTATGACCGCCCCGATGCGGTCCTCACTGGCGTGGAGACGCGTTCGAGCTCCCCGGTCACCGTCACCCGCGATCGAACATGCCACGCCACGTCGACTCCGGGCCTTTACCCTTGCGGCGAGGGTGCCGGATATGCCGGCGGCATCATGAGTGCCGCCACCGACGGCGTCCGTTGCGCTGAGGCGCTGATAGCAGACCTTTAGTGCACGAACTCTCACGTCCGAACGACACAGGCCCCGAGCTCCACAAGGAACTCGGGGCCTGTTCGCTACTTCCTGAATCGTGCACCCTGGCGTTTTCTGCCCGAAGCAAAGGTAGAGCCCTTGCGAGCCTGCGAACGCAAACGCTCGATCGTTTCGTCCTCAGATGCGCCCTCAAGCATCGCCCGAATCTGAACGACGGCATCGCGCAAACGTGCCGCCTCCTCAAAGTCCATGGCGGCGGAAGCGTTACGCATGTCTTCCTCCATGGTCTCGACGATCCGCACGAGCTCGTCATGCGGCAGCCCTTCCAGCTGCTCGGCAAGCGTCTGCTCGGGTGCCACCGTCTCCGGCGCGGCGCCCTCGCCGTTTTCGTCGGGCGTATAGAACGCACCGTGACCCAGCGAATCGCCTCTCGAGCGTCCCTTCGAGCCCACAGTCTTTTCGGCCTCGGCAATAAAGCTCGAAATGTCGTTAATGGCCTTGCGGACCGTCTTGGGCACAATGCCGTGCTCTTCGTTATATGCCATCTGAATCTCGCGACGACGCTGCGTCTCCTCGATGGCCTCTTTCATCGAATCGGTAACAACGTCTGCATACATGATGACCTCGCCGTCGGCATTACGGGCCGCACGGCCAATCGTCTGAATCAACGAACGGCGGTTGCGCAAGAAACCTTCCTTGTCAGCGTCGAGAATTGCCACCAGCGAGACCTCGGGAAGGTCTAGACCCTCGCGGAGCAGGTTGATGCCAACGAGGACATCGATCTTTCCCTCCCGCAGCGTTCGCAGGATCTCGACACGGTCCATCGTCGCCGTATCGGAGTGCATGTAATTGACCTTAATGCCGGCATCAAGCAGATGGTCGGTCAGGTCCTCGGCCATGCGCTTGGTGAGCGTGGTCACCAGCACGCGCTCCTTGCGGGCAACGCGCTCGCGAATCTCGTCCTCAAGATCGTCAATCTGTCCACGAACCGGACGCACATCGATCTTGGGGTCGAGCAGACCGGTCGGACGAATAATCTGCTCAACGTCGTTCTGGCTAACCCGCAGCTCATAGTCGCCCGGCGTAGCCGAGACGTAGATGAACTGGGGAATCCTCGCCTCAAACTCATCGAAACGAAGCGGGCGGTTATCGAGTGCCGAAGGCAGACGAAAACCGTGCTCCACCAGCGTCACCTTACGCGAGCGGTCACCTTCGTGCATGCCGCGGACCTGCGGCACCGTCACATGGCTCTCATCGATGATGCAGAGCATATCCTTGGGAAAGTAATCGATTAGGGTAAACGGCGGCTCACCCGGCTTGCGACCGTCCAGATGACGCGAGTAGTTCTCGATGCCGTTGCAAAAGCCCATCGTCTCGAGCATCTCAAGATCATAATCGGTGCGCTGCTGCAGACGCTGCGCCTCGAGCAACTTGTCGGTCGCCTTGAGCTCCGCCACGCGCTTCTCGCACTCTTCGCTGATCGATTTCAGAGCCGCCTTGACCTTCGGCTTCTCGGTCACGTAGTGCGATGCCGGCCATACAGGGATGGCCTCGTACTCACGAAGCATCTCACCGGTGACCTCATCGATCTCGGCAATCAGCTCGACCTCGTCGCCAAAGAACTCAAACCGCAACGGATGCTCGGCATAAGGCGGATACACGTCGACAACATCGCCGCGCACGCGGAACGTGCCGCGTGCCAGGTCATAGTCATTGCGATCATATTGAATGTCGATAAGTGCATGGATAAAGTCATCGCGCTCGAGCGGCACCTTCTTGTCGACGTTTGGAGCCAGACCTGCATAGTCCTCAGGAGAGCCAATGCCATAGATACACGAGACCGATGCGACAACGATCACATCGCGTCGAGAGAGCAGCGATGCGGTCGCCTGATGTCGCAGCATCTCAACCTCTTCGTTAATCGAGGAGTCTTTCTCGATATATGTATCGCTTTGCGGCACATACGCCTCGGGCTGATAGTAGTCGTAGTACGAGACGAAGTAGACCACAGCGTTGTTGGGAAAGAACTCTTTGAGCTCGCTCGCAAGCTGAGCGGCGAGCGTTTTATTCGGAGCCATGACCAGCGTCGGCTTTCCCAGGGCCTCAATAGTCTTTGCCATCGTGAAGGTCTTGCCCGAACCAGTCACGCCCAGCAAAACCTGATAGCGGTCTCCGTCCCTCACGCCCTGCACAAGCGACTCAATGGCCTTAGGCTGGGAACCGGCAGGCTCATAGGGAGAGACGACTTCAAACGGCACCTCAGTGCCCTCAACGCCAAAGCGCTTAAGTTCTCCACCAACGCGTTCTACTTCAAATTCCGCCATGGATACTCCTAACTCATACATCTGCAGTATACGCAGGCGG